>NZ_JBEYTJ010000005.1:0-52938 GCF_040642995.1 Nonomuraea sp. NPDC047529 | reverse complement strand
GTCCGCGCTGCCGCATCCCGCCGTCCCGGCGACGGCCGCGCCCACCAGCAGGAGACAGGCGAGCGTACGGCCGCGGCCGGTGCGGGACATCGGCGGGCGGGCGCGGAACGGGCGTCGGAGGTCGTCCATGGTCGGCCAACCTACCTGTCCCACGGCTTGATCCCGGACATCTCATCTCGTATCCCCCGATGGGCGGCGTCCACCACCCGGGATGCGTACGCTTCTCACCAACGGCGGCGTGGGCCCGAAGCAGACGGGTAGAAGAGCAGGCACCTGGAGGTGGACGGCATCGACGGCGAAGAGCTTGAGACGAGCTGGCAGGGGCCCCGGTTGCGGGCGGAGACGAGACAGGCGGACGGTTGCCTGGTCATGGAGTTGAGCGGAGACCTCGACTTCACGCAGAAACCCGAGTTCCGGAAATGGGCACTCGGCATCGTGGCCGGCGACGGCGACGGCGACGGTGACAGAGACGGCGACAGAGACGGCGACGGGGGCGGCCGGGCCCCGATACGGATGATCGTGCTCGACCTCGAAGGCGTCGAGTTCTTCGACTCCACCGGGCTGGCCGTCGTCATCGCGCTGTGGAAGCACGCCCACGAGACCGGCGGCGACCTGGCGGTGGCCAGGCCCCCGTCGAACTGCGCCAACATGATGCGCCGTACGGGGATGGCCGAGCACATCGCCATGGGCGACACCGTGCTCGCCGCGACGGCCGGAGCCGCGGTCTTCCGTCGCGCGTCGGGCCGCGAGAGGGGCCTCCCGGCAGCCGGCTGGGTCACGGCGGGCTGAACCCGGCCGAAGGCGGGCTCCGGACGGGTTCCAGAGGCGGGACGGTCCCCGGCGAGGTTCAGTCCTGGGTGAAGGAATGCTGGGTGACGGCGGCCGGGGCGCCGGTGAGGTGCTCGTACGTGCCGCTGACGTCCAGCAGCCGCTCCAGCACCCGCGGGCGCTGCTCCAGATGCAGCCGGGTGCCGGCCGACACGGCGTGCTGGTGGATCATCAGCAGCGCCGACAGCCCGCTGGAGTCGCAGAAGTGCAGGCCGTCGAAGTCGAGGTGCAGGTCGGTCAGGGCGCCGTCGGCGAGCGCGGCGACGGCGGTGGCCAGCAGCTCGCGCGCGGTGTTGTAGTCCAGGTCGCCGTTGACGTGGACGCGCAGCACCCCCGGGTGGGGCGTGTCCTGGGCGAGGGTCAGCGGATCGGGGGCGAAGGCGGTCATGCGATCTTTCCGTGGCCGGGGAGAGGGGGGTCGTCGGTGGGGGAGGACGCGGCGCGTATGGCATCGCGCCCGTGGGCGATCAGGGCCGAGGCGCGCGGGAAGTCCTCCAGCCGGCCGCCCAGCAGGTCGAGGGCCGGTAGCAGCGCACCGGCCGGGACACCGCGAGCGGTCAGGACGCCCGCCGTCCAGGTGAGGAAGCGGCCGAACAGCGCGGGGTCGTCCACGTAGAGCGCGGTGGCCAGGAAGTCGACGATGTGCAGGACGTCCTCGGCGGTGTGCCGGCGCTGCTGCGGCGTGTAGGCCGCCATCGCGGGGACGCGTTCCTCCAGGCCGCCCATGACGTCCCTGACCAGGCGCCGGGCCGACCGGCTGACCAGGGTGTACTCCTGGTCGCCCAGGTGCGGCAGGTCGTCCACGGCCTGGCGGGGGGCGGTGGGGCGGGGCAGCGGGCCGGCGGCGAGCCGGTCGGCGGCGGCGGCGCCGTCCGCGGCCCAGGCGTCGGCGCCGAGGAGGCGGGCGTAGAGGCCGTCCGGTCCGAACGCGGCGCCGCCGGCCATCACCGGCGTGCCGGTCGCCTGGCAGGCGGTGATGGCGGAGTGCGCGCCGGGCAGCCGGGTGGGGATGGAGCTGGACAGCGCCACCACGTCGCAGGCGGTGCGGTGCAGGTGCGTGATGAGGTGCGGCGTCGGGACCTGGGCGCCGAGGTAGTCGACCCGCCAGCCGCGCAGCCGCAGCACCTCGGCCAGGATCCGGGCGGGCATGGCGTGCCACTCGCCGTCGATGCAGGCGACGGCGATGCGCCCGAGGACCGGGCCGTTCGCGGCGGCGGCGCGGGCGGCCGGATGGTGGGCGAGCGCGGCCAGCACCCGCTCGTTGACGGCGGTGGCGGTGTGCTCCTGCGCCACCGTGATGCGATTGGTCTCCCACTCAAGGCCCACCCGGGCCTGTACGGGGGCGACGACCTTCAGCAGCAGGGTTTCCAGAGGGATGTCCTGGTCGAGCGCGGCGAGCGCGGCGTCGGTGGCGGCGTATTCGTCGCCTGCGACAGCGGCGTTCCAGAGTTTTTCGCGCCAGGCGGAGAATCCGTCTGCGTGCGTCATGCGGTGAACCTTCCCCGTCCGTGTCCTCCCACCGCGCTCAGATGTGCTCCGCGCGGCGCCGTGATGGCGATCACGGCCATGTCATCGTGATCGCCACCCCCTACCCACTGGGAGGACAACATCTCCACACGTTCCGTGATCGCCTCGGGCGGCATGCCGCCGCACTGCCGCAACTCCTCCAGCAGCCGTTCGTCGCCGAACATCTCGTCGCCCAGCGGGCCGCCGACGGCCTCGGTGATGCCGTCGGTGTAGAGCAGGCAGGTCTCGCCGGGTTCGAGGACCACGGTGTCGGTGACGCTGGTGACGCGTTCGAGCATGCCGATGAGGGTGCCCTTGGTGCCGGCCACGTCGACGCGCCCGTCGCCGCGTACGACGACGGGCGGCGCGTGCCCGGCGCTGGTGACCCGGACCAGGACGCGGTTGCCGGCACGCCGGATCGAGGCCAGGACGAGCGTGACGAACCGGGAGCGGTCGCTGCTCTTGAGCAGGACGCCGTTGAGCAGTTCGAGCACGCGCTGATGGTCGTCGGCCAGCGGCAGCAGGGCCTGGAGGGTGTGCCGGATCTTGCCGGTGAGCACGGCGGCCTCAAGGCCCTTGCCGGCCACGTCGCCGAGCACCACCAGCGACTCCTGGCCGGGCTCGGCGGGCGGGTGGAGGTCGTAGAAGTCGCCGCCGACGCGGGCGGTGTGCTCGGAGGGCCGGTAGCGGGCGGCGACCTCGACGCCGTGCAGGCTGCCCACGCGGGGCGGCAGGAGCTCGCGCATGAGGGTCTCGGTGATGTCGGCCTGCTCGGCGTACAGGCGGGCGGCGGACATCGCGGCCCCGGCGCGGGCCGCGAACAGCCGCGCGAAGACCTCCTCGCCGTCGGAGAAGCCCGCCTGGCCGTTGCCGCGCAGCAGCACGAGCGCCCCCGCCGGGACGCCGTGGCCGGGCAGGGCGGTCACGACCATCGAGCCGACCTCGCCGAGCCCGTCGCGGGCCAGCCAGCCGGGGGCGGCGGCGGGATCGATCCAGCGGGAGGGCAGGGGCGGATAGCCCTGCAACGCCTCGGCCAGGCCCGGCACGGCCTCGGGGTCGACGGCCAGGTCCTCCCGGACGACGGCGCCGTCCGGGCCGCAGTAGGCGATCGAGTGCCTGCGCCGGTACGGCGGCAGGATGACCAGCGCGGCGTCGGCCAGGTGGCGGGCGGCCAGCCGGGCGGTCACCTCCAGGCAGCGGTCGAGGTTGAGCGAGGACAGCAGCTCGCCGGAGGCCTTGTCGAGGAACGACGTGCGCTCGCGTTCGAGGTGCAGGGCCTGGGTGGCGCGTACGAGGTCGGTGGCGTCGGTGAGCCACCAGGCGGTCACGTCGCCGTCGCGGACCGGACGGGCCTCGAACGTGGACTCCCCGATCAGGCCGCGCACGCCGGCATCGGCGGAGGCATCCGGAGCTCCGGGGGCGTCGTGGGCCCGGGAGAGCCAGGCGGGGGCGCTGTCGGCCAGCGCCGCTCCGGGGACCGCCTCGGGCAGCAGCCGCAGCGCCGCGTCGTTGGCCTGCGCGATGACACCGGCGGCGTCCACCAGCAGGACCGGGTGGGGGGCGCCGCGCCACACGGCCCCGGACTCGTCCTGCCCCAGGCTGCTCGTCAGACCTCTCACGACAACGAGCCCGCCGCGGCGGGCTCTGCCTCCCCAAAGTCATAGGTGCTTATGCACAATCTCCTCTCCACTGTAGCCGAGGCTCGCCCGCCGCCCCAGCCGAGGACCATCCGGCCGAGGGCACTCCACTGGCCGTCTCCAGTGCTTTCCAGCCGTTTCCAAGGGGCCGGTGCCAGGGTGATCTCGTTTCTGGCCGGCAGGACGGGACGCATTCGGTGGACGGGGAGAAGATGGGCGTGGGCGAGACGAGGAAACGGTCGGTTCTGGGCAGGACGGGGGCGACGCTCGTCCTGAGCGCGGTGCTCGGGTGCGCGCCGGGCCCGGCCGACGCGGCTGACGTGAGCATCGCGGCGGCGGCCTACGCCGTACAGGGACGGGTGGTGAACTCGGCCGGGCGGCCGGTCGAGGGCGCGAAGGTCGTGGTGAAGGACCGGCGCTACTACAACAGCGACATCGTGCTGCTCAGCGACCGTAACGGCCTCTACCGGACGCGACTGCCGCACGAACCGTCGTCCTGGGTGGTCAGCGCCTCGGTGACGCGGCAGTTCAACGGCAGGCAGTACACCTTCGACCTTGAGCCCACCTCGACCGCCTCCGTCCGGGCGAGCGCCGGCGGCGTACGGAACTTCACCTGGCGCGTCACCGGCAGGCGGCCGGGCACCGACGGCCGCTACTACGGCGGCCTGGTCGCCACGAACCTCTGGTTCGACAACCTCCCGGAGAACGTCGACCAGGAGAACGTACGGCTGACGATGACCCCGGTAGGCCCGCTGATCGACGGCAGCAAGGGCAGGGTCGTCTCCGGTCGCGAACCGGTCTACACCGACAGCGGCTGGGCGGTGGTGGACGTGCCCCTGGGGCGGTACCGGATCACCGCGACCTACCGCTCGGCCGGCAGCGGCAAGGTCTACCCGCTCCAGGTGAAGCTGACCGGCAGCTCCTCCTTCGGCTCGCAGGTCACCGCCGACTTCGAGCAGAGCGGGACCAACCAGCGGATCAGGCTGGAGGTCAGGTTTGCCTGAACCCGCCGTGCCGCGGACGACCTCGACGGACATGGACGACCCCGGCGAGAGTCTGCGCGGGCGGGTGGCCGCCGGCCTCCTCGTCCTGGCGGTGGTCGTGGTGGCGGCTGCCCTGGTGGGCGGGCTCGGGCACTACGTGGTGCTCGACCGGCCGGTCCTGCTGGGGACCGTGGCGGCGAGCCTGGTCATCGTCTCGGGGGCGCTGGCCTTCGGGGCCGGTCCGCGCGGGCCCGCCGTGGCGCTCGTGATGATCTGGGCGACGGTCGGACTGGTCGGTCTGGTGAGCGTCGTGCGGGTGCATTCCACGATCCCCGGCCCGGACGGCAGCGGGCTGGAGGTGCGGGTCCTGTACGACGACTGGATCGTCCCCGACTGGACGCTCGTGGTCCGCAGGAAGGACGGCCCGCTGACCCGCGAATGGCCCCTGGTGGAGCGCTTCACCACCGAATACGACGACGGCCTGCCCAGGGTGACCTGGCTCGATCCCGCACACGTCCGCCTGGACGACCGGCCCGGGGACGACCGTGGACTGTGGGGCGGGCAGACGATCACCCTGGACCCTCGTTCCGGACGGCCCCTTGCGCCGGGCCGGCTCGGAGGCGGCTGAGAGGCGAAGGGGCAGACGGGACGGGCGGCGTACCGGTATAATGATCATGCATCCCGGCGGGCAGGCGCCCCCGGGATCTTGCCTTTCATGCCCTCCCCACATCGTGCGCTTCTCGCCGCCGCCGTTCCGCTCTACCTGTCCATGAGTGCCGGCGTCGTCGCCCAGCTCGTCGGCACCGCCCTACTCGGACGCCAGGCCACCGTGCAACTGGCGGCGTTCGCCCTCGTCAACGCGGTGCTCACCCCGGTCACGGCCGCGGTGTCGGGCGGGCTGCGGGGGATGGCGCCGTTCGTCGCCGCCTGCCGGGACCGTCCGGGCGAGGCGCTGGCCGTCCTGAAGGACGCGCGCCGGCTCACCCTCGGACTCGGCGCGGCCGGCGCGGGCGTCATGCTCGGGGTCCCGGTGATCGCGCGGATCGGCGGGGCGCCCGGCGAGGTGACGGCCGAGTTCGGCGCGTTGCCGCCGCTGATGGCGGCCCAGGTGCTGCTGTACGCCGCAGGCAGCGGCGCCGGCGGCATGCTGGTCGCGCTGGGACGCAGCCGGCTGGTGCTCAGGTCCGGCCTGTCGAGCACGGCTGCGAACATCGTGCTGCATCTCGTCCTGGTGCCGCGGATGGGGGTTCAGGGCAGCGGTGTCGCGCTGCTGGCGTCCACCGCTGTGGCCGTCGCCGTGTCCAACGCGCTCCTGCTGCGCCTGCCCGAGCTGCGCGGACGGTCGCCGTGGCCGGGACGCCCCCGTCCCCGGGAGATCCTGCGGATGGCCAGGGTGGGCCTGCCGATGTCGGCCACGCTCGTCGTCAAGTTCGCGGTCCTGGGCGGGGTGACCTACGCCGCCGCGCGGACGGGGGCCCAGGGGGCGGCGGCCCACGCCGTCCTGCTGTCGCTGCACGGCTTGCTCGGACTGGCCGCCGTCGCGGTCGCGCAGGCCGCGACGCCGGAGATCGCCCGGGCCGTCCTCCCCGGCGAGGCCCGTCGGCTGAACCGGGCGGCCCTGACGATCGGCGCCGCCGGCGTGCTGGCGGGCGGGCTCGTGCTGGTCCTCCTGGGGGAGGCGGTGCTCGGGCTGTTCACCTCGGACGCCGCCGTGCTCGCCGTCGCCGTCGGCCTGGTGCCGTTGTCGGTGGTCCACGCCCTGGCCGACCACTGCGCGATCGTGATGTCCGCCGGTCTGACGGCGCTCCGGCGGTCGTCCTGGACGCTGGGATCGGCCGTGCTCGGCAACGGCGTGCTCGCTGCCGTGGCGGGCCCGGCGGCGCAGGCGTGGGGGCTGAACGGCCTGTGGCTGGCGCTGATCGCCGGCTCCCTGATCGCCGCCACGACACAGACGGCCGGTTTCCTGCGGTTCAGCGCACGTTGATCGGAGGCCCGGCAGCCGCGGTCGGGCTGCCGGGCCGTCGTCAGGAGCGGTTGTCCGAGCTCAGGACGCTGGACAGGAACGCCCTGGTCCGCTCGTGCCCCGGGTTGGCCAGCAGTTCGGCCGGCGGGCCGCTCTCCACCACGACCCCGTCGGCGAAGAAGGCCAGCCGGTCGCCGACCTCCCTGGCGAAGGCGATCTCGTGGGTGACCACGACCATCGTCATGCCGTCGGCGGCCAAGCCGCGCATGACCTCCAGCACCTCGTCCACCAGCTCGGGGTCCAGCGCGGACGTGGGCTCGTCGAACAGCATCAGCTCCGGGCTCATCGCCAGGGCCCTGGCGATGGCGACCCGCTGCTGCTGGCCGCCGGAGAGCTGGTGGGGCCGCTTGTGGGCGTGCGCGGCCAGGCCGACGCGGTCCAGGTGTTCCATGGCGGTCACCCGGGCCCGATCCGCCGGGACGCCGAGCACGTGGACGGGGGCGCAGGCCACGTTCTCCAGCGCGCTCTGGTGGGCGAACAGGTTGAACCGCTGGAACACCATGCCGATCCGCTGGCGGAAGACGGCGAACTCCTTGGGCGTCCACGGCCGGTAGCGTCCCTCGCGCAGACTGTGACCGACCTCCTCGTCGAGCACCCGCAGGCTGCCGCCGAGCACCTGCTCCAGCCCGTTGACGCAGCGCAGGAAGGTCGACTTGCCCGATCCCGACGGCCCGATCACGCAGCTCACCTCGCCGGGCGCGACGGTGAAGTCCACGCCGTTGAGCACCTGCGTGTCGCCGTAGCCCATGCGCACGCCCGTGGCGTGCACGACGGGCTTCACGCCGCCGCCTTGGGCAGGATCCGGGCCGCCAGCCCGCCGCCGCGGACCAGCCGTACGGCCTCGGAGCCGAACCGGCGTTCCAGCCGGCCCTGGAGGAAGGTCGCCACGGCGGTCATGAGCATGTACCACAGGCTCGCCACGATGAGCAGCTCCATGATCAGGTTGTTGGCCTTGTAGATCTGGCTGGCGTTGGTCATCAGGTCGTGCCCGGCCACCACGTAGACCAGGGACGTGGTCTTCAGCATGGAGATGAACTCGTTGCCGGTGGGCGGGATGATGATGCGCAGCGCCTGCGGCAGCACGATCACGCGCATCCGCTTGGCCGGCGTCATGCCCAGCGCGTACGCGGCCTCGGTCTGGCCGTGGTCGACGGCCTGGATCCCGGCCCGTACGGTCTCGGCGAAGTACGCCGCCAGGTTCAGCCCGAGCCCCAGCATGGCCGAGGTGAAACCGGTCATCACCAGGTTGGTGTCCCACTTGACGCCGATCATGGTGAACGGCACCTTGAGCACCAGCTCGGGGAACAGGAAGGCCAGGTTGTACCAGAAGATGAGCTGCACCAGCACCGGCGTGCCGCGGAAGAACCAGATGTAGAGCGTGGCCAGCCCGCTGAGCACCGGGTTGTGCGACAGCCGCATGATCGCCACCACGACGCCGAGCACCAGCCCCAGCACGGTCGCCAGCACCGAGATCTCGATGGTGACCCAGATCCCGGCGAGGATGCGGTCGTTGAACAGGTACTCGGCGACCTTGCCCCAGTCGAGGCGCGGGTTCACCACGACCAGGTAGACCAGCCAGCCGGCGATCGCCGTCACGACGGCCGCGGCCGCCAGGCGTCCCCAGTGCCGCGTCCTGGCGACCGGGATGTGCTCCCCGGACGGCCCGGTGAAGGGTTCCGTGCGCATGGTCACTTACCGCCGTTGACGACAGCGGACTGGACGGCCAGCTTGTCCAGGTTCCACGCCTTCAGCAGGTTCGCGTACTCGCCGCCGGCGATGAGGGAGTCCAGGGCGCCCTTCACCGACTCGACGAGCTCCTTGTCGTCCGGCTTCATGCCGATGCCCCACGGGCTCTCGGTGCCCTCCAGGGCCATCGCCTCGACGTCCAGCTTGGGGTCGGCGGCCTTGCTGGCGGCCACGACGTAGTCGGTGATGGTGGCCTGGGCCCGGCCGCCGGTGACCTGGATCAGGGCCTCCTGGTCGCCGGGGAACTTCAGGATGTCGACGGCCGGCTTGCCGTCCTTCTTGCAGTCGGCGTCGTACTGCTCGGCCAGCTCCATGGACGAGCCGTTGTCGACGACGGAGACCGTCTTGCCGCACACGTCGGCCGGGCCGTTGATCTTGGCCGGGTTGCCCTTCTTGACCAGCAGACCGGCGCCGGCCTGCACGTAGTCCACGAACGTGACCTGCTTCTGCCGCTCCGGCGTGTCGCTCATCGAGGAGATGACGAAGTCGTAGCGGCCGGTGAGCACGCCGGGGATCTGGGAGTTGAACTCCTCGTCGGAGATGGTCACCTTGGCGCCGAGCTTCCTGGCGATGGCCCTGGCCAGCGCCGGGTCGAAGCCGATCGCCGTCTTGCCGTCGCTCGCGTACACCTCCATGGGCGGGTAGCCGACGGACGTGACGACCTTCAGCCCCTGCGTCTTCAGGCGGGCGGGCGCCTTGGCGGCCAGGTCCTTGTCCGGGGTGATGGCGTTGATCACGTCGGCCGCCTTCTCCTCGGTGGGGGCCTGGTCGAGCGTGACCGCCGCCGTGCCGCCGTCCGCGGGGGCGGCGGCGCCGCCGCTGTCCAGGGACTGGGCGCCGCAGGCGGTGGTGGCGGCCAGCAGCGCGCCGGCGGCGAGGGCGGAGATGGTGCGGATGTTCACGAGGGGGTGCTCCTTCAGGATCGCTGCCAGCGGACTTCGCCGCCGACGACGGTGGTGAGGACCTGGGTGCGCAGCACCGCCTCCGGCGGTTCCAGGTACGGGTCGGTGTCCACGGCGATGAAGTCGGCGAGCATGCCGGGCGCGAGCACGCCCTTGCGGTCCTGCTCGCCGGCCGCGTACGCGGCGCCGAGGGTGTGTGCGGTGATCGCCTCGGCCATGCTCAGCCGCTGTTCCGGCTGCCAGCCGCCGGCGGGCGTGCCGTCCTGCCTGGTACGGGTGACCGCGGCGTAGAGGGCGGCCCACGGGTCGGGGCTCTCCACCGGCGCGTCGGAGCCGAAGGCCAGCGCGACCCCGGCGTTGAGCATGCCTCGCCAGGCGTAGGAGGCCAGGTCGTGGCCGGCGAGCAGCGAGTCCACCAGGGCGATGTCGGTGGTGCAGTGAACCGGCTGCATCGAGGCGACGACGCCCAGCCTGGCCATCCTGGTCAGGTCCTGGGGGCGCAGGTGCTGGGCGTGCTCGATGCGGTGCCGCAGGCCGGCGGTGGTCCCGATCGCCTCGTAGGCGTCGAGGACCAGCCGGTTGGCGCGGTCGCCGATGGCGTGCGTGGCGACCGCGATGCCGGCCGCCGCCGCCTTGCTGAAGATCCGTACGAGGTCCTCGTACGGGGTGACCGCGATGCCGGTGTTGTCGTGCTCACCGGCGAACGCCTCGTGCATGTGGCAGGTGTGCGAGCCCAGCGCGCCGTCGCTGAACACCTTGACCGGGCCGGTGCGGACCCAGTCGTCGCCCTGGCCGGTACGGCGTCCCTCGGCGATGGCGGCGTCCAGGGCGACCGTGGGGATCGCCTTGTGCACGCGGATCTTCAGCTCGCCGGAGTCGCGCAGCTCCAGGTAGGCGGCCCGGCAGTCCTCGCCGTCGATGTCGTGCACGCTGGTCAGCCCGAACGACAGCAGCTCCTCCTGGCCGGCGCGCAGCAGGTCGCGCAGGTCGCCGGAGACCATGAGGGCGCGCAGCGGATAGGAGGCGGACTCGCGGAGGATGCCGGTGGGCTCCCCGTACTCGTCCCGGACGATCTCGCCGCCGACCGGGTCGGGGGTGGAGGCGTCGATCCCGGCCATCCGCAGCGCGGCGGAGTTGGCCCAGACGGTGTGGCCGTCGACGTTGGGCAGCGCCACGGGCAGGTCGGGGCAGACCGAGTCGAGGGCCTTGCGGTCGGGCTGGACGGGCGGGTTCCAGATGTTGCTGTTCCACCGGCCGCCGAACAGCCACGCGCCCGGCCGCAGGGTCGCCGCGTGCTCGGCCACCTTGGCCAGGGCCTCGTCCAGGGAGCGCACGTCGCGCAGGTCGACCGCGCCGAGGCTCTGGGCGTACTGGGCCGTGTGGATGTGGGCGTCGTACAGGCCGGGCAGGACGGCGGCGCCTTCGAGGTCCACCAGCTCGGCTCCCGAGCCCGCCGCCGCACGCACGTCTGCCTCGTTCCCGACGGCGACGATCAGCTCGCCGTCCACGGCCATGGCCTGGGCGGCGGGGGCGCCGTTGGTGCCGGTGCGAATGGTGGCGTTGCGGTATACGCGCATGTCATGGATCTCTCAGGGGTTTCGGGTGGGGTGGTGCGGCTCACTGTAGAAGTGGCAGAAAGAAGTAGGAAGCGATATAAACACGACATTTAGCAGCGCTGAGGGCAAGGAACGCTTATGCTCAAGCCAGAACATCTGCGCACACTGGGTGAGGTAGTGCGTCTGGGGTCGTTCGCGGCCGCGGCGAATCGTCTCGGATACACCTCTTCGGCCGTCTCCCAGCAGATGGCCGCGCTGGAACGCGAGACCGGCGTACGGCTGTTCGACCGCTTCGCGCACAGCGTGCTGCCGACCAGCGCGGCGGAGGTGCTGGCCAGGCAGGCCGAGACGGTGCTCGCCGACATCGAGCGCATGGTGGCCACCGTCCAGGCGGTGCACCGCAACAGCGAGCCGCAGATCCGTCTCGGGCTGTTCCCCAGCTTCACCGACGTGCTGGCCGGGGTCCTGCGGGAGATGGAACCGGAGGACCGGGCCGGGATCCGGCTGTCGGTCGCCGAGTCGTCCCAGCTCATCGCCCGCCTGGGCAGCGGCGGCGAGATGGACGCCGCCGTGGTCTACCAGGTGGGCAACACCGGGCTGTCGTGGCCGTCGGTGCTGAACAGGCGATGGATCGCCGAGGACCGGTACAAGCTCGTCCTGCCCAGGCTCTGGCCGGACCTGTCGCCGTACCGGGCCGAGCAGCTCGTCGACCTGCCGTGGATCATGCACCATCCGGCCAGCAGCGACGCCACGCTCTTCGAGGCCCTGTTCGCCCACTGGTCCCTGCACCCGCGCGTGGTCTGCCACTCCGACGACTTCAAGATCACTCTGTCGCTGATCGGCGCGGGCGTGGGCGCGGCCCTCATCCCCGACCTCGCACTGCGCGGCCACGGCGAGGACGTCGTGGTGGTCGACGTGCCATGGCTCAACATCAGCCGCAGCATCTTCACGCTGGTCCATCCCGACCGGGAGACCGCCCGCCTCCAGTGGCTCCTGGACGCGCTGACCGTCTGACCCGCCTCTCGACGCGGCCAGGGCCGATCTGCCAGCATGTGCCGGATCACCCCCGGGCCGCGACCACCTGGCGTCGCCGTGCCCGCGCAAGGTTAAGGAGATCTTCCACCGTGGAACGCGAGGCGGCGATCGCCCAGTCCGCCGAGGCAATCCGCCTCCACAGCGGGCACGACATCCTCATCGAGGCCGGTCCTGAGCCCGTGCTCGACCGGCTCGGGCGCGACGTCCGTCCCACGCCGGGCGGGCCGCTGCGGAACTGGACGTACGTGGTCAAGGACATGATCGACGTGGCCGGCCTGCCCACCACCCGAGGCTCCGCCCTGTACGGCGCCGAACCGGCCCTGGCCGACGCCCGCTGCGTCGAACTGCTGGACGAGGCCGGCGCGCTGCTGGTCGGCAAGGCCAACCAGCACGAGTTCGCCTGGGGCGTGACCAGCGAGAACCCGCACTGGGGAGACGTGCGCAACCCGCGCCACCCGCACCTGACCCCCGGCGGTTCGAGCGGCGGCACCGCCGCGGCGCTCGCGGCCGGGATCGCCCGGTTCGGGCTCGGCACCGACACCGGCGGCTCGGTGCGCATGCCCGCGGCCTGCTGCGGCGTGGTGGGTCTGCGCCCGCGCTCGGGGGCCGTGCCCGCCGCCGGGGTGGCGCCGCTCGCGCCGGCCTTCGACGTGGTCGGCCCGATGACCACCTCGGTCGCCGACTGCGCCCGGGTCTGGCAGGCGCTGACCGGCGAGGTCGTCCAGCCGCCCGACTCGCTGGCCGGGCTGGTCGTGGGCGTCGCCGAGGGCTGCGGGCAGGCCGGGGACTTCGCCGAGCTGGGTGCGCGGCTGCGCGAGGTGGCCCTGCCCGCCGAGGTGCTGGAACCGTACTGGACGATCGTGAGCGCGCAGGCGCGCCGGACGCACGAGGGCACCTTCCCCGAGTGCGCCGCCCGCTACAGCCCCGGGGTACGCGCGAAGCTGGCGGCCGCCGGCGGCATCGGCCACGAGGAGCACCGGCGGGCCGTCGAGCGGCTGGCGGCGCTGCGGGCCGCGTTCGCGGCGGACACGGCCGGGATCGACCTGCTGGTCATGCCGACGCTCGGCGCCCCCGCGCCCCGGGTCGGCTGCGACGAGGCACGCGTACGCGGCGAGGTCGGCCGGATCACCGCCACGGTGTCGGCGCTCGGCCTGCCCGCCCTGGCCGTCGGCGACCTGCAGCTCGTCGCCACGAGCGAGGCCGCCGTGCTGCGCGCGGGCATGTGCAGGGAGTCCCACGGCGGGACGGTCCCCGAGCCCCGCTGATCACGCGGCCCCCGGAAGGCTCCACGGGTCCACCGGGACGACCTCGGCGCACCGGCCGTACGGGTCGAGCAGCCGCCCGTACAGCTTCGACTGGCGCAGCACGATCTGCCGGTCGGCCACGTTCACGTGCGGGAAGCGCTCCTCCAGCCGCACCACCAGCGGATGCAGGTCGGCCACGCCGTGCAGGCCCACCGTGAGCAGCATGTTGCGCGGCCCGGCCAGCGCCGCGCACGTACGCGTCTCCGGCCAGCCGAGCAGCGCGCGGCCGGTCTCCTCCAGCAGCGCGTCGGGCATCCGCAGCCACAGCAGCGCGGCCGAGTGCCAGCCCGCGTGCGAACGCGCCAGGTCGCAGCGGAAGTCGAGGTCGCCCGTGGCCACCAGCCTGGTCAGCCGGCGCTGCACCGTGCGCTCGGACGTGCCCACCGCCCTGGCCAGCTCGGCGTAGGGCGCCCGGCCGTCGGCGAGCAGGGCGGTGAACAGCCGCCGGTCGATCTCGTCCATCTCCTTGGCCGACTCCGGCGCGGCCGGCCGCCTGGCCAGCGCGGCGGCGGCGCGCGGCGGCAGCACCCGCAGCCGCCACCGGCACGACGCCTCGAACACCCGCGTGGCGACGTGCGTGCGGACCTTGGCCACGCCCGGCACCCGGGGCAGCGCCGTGAGCACGTGATCGGCCAGGGCCGGCAGCGACGGGGCCACCGCGATCACGAACAGGTCGTGCCCGGCGGCCACGTGCTGCACGGTGATCAGGTGGCGCTCGCGCGCCAGCGCCGCCGCGACGTCGGCCGCCGCGCCCGCCGCGCAGTCGATCTCCAGGAACGCCATGCTCAGCGCGTGCATCTGGCGTGGGCCGAGGGCGGCCGAGGTCCAGGCCTCGCCGGTGCTCGTGAGCCGCTGCCAGCGCCGGGCCGCCGTCACCGGGTCGGCGCCGACGGCCGCCCCCACCTCCACCCAGCTCGCCCGCGGGCTGATCTGCAGCGCGTCGATGAGCTCAAGGTCGGACTCGGCCAGCAACGACGGCGGCTCGGCGCCGGAATCCTGCACTGATCCTCCCTTGATGTCTGATTACTGCGTTCCAGAGGTCGGCACACCCTATACCGCGATCCTGGGCCCGACCGCCGTCGGAGGAAGCCACAGGAAAGGGAGGCCCCACGGATGACCGCGCTCGGCCGGGCCAGGATGGTCGGCGTGCTGGGCGGCATGGGCCCCGCCGCCACCGTCGACTTCTACGGCAAGCTCGTGGAGGAGACCGCCGCGACCGGCGCCACCGGCGACCAGGAGCACGTGCCGGTCGTCATCTGGGGCGATCCCCGCGTCCCCGACCGGTCGACGAGCCTGCTCGGGCACGGTGAGGACCCGACCCCGCAACTGCGGCACGGCATCGGGGCGCTGAGCCGGGCCGGGTGCGAGGTGCTGGCCGTGCCGTGCAACACCGCGCACGCGTTCGTGCCGCGCCTGGCCGAGGAGGCCGGGCTGGAGCTGGTCAGCATCGTCGAGGTCACCGCCGCCGCCCTCGCCGCCGACGGCGTCCGCGCCGCCGGGCTGCTGGCCACCACCGGCACGCTCCGCGCCGACCTGTACGGCCCCGCGCTGCGCCGGCACGGCGTCACCCCGGTCGAGCCGGACGAGCCCGGCCAGCGCGAGGTCATGGACGCCATCGCCGCCGTCAAGGGTGGCCGCGCCGGCCGCGAGCACGCCGAGGCGCTGGCGGCGCAGGCCCGCTCGATGGCCGCCCGCGGCGCGGAGCGCGTGGTGGCCGCGTGCACCGAGGTGGTGCTCGCCCTGGACCCGGCCACGGTCCCCGTCCCCGTCATGGACCCGGCCCGTCTGCTGGCCCGCGAAGTCGTCCGCGTGGCGCTGGCCCGGGGGGCCTGACACCGGTCACTCCTGCCTCTCAAGTCACATCCAAGTCGCCTTCAAACCCCGGATGGTGGGCTTGGCACATGAGCTGAGGACGTGTTCGCGCGTCCGCGAGCCGGGGGGCTCGCAGCTCACTGTGAAAGGAGGTAACGACCATGAGCAAGAAGATCGTGAGTCTGGACGATCTGGGTGACGAACTGGCGGTGATCGAGGAGGTCGATCTCGGCCTCGTCGCGGGTGGCATGCGTCCTCAGCGCTGCTACGGCACCAACGGCAACCCGCCCACCGACTGGGTCTCCGACTACTGATAGAGACGATTCGCGGCCGCGTGGGAGGGGCTTGCCCTCCTCCCACGCGGCTGGGGGGACACGTGCTACTGATTCTGAGCGAGCCCGGCGACGCGACCGTGGACCTCGTCCTGCCCAAACTGAAGGCCCGGGGCGCGGACGTCCTGTGGTGGGACCCGGGCGAGTACCCGTCCGCCGCCCGGCTCACCGTCCGGTTCGGCGCGGACGGGGAAGAGCTGGTCCTGACCAGGGACGGGCAGGTCTTCGACCTCTCCACGACGACGGCCGTCTGGACCCGGCGTCCCGGACGCCCGCGCGCCGCCGCCGACGTCACCGCCGACGACCTCCGCGAGCGGGGGGCGGAGCTGTCGGAGTGGTTCACGGACGGCTTCTGGGACCTGCTGGACGCGCGCTGGCTGCCGGCCCGCCGGCCGGTGCTGCGCAGGGCGCACAACAAGCTGGTCCACCTGGCCCTGGCCAGGCGGCTGGGGTTCGACGTGCCGCGGACCGTGGTCACCAACGACCCGTCCGAGCTGGTGCCCGCCTACGAGAACGCGGGCGGGCGGCTGATCGCCAAGGCGATGGAGCACACCAATTTCGCGATCGACGGCGGCGCGCACGCCGTCTACACGACCGTCGTGAACCGGCGGTCGCTCGGCGGCCGGGGGCGCATGGTCCACGAACCGGTCATCCTGCAGCCGTACGTGCCCAAGGCGGTGGAGCTGCGGGCCACCGTGGTCGGACGGCAGGTGTTCACCGCCGAGATCGCCTCCCAGGACTCGCCGCGCACCCGCGACGACTGGCGTCACTACGACTTCGCCCGCGCCCGCCACAGCGTGCACCGGCTGCCCGGCGACGTCGCCCGCCGCTGCGTGGACCTGGTCGCCGCGCTGGGTGTGTCGTTCGGGGCGATCGACCTCATCCTCACCCCCGACGGCCAGTACGTCTTCCTGGAGATCAACCCCAACGGCCAGTGGGCCTGGATCGAAGACCTGACCGGCCTGCCCATCAGCGACGCCATCGCCGACTGGCTCACGGCCGGAGAAACGGACGCGCAATGACTCAGCTCTCCCTCGGCCCGGCCCTCGAAAGCGGCGTGAACCTGCTGCGCGGGCTGGCCCGCCGGCGTTCTGCCGTGGAGGAGGCCCGCCGCACCGCCGCCGCCTGGGCCCAGGCGCACCCGCGGCTCGGCGCCCAGCTCGTGACCAGCCCGCGTCCCGGCTCGCCGGTCGTCGACTACGACCTGCTGATCGACCACCCGTCGGGCGGCACCATCATGCTCGCCGTGCAGGCCGAGGACGGCACGTCCTGGCTGGTGGACCATTCGACCCATTGGGCCGCCGGTTACGTGCTGACCGTGGACGGGACGCACGTGTCGGCGTCCGAGGCGATGCTCATGCTGCGTTCGCTGACGCGTCCCGGGCTGTCGCCGCAGGAGGAACTGGTCCGGTTCTGCGTGCTGCGGAACGCCGCCGAACAGGAGGACGTCGGCCTGGAGGAGGTCCAGGCGGCCGCGGACGGGTTCCGCAGGCGGCGCGGCCTGCTCGGGCACGACGCGATGCTGGAGTGGCTGGACCGGATGGGCATGACCGCCGAGGCGTTCCACGAGCACATGACCATGACCGCCAAGGACCAGCGGTTCCGCGGCCGGATGCGGGCCGAGCTGGCTCCCGCGTACCTGGACCGCCATCGTGACCGGTTCGCCCAGGTACGGGCGGCCTGGGTGCTGTCGGACGCCCCGGTCGAGGCCGCCGAGCTCGACGGTTCCCTGGCCGGACGGTGGGACCTGCGGCTGACCAGGACCCGGACGTGGGCGGGCGAGCTGCCCGAACCGCTGCGGGACGTGCCGGCCGGTGGCGCCGCCGGTCCGGTCCCCTTCGAGGAGGGCTTCCTGACCGGCCAGGTCCTCGAACGACAGGAGGCCGTCGCGGACGCGGCCACCCTGAAGGCCGCCGGCGAGGCCGCCTTCGACGAATGGGTGACCGACGCCGCCCGGGAGGCGCACATCACCTGGCACTGGCTCTGACGCGTCCGGCGCTCGTCTTGGCAGGGTTCGTCCGGTTGGTGTGATTCATCGGGACGTGTCGGTGCCTTCCGATACTGTGCCGCACGTGCGGCGGATGATCACATCTCGGGGTTTATGGTGGGCGCTTTCGGCGGCGGCCGTGGCGGTGACCGCGGCGGTGGCGGCGATCGTGCTCGTCCGCCGCTCCCGAACACCGGAACCGCCGCCGCCGGCGAACCGGCCGGACTCCGCCCGGCCGGTCCCCGAACAGCCGGGCTCTGGGCAGCCGGGCTCTGAGGGGCCGGGCACTGAGCGGCCGGGTTCGTCGCGGCCTGGCTCTGAGACGGGCGCCGGGAGCGCGCCGTCGCCGTGGCCGCCCGCCCCCATCCTCGGGACGCCGACGAAGGCGGACGTCGAGCGCTACGCCACCAGATCGGCCACCTTCTTCGACAACCCCGCCCTCGCCGCCTTCTTCGCCGACAGGACGCCCCTCGACGGCGCCACCCGGCGACGCCTGAACCGGTGGGCCATGGTGGGCCTGGCGATCGCCGTGCTGGCCGGGGCCGCGCAGGCCCTGGAGTCGGCGGTGTTCTCCAAGGGAGGAGACCCCGCGACCGAGGTCGAGAATGTGCCCTGCGCCCCGGCCTACGCGAACGCCGGCGTCCGCTGCGTGACGGACCTCGACCTGGCGGTGGAAAGCGGTTCGGAGCCGGACACCTGGTGGGACCAGGCCGCCGAGCCGGCGCCCGCCGACCAGCAGCCCGCCGAACCCCAGGAACCGCCTTCCGTCCAGGAGTTCGACGCCGACTGCCGTCCACGGCCGGCCGAGCCACACGTACGCGAGATCGACCCCAAGGTGACCCGCGCGGTCGACCGGCAGTGGCGGCGGATCGAGAAGTGGCTCAAGGTCAACGCCCCCAAGAGCTACCGCACGCTCGGCGCCCCGGGAAAGGCCACGACCATCGCGGTCGCCGAGGCGCAGACGGGCCTGTCGTTCCCTGACGACCTGCGGGCCTCGCTGCTGCGCCACAACGGTTCCGCCATCACCGAGGGCACCTGGCCCTTCGGCTTCCTGGGCAACCGGAACGAGAGCATCCGGGAGATCCGCGACCACTGGCGCGTCCTGTGCGGGATCGACGCCACCGACGACGCGGACGACCCCCGCGACGAATGGTGGGACGGACGCATGATCCCCATCGCCTCCGACGGCTCGGGCGACAGCCTCGTGATCGACTCCGTACGCCGTGACGTCGGCGAGACCGACCAGGAGGGCAGCATGAGCTTCACCCCCGGTGGCATCCGCATCCGCTCGTACCACGCCCTGCTGAAGGCGACCGCCGACGCCCTGGAGACCGGCGGAACGATCGGCTACACGAAGCCGAAGGCGGTCGCCGGCCAACTGGAGTGGGACGTCCCCTGACCCGCCCGCCGCACCCGTCGACAGCGCCGTGCCCGGGTGTCAGGATGCGAGGATGATCGCCCCCCAGGCCGTCGCACCCTCCGCGCAGAGCGTGGCCAGAAGGCTGGTCCTGGCCGGCGCGGCGGGGATCGTCCTCACCGTCGCCCTCGTCGCGTGGGCCATCCTGATGCCGAACCTCATCCCCTCGGTGGAGGCGCGCTACTGCGGCGAGTACACCGGCTGCATCGGCTACCTCTTCCTGACCTGGGAGTACGGCCGGTGGGTCGCGCTGGTCGCCGCCTGGCCGCTGCTCCACCTGCTCCGCGTACGCCGGACACGAAGGCCCCGTCAGCCCGTCGTCCGCACCATGGCCGTCGCGGTCGCCGTGGCGACGGTCCTGCCGTCGGGGGCGAGGAGCTCGCCGGCGAGGAAGCACACGTCCTTGCCGCGCCTGACCACGCGCCCCCGCCCGACGAGCCGCCCGGGCCGTGCGGGACGCAGGAACTGCACCTGCAGGTCGAGGGTCAGCGCGAACTGATCCTCCGGCAGCGTCGCCACCAGCGCGGGCCCCATCGTGTCGTCGAGCATCGCGGCCAGGAAGCCGCCCTGCACCACGCCGACCGGGTTGGCGAACCGCTCGCCCGCCTGGAACGCCACCTCGATCGTGCCCGCCTCCGGATCGACCTCGACGAGCTCCCAGCCGAGCAGCGCCGCCGCGGGCGGCGGCGGAACCTTGCCCGCCAGCATGTCCCAGAACATCCCACGCCTGCCCGCGTCCGTCGTCATGCCTTCCATTGAACAGCCCGCCACCGACAGACCGGCGGCCATGGAGTGATGAGGCAGGAAATCAGATGCCGAGGGCGGTGAGGAAGTCGGCGACCGGGCCCAGCGTGATCAGGCCGCTGCCTGCTCCGGCCAGCTCCGCCGCGGCGGGGGTGAGGGCCTCGCGGGCGCGGGCCGCCGTCCGCCGGTCGCCGACCGCGACCGCGGCCCGCGCGACCAGGCACCACATGGCCTCGAACAGCAGGTCCCGGGGCGGCTCCGGGACCAGGCCGACCGCCTCGGCAGCCTGGGCGCCCCGCCCCTCGTCCAGCAGGACGAGCGGCCGCACCCACGGCTCGTACGGCCCCCACTCCACGGGTTCCCCGCCGAGGACGGGCAGGCCGTGCCGCACCCGTACGGACAGCAGCGCCAGCGGCAGCAGCCCCTGCCGCAATCCCGGCATCCCGACGTCGTCCAGCCGCGCGGCGGCCACCCGGTAGGCCGCCTCCTCCTCGGCCGCGGGAACCCGCCCGGAGGCCGCCCCCCGCAACACCCGGTACCACTCGGTGAACACGCTGACCAGCGGCAGCTCGTTCCGTTCCGCCAGCCGGTCGGCGGCGTCCGCGTGCCGGTCGGCGGTCGCGAAGTCGCCGAGCGCCCCGCGCGCCTGGACGCGGACGAGATGCCCCAGCACCTCGAACGTGACCAGCCCGTGCCGCGACGACAAGGCGACCAGCTCGGCCCCGATCCCGTCCCGGTAGGGGGCCAGCCCCGCCCGCTCGAACGCCTGCATGAACACCCCGTTGAGCGCGAACGCCAGCAGCGCCGGGTCGTCCAGGCGGCGGGCGATCCGCTCGGCCTCGGCGGCGGCCCGCCGTCCCCGGGCCGAACGGGTGCCGCGCGACTCGACGGCGATCGTGGCCAGCAGCCGCGCCCGGGCCGCCTCGGAGGCGCCGGGCGGCAGGGCGTCCAGAGCGCGTTCGGCCGCGGCGACGACCTGGGACGCCTGCTCGGGGTCGTCCGACCGGGTCCAGACTGCCGGCACGTCGTAGGCGCCGATCACCCGGGCCGTCAGCTCCGGATCGCCCAGCTCCTCGGCCGCCTCGATGGCCGCCGTACGATGCCCGCGCGCCGCCTCCAGGCCGCCGCCCCCGGTCACCGCGAGGTTGCGCAGCAGGCCGACCGTCGACTCCAGCCGCGCCCGGGCCCCGGCCCCCACCGTGCGGTCGTACGCTTCGGCCGCCTGCGCCCACACCCGGGCCGTGGCGTCGGCGGGGGCCGCGAGCCCGCGGTCCTGGTGCAGGATGTCCGACTCCAGGCGGCGCAGCCGGGGGCCGGGGTCCACGCCGAGCTGCTCGACGAGGAGCGTCCGCGCCCGGCGCAGCACGGCCAGCGCGTCCCCCTGACGCCCGGTGCGGTAGAGGGCGAGGGCGAGCAGCCGCCAGGCATCCTCGCGCCAGGGGTGCTCGGCGACGTGCGAGTCCAGGTCGGGGACGGCCTCCGCGGCCCGGCCCAGCGCCAGTTGCGCCTCGGCCCGGCGTTCGACGGCGTGCAGCCGCAGCTCGGTCAGGCGGGCACGTTCGGCGCGCGCCCAGTCCTCGTCGGCGAACTCGGCGTAGGCGGGGCCGCGCCACCAGCCGAGCGCCTCCTCCAGCCGGGCCGGTTCCGGCGGGCCGCCGGTCACGGCCTGCTCGAAGCGCCAGGCGTCCACGGCGTCGGGGGCGGCGCGCAGGGCGTACCCGGGGCCCTCGGTGACCAGCAGCCGGGCGGGGGCGCGCGGCGGGCGTCCGGGTTCGAGCGCCCGGCGCAGGGCGGCCACGAACGTGCGCACCGCGCCCACCGCGTCCGGCGGCGGATCGTCCCACAGGTCCTCGACCAGCCGCGTCACCGGGACGACGCGGCGCCGGGCGACGATCAGGCGGGCCAGCACGGCGCGATGCCGCGGCCCCTTCAGCGGGATCGGCTCGCCCTCGTCGTCCCAGGCCACCACGGGCCCCAGCACCCCGAACACGCCCCCCATCCTTTCTGCTCACCGGATGCTCATCCGCCCCCGGCACGCTGGGAACCGACCCGGTCACCCACGAAGGAGGGCACCATCATGACCATCCCCGGATTCGACCACCGCCGTGTCGCCGTCGCCGACGGCGTCACGATCCACGCGGCCGTCGGCGGCTCGGGCAGCCCGATCGTCCTGCTGCACGGCTTCCCGCAGACCCACCTGATGTGGCGGCACGTCGCCGCCGACCTCGCCGCCGACCATACCGTCATCTGCCCCGACCTGCGCGGTTACGGCGCCAGCGACAAACCGGCCGAGACCGGCCCGTCCGTCTACTCCAAGCGGACCATGGCCGCCGACGTCGTGGCCCTGGCCGGGGCGCTCGGTCACGAGCGCTTCGCCCTGGCCGGGCACGACCGCGGCGCCCTGGTCGCCTTCCGCGCCAGCCTCGACCACCCGGCCGCGATCACCCACCTCGCCTGCCTGGACGTGCTGCCGACCCTCGACATGTGGGACGTCATGCGCGGCGCCACCGCCGCCGTCGCCTTCCACCTCTACCTCATGGCCCAGCCGCCCGGCCTGCCCGAACAGCTCATCGGCGCGAGCCCGGACGCCTTCTTCGGCCACTTCCTCGACCTGTGGACCAACGACCCGGCGGCCATCCCGGCCGAGGTGCGGGCCGCGTACCTGGACGCCTGCCGGGCCGCCGTCCCGTCGATCGTGGCCGACTGCCGGGCCTCGGCCGGGATCGACGTCGAGCACGACCGCGCCGACCTGGCGGCGGGCAACCGGCTGCGCATGCCGGTGACCGTGCTCCAGCAGGACTGGGGCGCCGCCCTGGGCTACGACGCCGCGGCGCTGTGGCGGGCCTGGGCGCCCGACCTGCGGCACGACACGGTCACCTGCGGACATTTCATGGCCGAGGAGTCTCCCGCCGAGATCGCGCGGGCGCTGCGCGACCTCGTGTCCCGGTAGCCGGTCGTGCTGGTCAGAGCCGATAGTCGTAACTTAAAGTAATTGACATGTCACGGTAAGTTATTCGACAATGACAGCGCCAAATGAGGTCGTCCTTCCGGTGAGAAAAGTACGGGCCGGAAAGCCGAGCACGCGACGGAGTAGAGGCGCTCTCCAGCATGTTGCACGCATTCATCGTCGGGATGGGCAGATCCGGCGCAGGGCTGCATCTGCCCTCCCTGGCCAAGGTGCGCGAGGCGGCCCCCGGGCTGCTGGCGCCCGGCCCGGTCGTCGTCCTCGACCCCCTCCTGCCGCCCGGCGGCGTACGGGGAGCCGTGCCGGCCGGGTCGCCCGAGGAGGCCGCCGCGCTCGCGCCCCCCGACCGGACCGTCGTGCACCTGTGCACCCCGCCGCACGTCAGAGCCGGGATGCTGGCCCGGCTGGCGCCGCTCGGCTACCGCAAGTTCATCGTGGAGAAGCCGCTCGCCCTCGACCTGGTCGGGCTGGCGGCCGTGGCCCGGGTGCGCCGGCGCTGGAACCTCGACCTCACGGTCGCCACCCACTGGCTCGACAGCACGCTCACCGGCCGGCTCCGGGCGGCGATGCACGCCGAGGAGTTCGGCCCGCTGAGGCAGATCCGGGTCGTGCAGAACAAGCCCAGGTTCACCCGGAGCGCCGCGCGTCCCGACGCCACCACGGCCTTCGACATCGAGGTGCCGCACGCGCTCGCCGTGGTGCTCAGCCTGGCCGGCGGCGCCCGGATCTCCGAGGCGTCCTGGGAGGACATGGTCACCGAACGCCACCGCCTCCCCCGGCTCGGACGGGCCAGGCTGCGGCTCGACCACTACTCCGGCGTGCGCACGGAGATCGACTCCGACCTGACCTCACCCGTACGGGAGCGGCGCATCACCCTGCACTTCGAGCGGGGCACGCTCACCGGCCACTACCCGTGCAGCGACGCCGACCACACCGCCCAGCTCAGGGTGGCCACGGCCGAGGGCGAGCGCCGTTCGGTGTTCGCCGACGACGCCCTGCCCGCCTTCCTGCTGGCCGCCTACCGGCGCTACGCCCGCGCCCGCTGCTCGCCCGGCGCGCTGCCCGTCCAGGTCGACGCCGTGCGGCTGCTCACCGAGGCCAAGCACCTGTGCGCGGCGCACGAGCCCGGGCCTGAGGAGGCGCCGCGTGCAGGCACCACCTGAGCTGGCCGGCATAGGCGACGAGGCCGCCCCCGACCTCGACGGCCAGCTAGCCGCCGTGGGGGAGCTGGGCTGGAACCGGCTGGAGCTGCGCACGATCGACGGCGTGCCGGTGGCCGGGCTCGGCGAGGCGGCGTTCCTGCGCGCGGCGCGGCGGCTGCGCGATGCGCGGGCCGAGGTCGTCGCGGTCGCCTCGAAGATCGGCGACTGGTCGCGGCCCGTGACCGGCGACTTCGCGCTCGACCTCGCCGAGCTCGACGTGCTGGCACGCCGCTGCCCGGCGCTGGGGACGCGGCTGGTGCGGATCATGTCCTTCCCCTCGGGCGGGCTGGCCGAGCCCGAGTGGGGGCGGCGGGTCCGCGACCGGCTGCGCGAGCTGGCCCGCCGGGCCGAGGACGCCGGCCTGCTGCTGGTCCACGAGAACTGCGCCGGCTGGGCGGGCGACCGCGCCGACCGCATGCTGGACCTGGTGACCGGGATCGGCAGCCCGGCGCTGCGGCTGCTGTTCGACATCGGCAACGGCGTCGCCCACGGCTACCCGGCGGCCCCGATGTTGCGGGAGGTCGTCCCGTACGTCGCGCACGTCCACGTCAAGGACGCCGTCACCGGCCCCGGCGGCGAGGTCGTCTACGTGCTGCCCGGCGAGGGACGGGCGGGCGTCGCCGAGTGCCTGCGCCTGCTGTCCGCCCACGGCTACACCGGCGCCCTGTCCATCGAGCCGCATCTGCGGCTGCGCCCCCACCTCGACGACCCGGGCCGCGGCGACCAGGCCGCGTTCGTCCGGTACGGGCGGGCGCTGGAACGGCTGGTGGGGCAGGTCGATGGACGTTGACGCCGTGCCCCTCGACGCGGCGGAGCGCGACCTGCTGCTGAGGCTGCTGCGGCTGCCCACGGCGGGCCCGCTGGAGACCGGGCCGGCCGGTCCGCGCCCGCGGCTGCGCCAGGCCCAGGACGAGTACGCGCGGGCCGCCGCGCCGCTCGGTTTCCGCACTGTACGGCACACCTGCGTGCGCCCGGCCGAGCTGCACCGCGCCGACGTCCCCGCGCCCGTGCGCGAGGCCCTGGACCTGCCCGGCTTCCTGGACGCCCAGCCCAGCCTGGTGCTCCGGCTGGGCCCCGGCCTGCCGGCGTCCCGCACGGTGATGTTCAACGTGCATCTCGACACGGTCGCCGGCCTTCAGGCGGCCGGGTTCGACGGCGAGCGGTTCCACGGCCGCGGCGCGATCGACGCCAAGGGCCCGGCCGTCGCGCTGCTGGCCGGGCTGCGGGCGGCGCGCGCCCGCCGGCCGGCCATCGGGCGCGAGGTCGGCGTGCTGATCCAGGCCGTGGCGGGCGAGGAGGGCGGGGCCATGGGCGTGCTCGGCACCCGCCCGCTCGTCGAACGCGGCTACGTCGGGCGGCTCAACGTCTTCTGCGAGCCCACCGGCGTACGGTTCCTGCCGCGCAGCACGGCCGCCGCCACCGCCCGGATCGTGGTGGACGGCGAGCACGCCGTGGACGACCGGCCGGCCGCCGGGCACAACGCCACGGTCCTGCTCGGCTTCCTGGCCCAGCACCTGGCCAGAGCGCTCGACCCGGACACCGTGTGCGTGGCGGGCCTGCACACCGGCACCCGCCACAACCAGGTGTACGGCTGCGGCTCCCTCCTGCTCAACCTGCCCTACGCCACCCCCGCCACCGGACGGCGCCTGGAACAGGACCTCACCCGGGCCCTGGACGACGGCCTCGCGGCCTTCACGGCGGCCTTCGGCGGCACCGCCCTGTTCGCCAGGACCGCCCGCGATGCCAGGGCCGTCACCCGGCTGGAGTGGCGCAAGCGCGGGCTGCCCGTGCTCGACGACCGCGACGCCTGGGGGCACGCGCTCCTGCGCGACCGGGCCGGGATCCCGCCCTGGCCCGCCGGCGAGCCGGCGTTCACCTGCGACGCCATCTGGATGGCGGGCGTCGAGGACGCCTGCACGGTCGTCCTGGGGCCGGGCGACCTGGCCGGCAACAACGCCCATGCCGAAGGGGAGTTCGCGCGGGCCGACGAACTCGCCGGGTTCGCCGCCGCCGTGGCCCGCCTGATGATCGCCTTCACCGACGACAGGATTGGACGAGGAGCATGAACCCCACTGCCTCACCCGCGACGGACGCACCGCCCGCGCATCCGTACCCGCCGGTCCCGAGGGCCGCACCGCGACAGGAGCGGGCGGCCGTACGGGTGCGCCACGACGACCTGCTGGACTTCGTCGCCGCCGTGTTCACCACCCGCGGCCTGGCCCCCGAACGCGCCCGCGAGGCCGCCGCCGCACTGTGTTACGGCGACCTCGTCGGCATGACCTCCCACGGGCTGGCCAACCTGACCCGGCTCTACCTGCCGCTGCTCGACGAGGGGCGGGTCGACCCGCTGGCCGAGCCGTCCGTGCTGGCCGACCGGGGCGCGGCCGTGCTCCTCGACGCCGGTCGCGCGCTGGGCCTGTGGGCCGCCGGCCTGGCCATGGAGATCGCCGCCGGGCGGGCCTCGACGTACGGCGTCGGCCTGGTCTCCGTACGCGGGGGCACCCACCTGGGCTGCGCCGGCCACCACGCGCTGCGCGCGGTCGAGTACGGCATGGTCGGCGTCATCGCCAGCAACTGCGGCCGCCAGCGCATCGCCAGACCGCCGGGGGGCGCGGTGGCGATGCTGGGCACCAACCCGATCAGCGTCGCCGCCCCCGCCGGCGGGCATCCGCCGTTCGTGCTGGACATGAGCACCACCGCCATGCCCACCGGACGGGTCAGGCAGGCCGCGCGGCACGGCGACGAACTGCCCGAAGGGGTGCTGGCCGACGAGGACGGCGCTCCCGTGACCGACGCCGCCGCCTTCGACGAGGGACGGGCTCACCTGCTCTGGCTCGGCGGCGAGGCGGGGCAGTACAAGGGCTTCGGGCTGGGGGTGGCGGTCGAGGTGCTGGCCGCGCTGGTGCCGGGCGCGGGCCTCGGCGCCCACCCCGACGCGTACGACGGCGACGGCGGCCCGAGCGGGCGCGACGACGACATCGGCTTCCTCGCCCTGGCGATCGCGCCGGGGGTGCTGCGCGAGGGCCTGGAGGGCGACGCGGCCACGCTGTTCGGCGCGTTGCTCGGCTGCCCGCCCGCCGGCTCCGGCCTGCCGGTGAGCTATCCCGGCTGGCACGAGCATCGCCGGGCCGAGGAGCACCGGCGCTCGGGCGTCCCGCTCGGCGCCGACCTGTACGACGAGCTGGCCGCCCTCGCCGCCGCCACCGGACTCGACGCCCCCGCCCTGGTGGTGGAGCGGTGAGCGCCCGGCTGCGGGTCGCCGTCATCGGGCTCGGCGTGATCTCGCGGTTCTACCTGGCGGCCCTGCACGCCTCGCCCGGCCTGCGGCTGGTCGCGGTCTGCGACACCGACCCGCGCGCCCTGGAGGGTCACCGCGTCCCCGCCTACCGCGACCATCTGCGGCTGCTCGACGAGGAACGGCCCGACGCCGTCGTGGTCACCGTCCCCAACGACCTGCACGCCCGGGTCTGCGCCGACGCGCTGGCGCGGCGGATCCCGGTCTGCGTGGAGAAGCCGCTCGCCCTCGACGCCGCGCAGGGCAGGCGGCTCACGGACCTGGCCGCCGGCTCGGACGTGCCGCTGTTCACCGCCTTCCACCGCCGCTACAACTGCGCCGTCGGACGGCTGCGCGCCGCGTGCGCGGGCGCCCGCGTCGAGGAGCTGACCGTGCGCTACCTGGAACGCATCGAGGACCACGCGGGCGGCGACTCCTGGTACCTGGACGCACGGCGCTGCGGCGGCGGCTGCGTCGCCGACAACGGGCCCAACGCGTTCGACCTGGTCGACCTGCTGCTCGGCCCGGCGCACGTCGTCTCCGCGCACGTCGACCGGGACGCCGCGGGGGTCGACCGGCAGGCGGACGTCGAGCTGCGCGCGGGCGCGGCCCGCGCCCGGATCCTGCTCGACTGGTCCTACCCGGGCGAGCGCAAGGACCTGGAGCTGCGCCTGGCCGACGGCCGCGCCCTGTACGCCGACATGCTGGCCGGCCACGCGGGCTTCAAGAACTCCCTGTGGCACGAGTACGAGGGCGTGCTGGCCGCGTTCGAACGCTGCGTGCGCTACGGCACCCCCGACGGCGAGGGCGGCCTGCCCGCCCTGCGCTTCGTCGAGGACGTCTACCGCCTGGAGAAGGCCGGCGCCGGACGGGGGGCCGCGTGAACCCCGACGAGGACGGCCCCAAGACCGCGGTCACCGGGACGCTGCTGAAGGTGCTGGTGCACCGCAGGCAGGACCGCGGCATGCTGCTCGAACCGCACGCCAGCCGGTGCGTGCGCGCCGGCGAGGTGCACGAGCTGGTGGCCACCGACCACACCGAGACCGACGCGGGGGCCAGGATCGACCGGGTCGCCTTCCTGGGTTTCGCCGAGATCGTCGCGGCCGGCGTGCTGGACCGCGGCGACGAGGTGTGGATCGGCGGACGCCGGGTCGGGGTGCTGCTCGGCTTCGACGGCTGCCACCTGCCCAACCACTACAACGTGCTGATCCATGCCGACCCCGCGGCCACCGGCCGCGAGCTGGGCCTCATGCCGGGCGAGCCGCTGGTGTTCAGCCAGCCCCTGCCCGGTGACCCTGAGGAGGGTGGGGCCCGCGTGTTCCGCTGGCCGCTGCTCTAGAGAGTTTCGATTACTTTCCGTGACCTCTGGTTTACCAATAGTCACACAGGGTAATCTGTTGATTGCGCACAGTAGTGGGAATCGCTCGTTTCGGACTCCCGCTAGAGGTCGCGTCCCTCCCCCCGATGATCCCCACGACGGCGGGCGGGCGCGTGTCACGAAAGGACAGACAATGGCTGCGGGCACCAAGACGACCAGCCGGCTGGAAGAGCGCTTCCGCCTCTGGGACAACGACGGCTCCGGCGCGATCGAGCGCTCCGACTTCGAGAACGAGGCCGACGGCATCATCGAGGGCCTGGGCGTGCAGGGGACGCCACAGGCGCAGCAGCTGAAGCAGGCGTACCTGGCCATGTTCGACCACCTCGCCGGGGCGGTGGGCGCGTCCAGGCTCAACCAGGAGCAGTTCGTCCGGGCTGCCGAACAGGAGATCATCAGCCGCGGCGACGCGGGCTTCGCCCAGGTCGTGCGCCCGACCATCCAGGCGATCGTCAACGTCCTCGACCGCGACGACGACGGGGAGGTCGACTCCTCCGAGATGGCCAAGTGGTTCTCGGCCATCGGCCTCGACGGCCACGTCGCCGACGAGGCGTTCCGGCAGATGGACACCGACGGCACCGGCAGACTGTCCGTCTCCGAGCTGGTCGACGCCGTCCGCGACTACCACCTCGGCAAGAACGACATCCCTCTGCTCGGCAGGTGACCCAGGCCTGAGCAGGCCGAAGGGTCGCCCAGAGCCGCTGTCTCCGGGGCGGCTCTGCCGAGAGGGCCGTCCGGGGCCGTGTGTCCCCGGGCGGCTCCGCCCGAAAGGGGCCGTCCGGGGCCGCATCCCCGGGCGGCCCCGCCCACCACCGCACCAGGACGGGAACCTTGGAGACAACACTCTCTCCGCCCGGGGGATCGCCGCCCCGCGCCGCCGCTCCCATCCCCTTCTTCTCCCAGGCGGCGACGTTCGACCGGCTGTGGAAGGAGATCCGCACCGGCTGCGTCGACGTGCTGGACCGCGGCAAGTTCTCCCACGGCGCGAAGGTCGCCGAGCTCGAACGCCGGCTCGCCCTGTGGACCGGCGCCACGCACGTCGTCGGCGTCAACTCCGGCACCGACGCGCTGGTGCTGCTGCTGCGCGCGGCCGGTTTGCGTCCCGGTGACGAGGTCGTGGTGCCCGCCTACAGCTTCATCGCCACCGCCAGTTCCGTCGTGCTGGCCGGCGGCGTGCCGGTCTTCGCCGACATCGAGGAGCGCGGCCACGGCGTCGACCCGGCCTCCGTCGACGCCGTGGCCGGGCCGCGCACCCGCATGGTCATGCCGGCGCATCTGTTCGACCGCCTGGCCGACCTGCGGGGCGTGTGCGAGGTGGCCCGGCGGCGCGGCCTGACCGTGCTGGAGGACAGCGCCGAGGCCATCGGCATGCGCCTCGACGGCACGCACGCCGGGCTTGTCGGAGCGGGCGGCGTCCTGTCGTTCTTCCCCTCCAAGACCCTCGGGGCGATCGGCGACGCCGGAGCGCTGCTCACCGACGACGACGACATCGCCGACACCGCGCGGGCGCTGCGCCACCACGGCCGCGGCGGCCGCACCCTCGACCACTTCCCGGGCATCGCCAACCCCACCGTCCTGCCCGGCTGCAACAGCAAGATGGACGACCTCCAGGCCGCCGTCCTGCTGGCCAAGCTCGCCAGGCTCGACGCCGACATCGCCCGCAGGTCCGAGCTGGCCACCCGCTACGACGTCCGGCTGCGCGACCTGCCCGGCGTGCTGGCCGTGCCGGGCGCGGTGCCGCCGCACCCGGGCGGCAACCGGGTCTGCTACGTCTACCTCGTCGAGGTCGAGTCCCGCGACGCCCTGGCGGCGCACCTGGCCGCCGCGGGCATCGGCACCGAGATCTACTACCCTCTCCCACTGCACCTGCAGCCCTGCTTCTCCCACCTCGGCCACGTCCGGGGCGACTTCCCGAGGGCGGAGGCGGCCTGCGAGCGCGCGCTCGCCCTGCCGCTCTACCCCGATCTGTCCGACGCCGAGGCCGACCGGGTGTGCGACGAGATCGTGGGCTTCTACCGAGGACGGCGCGCATGAGCCGGGTGCCCTTCTTCGCCGACGACCTGTTCGAGGACGACCGCGCGACCCTGCTCAGGACGGTCTACGCCGTCGGCACCGGCGACGCCCAGAAGTTCATCCTGGGCGAGCACACCGCCCGCCTGGAACGCGAGCTGCGCGGCCGGCTCGGCGCGGCCGACGTCGTGGCCTGCTCCAGCGGCACCTCCGCGCTCACCCTGCTGCTCGCCGCCATGGACGTGGGCCCCGGCGACGAGGTCGTGGTGCCCGCCTTCGGCTGCGCGCCGCTGGCCGCCACCGTCGTCGGCGCCGGAGCGCGGCCGGTCTTCGCCGACATCGACCCCGTGACGCTGACCGCCGACCCCGCCGCGGCCGAGTCGCTGGTCACCGTGCGCACCAAGGCGGTGATGCCCGCCCACATGTTCTCCGTGATGGCCGACATGCCGCGCTTGCGCGACCTGGCCGACCGGCACGGCCTGCGGCTGGTCGAGGACTCCGCGCTGGCCCAGGGCGGCACGCTGGGCGGGCGGCCGGCCGGGCGATGGGGGGACGCGGGCGTCTACTCGTTCGTGCAGGTCAAGACGTTCGGCATGCCGGGGGAGGGCGGCGTGGTGATCACCGACGACCCGGCGCTGGCGGCGCACGTACGGGTGCTGCGCAACCACGGGCAGGACGCCGCGCGGCGCTTCCACCACCACCGCGTCGGCTACAACAGCCGCTTCGACGAGGTGATGGCGGCCTTCCAGCTCCACCGGCTCACCGGCCTGGACGACCGCCTGTCGCGCCGGGCCGAGATCGCCTCCTATTACTCCCGCCGTTTCGCGCCCCTGGTGGAACGCGGGATCGTGGCACCGCCCGTCGGAGGGGACGGGCGGTTCCACTACGTCTACACCGTGCTCACCGAGCGCCGGGACGCGCTGGCGGCCCACCTGGCCGCCCGCGACATCGCGACCCACGTCTACTACCCGCGCCCGCTGCCCGCCCAGCCGGCCTTCGCCCGGTTCGCGCCGCCCGGCGCGTCCTGGCCGGTGGCCGAGTCGGCCGCCCGGCGCAACCTGTCGCTGCCGCTGCACCCGCGGCTCGCCGACGCCGAGGTCGAACGGATCGCCGACGCGGTCTGCGCCTTCGCCCACGGCTCCCCGCAGGAGAACCCATGACCGACCAGGTGGTCACCCGCGGCCTCGGGCCCTACGCGCGGCTGGCCAAGCTCGACATCTACGACTACTACCTGGGCCTGCCGCTGGTGTGGTCGCTGCTGCCGGCGGCCGGGCGGTGGCAGCCGTACGCGGTCGGCCTGCTGCTGGCCGTGCTCATCGCCGAGGCGGTCGTGGTGGCCGCGATGGTCGGGTTCGACGACATCACCGGCCACCGCGACGGCAGCGACGCGGCCAACTACTCCTCCGACGCGGCCCGGCGCAGGCTGGCCCGCAAACCGCTGGTCGCCGGCACGCTCACCGAGCCGCAGGCGCTGCGGTTCGCCTGGATGGCCACCGCGATCAGCGTCGTGCTCTGGGCCGCGGTGGTGGCCGCCGCCCCGTACCGGCCCGCGTGGGTGGTCGTGACGGCGGCGGCGTGCGTGGTCGCGGCCGTGCAGTACTCGTGGGGGCTCAAGCTCAGCTACCGGGGGTTCCAGGAGCTGTTCCTCGTCGGGCTCGGCGTGGGGTGGGTGCTGGTGCCGTACGGGCTGCTGACGGGGCAGGCCGGCGGGTTCGTGGCGGTGCAGGCGGTGCTGTTCGGCCTCGGGCCGATGATCTTCGGTCTGTACTCCAACACCAACGACGCCCGGGGGGACCGGGAGGCCGGGCGGTTCACCGTCGCGGCCCGGACGTCCCCGCGGGTCAACGCGGCCTTCGTCACCGCGGTGACCGCGGCCGAGAGCCTGGTGGTCGGATGGGCGGTGGCCGCCGGGGTCGCGCCCGGGTGGTTCCTGGGCGTGCTCGTGCCGCTGGTCTCCCTTCGCGTGGCGCAGCTCGTGATCGGGTTCGTCCGCGGGGACGTCCTGCGGGCCCGGCGCGTGGCGATCCGCACCCACCGGGTCACCGTCGGCGTGCTGATCCTGGCCAACCTGGTCCTGGCATGAACGTGGACGTCGCGGTGGTGGGGGCCGGGCCGGCGGGCCTCGCGACCGCGTACGCGCTGGACCGGGCCGGGTTCGCGGTCCGCGTCCTGGAGGCGGCCGAGGAGGTGGGCGGGCGGATGCGCACCCTGCGGGCGCGCGGCTGCCTGATCGACACCGGCGCCGAGATGTTGCCGTCGGCCGACGGCTATCCGGCCACCTGGCGGCTGATCAAGGCGGTCGGCCTCGACGCGGCGGCCGTGCCGAGGGTGCGCGACGCCGTCGGCGTGTGGCGGGACGGGCGGGTCCACCCGCACGTGGGCCGCCCGCTCGGGCTGCTCACCGGCGCGGGCCTGCCGCCGCGCGCCCGGCTCGACCTGGCGCGCCTCCTGCTCCGCCTGGCCCGCCACCGCCCCGACCCCGCCGCCACCGTCGCCGACCTGATCCGGAAATACCATCCCGACCTGCGCGGATTCCTCATCGAGCCGCTGGTCGCCGGGTTCTTCGGCTGGGACGCAGGGCGCTCGTCCGCCGCCGTGTTCGCCGAGCACCTGACGACCGCCGGGAGCACGAACACCTGGCACACCTACCGCGACGGCATGGACACCCTGGCCCGGGTCCTCGCCGCCGGGCTCGACGTGGTCACCGGGCACGAGGTGACGGGCGTGGTCACGTGCCCGGGTGGGGTGCGGCTGGACTCGCCGCGGGGGAGCGTGACCGCGCGGGCGGCGGTCCTGGCCGTTCCCGCGCCGGTGGCGGCCCGCCTGCACCCCGGCGCCCCGCCGGAGGAGCGCGCGTACCTGGAGGCGTGCACGTACGCGCCCATGCTCCGGCTCAGTCTCGTGCTCTCCCGGCCGGCGGCGCCGGGCTGGCGCGGGTTCGCCACGCTGGTGCCCGCGGTCGAGGACCCCGTGCTCAACGTGATCACCGTGGACCATCACAAGCACCCCGGCCGCGCTCCCGCCGGCACCGGGTTGATCTCGCTCATCACCTCGCCGCGGGGCACCGCCGCGCTGATGGGCGAGAGCGACGAGAAGATCGCCGACCAGCTCGTCGGGCGCGCCGAACGGTTCGTCCCCGGCCTGGCCTGCCGGGTGGCCCGCTTCCACGTGCACCGGTTCCCGTACGGGCTGCCGGAGGCGACGCCGCGCGCGCTGGCGTTGCGGGCGGCGTTCGAGGGGCGTCCGGGATCGGCGGTCGACTACGCGGGCGACTGGGTCGCCTTGCGGCCGTGCAGCGAGGGCGCGGTCGCCGCGGCGGAACGGGCCGCCGCTCGGGTGCTCGCCCGCCTGTCATAGACATCGCCCGCCACAGACACCGCTGGTCACGGACAACCGCTCGTCACGGACAACCGCCCGCCACAGACAACCGCCCGCCACAGACACCGCCCGTCATCGGCGCCCGCCCGTCAAGACGCCGCCTGTCATGGACGTACGCGCATGGAGAGAATGCAGATGGCCTTCTTCACCCGGCCCATCGAGTTGGGCACCCTTTTCGACGACCTCGCCGAGCGCGGGCGCAGGACCGGCGTGCATCTGAGCCGCCCCCTGGACATCGCCCCCCATCTCGGCACCGATCTCGAAATCTCGGACCTGGCGGAGCTGGTCCGGGAGGCCGCCGGCTGGCTGGCCGCCGCCGGCGCGCGCCGCGGCAACCGGGTCGCCATCGTCAAGCGCAACCACTGGGACTACGTGCTGCTGTCCTGCGCCGCCGCGCGCATCGGGGCGGTGCCCGCCACCCTGTCCGCGCACCTGGCGCCCGACGTGCTGGAGATCCTGCTGAAACGGCTGGAGCCCGCGCTCCTCGTCACCGACTCCGCCCTCGTCGCCCTGCCCGGCGTGGCCTGGCAGGCGCCCCGCGTCCTGGTCGTCGACGGCCCGGCGGAGGGGCTGCTGTCCCTGGACGACGTCCGCGGCTGGGCCGTGCCGCCGGTGCACCGGCCCGCGCTGGACGACCCGCTGGCCGTCATGCACACCTCGGGGACGACCGGCGTGCCCAAGCTCGTCGTGCACTCCACCCGTACGCTGCTGCGCCGCCTGGCCGGGTTCGAGGCCCACCGGTGGCCGGTGCTGGGCAGCCGACCCGACGACGTCGTGGCCGGCGCCATGTCCTTCGCCCACGGGCGGGCGCTGGCCTGGACCGCGAGCGTGTTGTGGCTGGGCCCCGCCAAGCTGCTGGCCGTCTCCGCCCCCGGCTGGGACGAGGCCGGCCCGTTCCTGGCCCGCCACCGGCCCACGACGCTGGAGGCGCTGCCGGCCACGTACGTGCGATGGCAGCGGCGGACGCTCGGCGACGGCGGCCCGTTCGCGCGGGTACGCCTGTTCGTCAGCACGTTCGACGCCATGCACCCGCCGACCGTACGGGCCTTCCTGGACGCCACCCGGCACCGGCGGCCGGTGTGGATGCAGGGCTGGGGGCAGAGCGAGACCGGGCCGCTGACCTTCCGCCTGCTCACCCGCAGGTCCCTGGCCGACGGCGACACCCGGCACCCGACCACGCGCGACCTCGGACGCCCGGTGCCCACGCGCACCCGGCTGCGGGTGGTGGACCGCGAGACGCTGCGTCCGGTGCCGCGCGGCGCGAGCGGCCTGGTGGTCTGCCGGACCAAGGCCCTGTGCCTGGGGTACGTCGGGGAGCAGGAACGCTGGCTGGGCAAGCGGCTCGGACAGTGGTGGCACACCGGCGACCTGGGGGCGATCGGCCGTACCGGGCGGGTGCGGTTCGTGGACCGGGAGACCGACACGATCCCGGGCGTGAGCTGCGTCGAGCTGGAGGACGTGATCGACGACCGGCTGCCCGGCGTGCTGGAGTGCGTGATCCTGGGCGTTCCCGGACGGCCTTCCGTGCCGGTCGTGGTCACCGAGGATGGCACGCTCGACCGCGACGCGTGGCGGCGGGCCGTCGCCGACCTGCCCGAGCTGGCCGACCCCGTGGTGATCACCTGGGATCAGGTCCCCCGCACCGGTACGGGCAAGGTCCGCAGGACGGCGCTGCGCGAACTGCTGGGCGAGACCCCGGACACGTACGGCACAGGGCGTTGGACGTGACGCCGGGGCCGCGGGCCACCGGCGAGCGGGACGTGGCCGCCTGGCCGCTGGCGGGGGTGGTCGTGCGGGCACGGGGCGAGTCGGTCGCGCTGCGGGTGGCCGTCCAGCGGTTGTACGCGCTGGGCTGCGAGGTCCGGTTCGACGACGCGCCGCCGCCGGCCGGGGCGCCCGCCGGGTGGCTGGGGGTCGCGTCCGCGCCGTTCGGCATGCCGGGGGAGGCGCTGCCGGAGTGCGGGATCGGCTGGTCGGGGCCGGTGGGCGTGCCGATGGCGGGCGAGCGCGACGTGCAGGCGGCCTGCGGGATCGCCCACGTGCACGGGCGGGCCACCGGCGGGCCACGGGCGCTGCGGCTGGACTACGCGTCGGTGTGCGCGGGGGTGCTCACCGCACAGGCGCTCACGGCGGTCCTGCTCGCGCTGCTGCGCGGCGGGCCCGCCCTGGCGGCGCGCACGTCCGTCGCGCAGGCGGCGCTGCTCGCGCTCACCCAGTACATCGCCGTCGCCACCTGCGAGCGCTCCGACCTGCCCGTCCTCGGTACGCCGGGGCGCACGGCGTGCTCGGGGGAGGGGCGGGTGCCGCCGTTCCGGTCGACGGACGGGGTGCCGTTCGAGATCGAGACGTTCGACGCGGAGCGCTGGCGGCTGTTCTGGGCCGTGCTGGACGCCGAGCCGAAGGCCGTGGCGGCGGGCTGGCCGCCGTTCCAGCAGCGGTTCGCGACGGCGACCTGCACGTTGCCGCCGGCGCTGGGCGAGACCGCCGCCGCCGCCCGGTACCGGGACGTCGTGGCGGCCGCGGCGGAGGCCGGGGTCAGCGTGCTCCCCGTCCGGGACGCGGACGCGCCGCTGGCGCCCTCGCCCGCCTCCCCGTGGCGGCTGCGCGAGCTGACCGGCGTCGCAGGGGAACCGTCCGGGTTGCCGCCGCTCGCGCGGGACGCCCGGGGCCCGCTGGCCGGGCTGCTCGTCGTGGAGTCCACCAACCGGGTGCAGGGGCCGCTCGCCGGGCACGTGCTCGGGCTGCTCGGCGCGGACGTCGTACGGCTGGAGCCGCCCGGCGGGGACCCGCTGCGCGGCGTGCCGCCGATGGCGGGGCCGACCTCGGCCCGGTTCCTCGCGCTCAACCGGGGCAAACGTGCCCTCGAAGCCGACCTCAAGTCCGGCGCGGGCCGCCGGGCCGCCGTACGCCTGATCGCCTGCGCGCACGTGTTCCTGCACAACTGGCCCCCCGGACGGGCCGGCGCGTACGGGCTGGACCACGAGGACCTCGCGCCCGTCCGGCCGTCCCTGGTGTACGCGCAGGCCGGGGGTTGGGCCGAGGCGCTGCCTCCGCCGCAGCCCATGGGCACCGACTACCTGGTGCAGGCGTACAGCGGGGTGGCGGCGCTGCTGGCCGGACCAGGCGAGCGGCCCGCGCCGTCCCTCATGACGCTCACCGACGTGCTGGGCGCGCTCATCAGCGCCGAGGCCGTCGTCGCCGCCCTGGTGGCCCGTGCCCGCAGCGGCGCCGGGGTGCGCGCGGCCACGGCGCTCATCGACGCGGCCCGCCTCCTGCGCGCCACCCCGCCGGGGAGGGCTCCTGCCGGTCCGCGGGTCACCCCCGTGACGGATCTGGCCGCCATGGCCGACGACCCCGCCTTCGACGGCGTGCTCGACCGCACCCCCCAAGCCGCCTACAGCCGTGCCCCCTGGACTTTCGTGCCAGCCCACCGACACGAGGAGGCCCTCTGAATGCGTACCGACCCCCTGCCCTGGACGTCCGCCAACGGGATCGTCCTGGCCGACCGCGTACCCAGGAGCGTGCGCGCGGAATGGACCGCCCGCGGCCTGTGCCCCGACCTGGACCTGTACCGCCTGTTCAGCCGGCACGTACGGCGGACGCCGGAGCGTGAGGCGGTCGCCGACGAGACCGGCTCGCTCGACTTCGCCGCCCTGGACGCCCGCGTGCGCCGGGCCGCCGCCGCCCTGACCGCCGCCGGGCGTGGGCCGGCCGACATCGTCGCCGTCCTGCTGCCCAACGGGCGCGACGCGGTGGTGGCCGAACTGGCGGTGGCCGCCGTCGGCGCGGTGGCCCTGCCGATCCCGCACACGCGGGGGCAGCGCGACATCACGAGCCTGCTGAACCGCTCCCGGGCGGCCGCGCTGATCACCGTGCCCGAGCTGGCCCTGGGGCTGCGGGCCGGGCTGCCGTATCTGGAGCAGACGTGGACGTTCGGCGCGCCCACGCCGGGCACCCGCTCGCTCGACCAGGTGGACGAGCAGGACGTGCGCGCGTGGCGGCCCGCGTGCCCGCCCGCCGAGTGGCCCGCCCGCATCCTGCTCTCCTCCGGCACCGAGTCCGAGCCGAAGATGGTCGCCTACTCCCACAACGCCATGGCCGGCGGCCGGGGCGCCTACCTGCGGGCCGTGCTGGGCGAGGACGGGCCCACCCGCAACCTGCTGCTGGTCTCCCTGGCCTCCTCGTACGGCTCCTGCGGCACCTCCGTCCTGCTGGCCCGCCACGGCGGCACCCTCGTCCTGCGCGCCCGCTTCGACGCCGCCGACGCGTTGCGCGCCGTCGAGCGGCACCGCCCCACCCACCTGTACGCCGTCCCGACGATGTTGCGCCGCATGGCCGACTCGGCCGCCGAGGCCGACCTGTCGTCGCTGCGCCGCGTCGTCACCAGCGCCCAGCCCCTGCACGGCGAGGCCAGGCAGGCGTGCGCCCGCCGCTTCGGCGTGCCGCTGGTCAACGTGTACGGCTCCACCGACGGCGTCAACTGCCACACCGGCCGCACCCCGGACCGGTGGGCCCCCGGCCTGGCCGGAACCCCGGACCCGGCCGTGGCCGAGATCACGATCCGGGACGCCGAAGGGCATCCGGCGCCGCCGGGCGAGGCGGGCGAGATCTGGGCGCTGGGCCCGATGACCCCCCTGTGCTACGTCGCCGCCCCCGACCTGGACGACCGCTACCGCGCCCCCGGCGGCTGGGTCCGCACCGGCGACCTGGGCCGTCTCGACCCCGACGGCACGCTCTGGGTGCTCGACCGGATCAAGCGCGTCGTGATGCGCGGCGGCCTCAGCATCTCCCCGGCCGAGGTCGAACGCGAGCTCAGCGCCCATCCCGACGTCGCCGACGCCTTCTGCGTCCCGGTGCCGGACGACGACCTGGGGGAGCGCATGTGCGCCTGCGTGTCGCCCCGGCCGGGCGCGAGACCGCCGTCCCCGGCCGAGCTGATCGTCTACCTGCGCGAGGAACGCGGCCTGGACCGGCGCAAGCTCCCCGAACGCTTCCTCTGGCTGCCCGAACTGCCGCTCGGCCCGACCGGCAAGGTGTGCGCCGCCACCCTCGCCCGCCTGGCCGCGCAGTCGGCGGTGCCCGTCCCCCGCAGCCCGATGAGGAGCGGCCGATGAGCCGGACGGCCTACATGTTCGGCGACTTCCGCGACCACGTCGCCGAGCAGCACCGGTGCCTGGAGCAGGCTTACGACCCGATGACCCTGGAACGCCTGGCCGAGGCGGGCGTCGGCCCCGGCATGCGGTGCCTGGAGGTGGGCGCGGGCGGCGGCAGCGTGGCCGAGTGGCTGGCCCGTCGCGTCGGGTCCGCCGGGAGCGTGCTGGCCACCGACATCGAGCCCGCCTTCGAGCCCGTCGCCCCCGGGCTGGAGGTGGTCCGGCACGACATCGTCCGCGACCCGCTGCCGGAGGGCGCGTTCGACGTGGTGCACGCGCGGCTGGTGCTGCTGCTCCTGCCCGAGCGGCTGGCCGTGCTCGACCGGCTGGTGCGCGCGCTCAGGCCGGGCGGCGTGCTGCAGCTCGACGAGTTCGACATCACGTACGGCCCGGGGCTGCTGATGCCCGGTCCGGACGCGGCCGAGCTCTACGACACGTTCATGCGGGCCAAGATCCGCGTGATGACGCGCGCCGGGGTGGACGTCGCCTGGGGACGTCACGCGGCGGACGCGATGCGACGGGCCGGGCTGACCGGCGTCGACCCCAGGCCCCGGGTCGAGCTGTGGGACGCGCGCTCGCCGGGGGCACGGCTGGTCGCCCACCACACCAGGCACCTGCGCGACCGGTTCGCCGAGGAGGGCCTGACCGACCGGCAGCTCGCCGACGTGCGCGCCCTACTGGCCCACCCGGACTTCCGCGCCACCTCGTGCGTGACCTATTCCGTGCAGGGCCGCCGCCCCCTGGAGGCGTCGTGATGCGCATCGACCTGTACGGCGCCACGCCCGGCGTGCACTCCGCGATGGCCCGCTTCGACGCCGCCGCGAGCCGGGAGCTGGATCCGGCGCTCGCCGAGCTCGTCCGGGTGCGCGCCTCGCAGCTCAACGGCTGCACGGTCTGCCTCGGCATGCACACCCGCCGCGCCCTGGAGGCGGGCGAGGACGAGGAACGCCTGCGCACCCTCGCCCTCTGGCGCGACAGCACCCTGTTCACCGGGCCCGAACGCGCGGCGCTGGCGCTCACCGAGTCGATGACCAGGATCGACGAGGCGGGGGTGCCGGAGGAGGTGTTCGACGCGGCCCGCGAGCACTTCGACGAGACCCGGCTGGCCCACCTGCTGTGGACGATCGCCGCCATCAACGTCTGGAACCGGGTGGCGATCGCCGCCGGTCCGCCCGCCGGATAGGCGGCCGCTGTGGCACGATCGGAACATGCGATCCCGTACGGAGGTGGCCTTAGCGGGCCTGATCGTGCTCACCCTGACCGGCGCCTGCGCCGACCCGGCGACCCGGCGGGTGTCCCTGGTGAACGCCCCGTCCGCGCCCCCGTCGTCCAGCCTGGCGCCGGCGATGCCCCTCGTGGACACGGGTTCCTCGACGTCGCCGGGGTCGACCCCCTCGCCGTCGTCCTTCCGGCCGCCGCCGTTGGTCCCGGCGACCTCCCTGGCCGAGCCCATGGCGACGGGCAAGCGCCTGACGGCGACCGGGCCGCCGCGCTTCTTCGTCACCGCCAGGGCGCCGATCTTCTCCTCCACGGACTCGTCCAAGACGGCGCACGCCACGCCGGTGCCGCCCGCCGTGAACGACGCCGTGACGGGCGCCTTCGTGGCGGCCGTGCCGCTGCCGCCCGGGGTGCGCTCCTCCTGGCACCTCGTCGCCGCCGCCCCCGACAACCGCACGTTCGTGCTGGCCGGATGGACGGGGCCGGACACGCCCCTGCGGCTCTTCCGCATCCGTCTCGACGAGAGAGGACGGCCCGGCGAGCCGGAGCTCGTGCCCGCCCTGGAACCGGAGCCCGACCAGGTGACCGCGATGGCGCTCAGCCAGGACGCCACCAGGCTCGCCTACACCGTCACGCTCATCGGCGGCGGGACCAAGGTGGCGGTCCTCGAACTGGCCACCGGGCGGCGGCGCGACTGGGTCACCCGCGAGAACACCCACGTCATGGGCCTGGCCTGGGCCCCGGACGGGCGGCGGCTGGCCACGGCGATGCTCCCAGGGGGCGTCAGCGTGCTCGACCTGGGGAACGAGGGCTCCGATCTGGTCGCCGCGTCGCGGCCGGTCACGCCGGACAGGGCGGTGTGGATCCCCGAGTCGGTGGCCTTCACCCCGGACGGGGACGCGTTGCTCTACTCCACCGGTCACGACGTCGAGCGGGTCCCGGTGGGGGGTGGGCGGCCACAGGTGGTGGCGCGGCTGACCCTGCCGCGGGGGGCCTCGGCGGGCCTCCACTTCAGTGTCGACGGGGCCGGCGGGCAACTGCTGTACACGTACGGATGGCGGGCGCACCGGGTCGACCTAGCCGACGGGTCCACCACGTCCGTGGGGATCGACGCGGGGAAGCGCTCGGGCGAGGGCGAGTCGCCGGTCGTCGCCTGGTGAGGGGTCAGGCGCCGAGGTGCTGGGCCTCGTGTTCCCACTGGGCGCGGGGCTGGGTGTGCAGGCGCCAGTAGTGCTCGGCGATGTCGTCGGGGTCGAAGTCGGTGCCTGGGGCGACCGCTCCGGCCACGGTGACGCTGGCCACATGGACGCCATCCGCGCCGTACTCCTGGTCGAGCAGCGTCACCAGGGTCCGCACGCCGGCCTTGCCCAGTGACAGGCTCACGTACGTCGGCTTGGGGGACGGCATGCCGCCCGTGACGATGAACGTGCCGCCGCCGCGCCGCGCCATCCCCGGCGCCACGTGGGCGGCGGCGGTGAGCGCGCCGACGACGTTGACCGCGTACGCGTCGAGCTGGGCCCGCGCCGTCAGCTCACCCGGCCGGTCGGCCTGGATGATCGCGGCGTTGTAGACCACGACGTCGGGCGGGCCCAGTTCGGCCGCCGCCTTGTCGAGCGCGGCGCGCAACGCGTCCTCGTCGGTGCTGTCGGCCACCGCCGTGGCGACCGGCACGCCGTACGTGGACAGGGCCGCCGCCGCGGCCTCCACGGTCCGCGCGCTCCGCGCGACCAGGCCGACCGGCAACCCCTCGGCGGCGAACCGGCGCGCCACCGCCTGCCCGATCCCCGGCCCCGCCCCGATGATCACTGCTCCGGACACCTTCATCTCCCATCTGCATTGGCGACAATGGGCACGATAAAGGGTCACATCCATGTGAAGGTCAATCCGGAGGTTCCCATGCGAATCGGCGATCTCGCCCGGCAGACCGGAGTGAGCCGCAGGCTGCTGCGCTACTACGAGGACCAGGGCCTGCTCAAACCGCTGCGCCTGCCGAACGGCTACCGCGAGTACGCCGAGACGGACGTCGCGGAGGTGCGCCACATCCGCGCGCTGCTCGAAGCCGGTCTGCCCACGTCGGTCATCACCCGGGTGCTGCACTGCGTCCACGACGACGGCGACCACATGGTGCCCTCGTCCTGCCCCGAGATGATGGACAACCTCAACCGCGAGCGCGCCCGCATCAGCGGCGAGATCAGCCGCCTGGCCGCCTCGCAGAAGGCGCTCGACTCGATGCTCGCCACCGCCCGCGAGCCTCTCCAGAGGGAGCGTTCGCCCAGGTGAGAGGATGGACGGCATGGATTTGGGTGCCATCCGGACGATGGATCGCGAGGAGTGCCTGGCCCTGTTGTCCTCGGTTCCCGTGGGGCGGGTGGCGTGGGCGCGGCCGGGCGGCACGATCATCGTCCTGCCGGTGAACTTCACGCTCGACGCCGACACCGTCGTGTTCAGGATCCCGCCGGGCCGCATCCTGGAGGCGATCGAGCATCACGTGCCGATGGCGTTCGAGATCGACGACATGGAGCCGGCGATGCGGGCCGGGTGGAGCGTGCTGGTGACCGGGGTCGCGGAGGTCGTCCGGGATCGGGACGAGGCCGGGCGGCTGGAACGGCTGACCGGCGCGCCCTGGCCGGAGCTGGCCGACCCGGTGCTCGTGCGGCTGCCGTTGGACCGCATGTCCGGCCGCCGCCTGCCCCTGCACCCGGGCGGGGTCGTGGTCGAGCGGCTCGACCAGGAGGCGTGAGGCCGGCGCAGGTCACACCGGTGGGACGAGCGTGAAGTAGCGGTCGAGCATGGCCCGGTCGCCCCGCACGTCCAGCCGGTCGGCGGGCAGCCGCCGCCACAGGTGCAGCAGCAGGTCGGAGGCCGTCCCGGCCAGCTCGACGGCCCCCTCGGAGCCGCCGGTGAGCCGGACGTCGTCGCCGTCGAAGCACACCGCCCACGTCCCCGGCCCGTCCGTCTGCCGGAACAGGTAGCGCTCGCCCGTGCCGGGCGGGGCCTGTGTCCAGGACCGGCGGGCGGGGGCCATCACCTCGAAGACCTGGGTGACGGCGTCGGCGGCGAACGCGGCGTCGATCGGGGCGGCCGGGCCGATCGCGTTCTCGGCGTCCCAGCGGTGGACGGCCGCCTCGATGGCCTGCATGCGCTGCCAGAACCCGACGGTCTGCTCCCGGGACCACGTCCAGGCGGGGGCGTCGGGGGAGTCGGCGGCGAACCGCGCCCCCAGCAGCGAGGCGCCCTCGGCGAACCAGTCGAGCACGGCCGGGGGCACCGGCCCGGTGTTGGGGGCGCGGTCGGGGTGCGGCCAGTCGCCGATGTCCGCGGGCAGCCCCAGGACGGCGAGGTCGCCCGGGTCGGGCAGCCCGGGGAGGCGGTCACGGACGACCGCGTGCACGTGCCGGTGCACCGCGCCCAGATGGATGACCAGGTCGGCGACCGACCACCCGGGACACGACGGCACGAGGGGCGCGCCGCCCGACGAGGTCGCCCGCCGCGCGACCGCCTCGAACGCCCGGACCTCCCTGTTGAACTGCGCGACATGATCCATGGGCTCACTCCGATCAGCCGGGTTCGGATTCCGGAGGTGGTTATGCGCGAGATCCAACACTCGAAACTGTACCGGTCAGCCGGTACAGTAATAGCCATGCCACGACCGAGTGCCAAGGAGCGGCTGCTCGACGCCGCCGCCGACGTGCTGCTGACGGAAGGGGCGGAGTCCCTGACGCTGGAGGCGGTCGCCCGGCGGGCCGGCGTCTCCAAAGGCGGCCTGTTCTACCACTTCCCGACCAAGCAGGCCCTGGTCGGCGCCATGGTCGCGCGGCTGACCGACGCCTTCGACGCGGCGCTGGCGTCGGCGGGCGGCCGGCCGGGCGACTTCCTGCGGGCCTACGTACGGGCCACGATCCCCGAGCGGCACACCGCGTCCGCACCGGCCGACCGGGTCACCGCCGCGCTCCTGGCGGGCGTGCTGGTCGATCCGGCCGGGCTGGAGCCGCTGCGCGAGCGGTTCGCGGCCTGGCAGGCCCGGCTGGCCGACGACGGCATCGACCCGGCCGCCGCGACCGCCGTCCGGCTGGCCGTGGACGGATGGTGGGCCGCCCGCCTGCTCGGCCTCAGCGAACCCGGCCCCGACCTGCATGAACCCACCCGCCGCTACCTGATGGAGGCCATCGACCGTGCTGCGCGCGACTAAGGCGTTGATGCTGCTGACGGATCTCTGCTTCGTGGCCTACTTCACGGTCACCGGCCTCGGCCTGATCCCGCCCGAGTGGGCCTTCGCCGACTATGCCGATCCGCTGATGGTCGACTGGAACTGGTCGTTCCTCTGGATCGACCTCCTGGCCAGCGCCACGGGCCTGACCAGCCTGTGGCTCCTGCGCCGCGGCCGGCCCGCGGGCGAGCCGTTGATGCTGGTCTCGCTGGTGCTGACGATGGCCTCGGGGCTGATGGCGATCGCGTTCTGGACGCTGCGCGGCGACTTCTCGCTCGCCTGGTGGATCCCCAACCTCTACCTGCTGCTCTTCCCGCTCCCGGCCATCGCCGCGCTCACCGCCCGGGGAAGAAGTCCGCACTCTGGACGTATTCCATCGCCTTGACGAACTCGGGGTCGGTCAGGCGGCGCTGCGCCTCCTCGGCGGAGACGTCCTCGACGTGGGTCTGGATCCACCACAGGTTGCCCCAGGGGTCGCGTACCCGGCCGACCAGGTCGCCGAAGAACAGGTGCGTCACGTCGGTGACGGACGTGCCGCCCGCCTCGACCGCCCGGCGGTGGACGGCCTCGGCGTCGGGCACGAACAGGCGGAGGAAAGCGGGGGTCGCGGGCCATTCGGGCCGGGCGTCGAACATCATCACCACGGCGTCGCCGATCCGCACCTCGGCGTGCTGGACCTCGCCCTCCGGGCCGGCCATCCGGCCCAGCTCCACGGCGTCGAAGGCGGCCTTGAGCCAGTCGATCAGCCCTGCCGTGTCACGCGAGATGATCCACGGCGTCACGCTGGTGTAGCCCTCGCGAATGGGGTTGACGGTCATGAGGTTCCTCCTCGATCGGTGCGTCGAGAAGACGGTAGAAGGTCAGTAGGTCGGTTCCTGTCCTACATCGACGGCATTCTTGGACGCATGACGTCCCTGCGGTTGCTGAACCTGCTGTCGCTGCTCCAGACCCCGCGCGAATGGCCCGGCGGCGAGCTGGCCGAGCGGCTCGGGGTCAGCCGCCGTACCGTCCGGCGCGACGTCGAGCGGCTGCGCGACCTCGGCTACCCGGTGGTGGCCACCATGGGGGCCGATGGCGGCTACCGGCTGGTCGCGGGCACGGCCATGCCGCCGCTGCTGCTGGACGACGAGGAGGCCGTCGCGATCGCCGTCGGCCTGGTCACCGCCGCCCGGCATCCCGTGCAGGGCATCGAGGAGGCGTCGGTACGCGCGCTGGCCAAGCTGGAGCAGGTGCTGCCGTCCCGGCTGCGCCACCGGGTGGCCTCGCTCGGCGCCGCGACCGTTCCGCTTCCCGGCGTGGAGGGGTTCGACGTCGATCCCGGCCGGCTCACCGCGCTGGCCATGGCCGTCGCCAATCGCGAACGGGTGCGCTTCCGCTACCTGGCCGCCGACGGCGCCGAGAGCGCCCGGCTCGTGGACCCGCACCGCCTGGTGGCCGCCGGCCGGCGCTGGTACCTGCTGGCCCACGACCACGACCGGGACGACCGGCGCCTCTTCCGCGTCGACCGCATCGACGACGTACGGGCCACGGGCGCCCGGATCACCACGACCGAGCCGGAGGACCCCGCCGCGTACGTCGCCGCCAAGCTCTACTCGGGCGCGCCCACGTACGGGGCGGTCGTGACCCTGCACGCGCCCGCCGAGGACGTCGCCAGGGCCGTCCCCGGCGAGGTCACCCCGCTGGACGGGCGCACCTGCCTCCTGCGCGCCTCCGCCGACACCCTGGACTGGCTGGCCTTCCGGCTGATCACGCTCGGCTGCGAGTTCGAGGTGCACGAGCCGCCCGAGCTCGTCGCCCACCTGCGCGGACTGGCCGCCCGTCTCACCCGCGCGAGCGCGCCAGGAACTCCAGCACCAGCGGGCTCGCCACCTCGCGGAACTCCTCGAAGTAGGCGTGCCGGGCCCCCTCGATGAGCCGGAGCTCCGCCCCGGGGATGCGCCCGGCCAGCAGCGGGGCGTTGGCGGCGGGGTTGAACACGTCGTCGGTGCCGTGCACGACCAGCGTCGGAGCGGCGATGGCGGGCAGGACGGCCCAGGCGTCGTGCCCGGCGCTGGCGGCCAGATGGCGGCGGCGGGCGTGGGCGGGCATGCCGGGATCGCCCACCGTGCGGTACGGCCCGGGATGCGTGGCCAGCCAGCCCGGCGTGTACATCAGCTCCAGCAGCGCCCGCCCGGCGGCGGCCCGGTCGGGTTGCGCCAGCGATCTGCGCACGTCGTCGCCGCGTTCCAGGCCGTGGACGCCGCCGGGGGAGGTGCAGCCGAGCACGAGCGCCCCCACGCGGCCGGGATGGTCGGCGGCCAGCCACTGGGCCACCCGGCCGCCCATCGACGTGCCGTAGACGTCGGCACGGGTGACGCCGAGGTCGTCGAGCACGGCCAGCACGTCTTCCGCGAACCCGCGCGTGGTGTACGGCTCGTCGGGCTTGTCGCTGTCGCCGGTGCCGCGGTAGTCGAAGGTGATCGTGCGGTGGGCGCGGTCGAAGTCGTCGCGGACCGGGTCCCACCAGCGGTGGTTGTTGGCCTGGCCCTGGAGCAGCACGAGCGCGGGGCCACTGCCGCGGACCTGGTAGGACAGCTTGACGCCGCCCGTCGTCATGGCGAAAGGCACGCCTTCGATGGTGCCATGGCGGCGCTGGTGCCCTTGACGGAGTGAGTACTCACTCCGTACTGTCGAAGGCATGACGAACGAGACGAGCCGGCGGCGAGCGCCGGCGATGAGCCCCGAACGACGCCGCGAGATGATCGTGAAGGCCGCCCTCCCGCTGGTGGTCGAGTACGGCACCTCCGTGACCACCGCCCAGGTCGCCCGCGCGGCGGGCATAGGCGAGGGCACGATCTTCCGCGCCTTCGGCGACAAGGAGGCGCTGCTGGCCGCCTGCATGGCGGAGGCGCTGCGCCCCGACGACACCCTCGCCCACGTGTCCGCGATCTCCCTCGACCTGCCGCTGGCCGAACGGCTGCTGGAGGCGGCCGAGGCGCTGCGCGGCTACCTGGCCAGGATGGGCGCGGTGGCGGGCGCCCTCGCCACCACGGGCGGCCTGCGCCGCCCCGCCCCCGCCCCTGGCCACGGCGAAGGCGAGCGGCCCGGCGCGTCAGGCGGTGCGGGAGGGCGGCCCGCGTCCGGGCGAGAGGAGTCGATGGCGGCGTCGCGTGAGGCTCTGGCCGGGCTGTTCGAGCCCGAGCGCGACCGGCTCAGGCTGGCCCCCGAACACCTGGCCGACGCCTTCCAGTTCATGGTGATGGCGGCCGGCCGCGGCCCGTCCCCGCTCGGCTCGGCGGAGCTGGTCGACCTGTTCCTGAACGGCGCGCTCACGGGCGGCGAACGTCCTTGACCGACCTCTACGAGGACCTGGCGCCCCGCAGCCGCACCGCGGTCACCTTCGCCTTACTGGGCTGCGCCTTCCTGGGCATGCTCGACGGCACCGTCATCGGCACCGCGCTCCCGCGCATCGTCGAGCAGGTCGGCGGCACCACCTCCTGGTACGTCTGGCTGATCACCGCCTACCTGCTCACCTCCTCCGTGAGCGTCCCCGTCTACGGCCGCTTCTCCGACCTGTACGGCCGCCGCCGCCTCCTCCTCTCCGGGGTCGCGATCTTCCTGGCCGGCTCGCTGGCCTGCGGACTCGCCGGCTCGATGGAGATCCTGATCGTCAGCCGGGCCGTCCAGGGGATCGGCGCGGGCGCCCTGCTCACCCTGGGCATGGCGCTGATCCGCGACCTCCATCCGCCCCACCGGGCCGAGGGCCTGATCCGCATGCAGGCCTTGCTGGCCGCCATGATGATCGTCGGCATGGTCGGCGGCCCGCTGGTCGGCGGCCTGCTCGCCGACCACGCGGGCTGGCGCTGGGCGTTCCTGGTCAACCTGCCCGTCGGCGCGGTCGCGGCCACGCTGATCGCGCTGCTCCTGCCCGGCCGGCGTCCGCCGCGCACCTCCGGCAGGCTCGACGCGGCCGGGATCGCCCTGCTCACCGCGGGCCTGTCGCTGGTGCTGATCGGCCTGAGCCTCAAGGGCAACACCGGCCGGGGCTGGACCGACCCTGCCGTGCTCGGCTCGCTGCTCGGCGGGCTGGCGCTGCTGGTCGCGCTCGTCCCCGTCGAGCGGCGGGCCGACACGCCGGTGCTGCCGCCACGGCTGATGCGCCGCCGCACGTACGCGGCGCTGCTCGCCGGAGGGTTCTTCTTCCAGGTGGCGGGGCTGCCCGCGGGCGTCCTGCTGCCGCTCCATCTTCAGCACGTACGCGGCTTGTCGGCCACGGTCTCCGGCCTGCTGCTGCTCCCGATGCTGGTGGGCATGATCGTCGGGAACCGGCTGACGGCGGTCCTCGTGCTGGGTTCCGGGCACACCAGGCCGGTGCTGCTGACCGGGGCCGCGCTGGTGACGGCCGGCACGCTCGCCTTCGCCCTGCTGGGTCCTGGCACCTCGCCGTTCCTGGTCGGGTTCTGGCTGCTGCTCGTGGGGCTCGGTACGGGCCCGGCGATGGGCGGGCTCACCATCGCCACCCAGAGCAGCGTCCCTCAGGCCGACATGGGCACGGCGACGGCGGGTTCGGCGCTGTCCAAGCAGCTCGGCGGCTCCTTCGGGCTGGCCTGCGCCCAGTCGCTCGTCGGCGGGCACGTCACCGCGGCGGCCGTGGGCTCCACCGTCGCCTGGACCGGGGGCGTCGCGGGCCTGCTGGCGGTCGCCGCCCTGCTGCTGGTCCGCGAGACCGGGCTCCCGGCGAGGCAGCCCGCCAGAGTTTGAGAGGAAATCGGGGAAACGCGGGGAATGTTCCGGCAGGGACCCCCGTTACATAAACCGTGGCCGGTGTGTCCAGTGTCCCCGGGCCTCACCTATTGCCTTCGCGGACTACCGTTCGGCTGGAGCCGCGTTGTGCCTTTCGCCGAGAGGCGACCTGCACACCGGTACACGCACACGTGGAAGCCCGCCCTCCCCGGAGGGCGGGCTTTCGCGTCTCCTAGGCCGGACGGTTCTTGACGTAGTACGGATCGGTGACGCCGCCAGGGCAGGCCACCTCCTCGGTGTCCAGGTGGGTCAGCTTGGCCCCGGCCTGGTAGGCGCTCTGCAGGAACTCCAGCACGCTCGCCACCGGGTCGCCCATGGCCCGCACGTCGTCGTAGCGCAGCACGGCCAGATGGCTGCCGCGCGCGGGCAGCCACTCGGCCTGGGCGGGTTGCAGCGGCTCCCGTTCCAGGCCCTCGGGCTCGGGCGCGGTGTAGGAGTAGAACGCCGGCCAGGGCCGTTCCTTGTCGCCGAACCAGAACCCCGCGCTGATCACCTCTCGGCTGTACGCCTCGCGCGTGACGGGGTCGGCTTCCTCCGACACCTCGGCCGGGCGGCCGGTGAAGAGGGTGACCGCGATGTCGAACGTGTGCCAGAAGTGATGCACCGGGCTGACCTTGCCGCCGAAGTCCGCGGCGAACCGGTCGAGCAGTTGGGCCACCTGCGACAGGATCCGCCAGTAGCGGTTGATCAGGATCGGGTCGTAGTGCGCGTGCCGGGTGTCCTCGGCGAACGGCGTCTCGTCCTCCAGGTCGTAGGGCACCGCCCAGATCTCCGGCCGGATGCCCAGGTCGGCCAGCGTCTGGAAGAGCCGGGACTGGAAGGTGGCCACCGACAGCCCGATCAGGCTGAACTCGGCGCTGCGGCCGTCGAGGACGTCGATCAGCAGGCGGTGGCGGACGAGGTCGAAGTCCACGCAGAACAGCGGCTGCTCGCCGAGCCCGCCCATGGGACGCGTCGTCAGGCCACGCCCGGTCAGATGGAACGGCACCTGCCACCAGTGGTTGCGCCGGTTACTCACCGTCAGACGGATTTTCCCGACGATCTGCGCGAAGCGGTGGAAGGTCTCCTTGGTGTCGGCCCACTCTTCGAGTGGCATGGCCGGAAAGAGCTCCATGTCCTCTATCGTAACTACGCTGCGTAATCGCTCGTCGGAGGGGCTCCGCTAATATCCGGCTTGAAGGGTGGTTCAAGTCGAGGAGCCGGGGCATGCGGGACACGTTGATCGACATTGGCGAGGTGGCCAGGCGTACCGGGCTGGCCGCGTCCGCGCTGCGCTTCTACGAGCGCAAGGGGCTCATCGAGGCCGAGGGGCGCAACGGCCTGCGCCGCGTCTACCTGCCCGAGACGCTCGACCGGCTGGCGCTGATCACCTGCGCCCGCGACGCCGGTTTCACGCTGTCGGAGATCGCCGAGTTCCTGCGGGCCAGGCCCGCGGACACGCGGCTGCGCGAGCGCATGGCCGCCAAGGAGCGCGAGGTCGACCAGCGGGTGCAGCAGCTCACCCGGCTGCGTGACAGCCTGCGCCACGCGGCCGTGTGCGAGCACGACCCGCTGGTCGAGTGCCCCGAGTTCAAGCGCGCCGTGAAGGCCGTCAGCCAGAGCTGACGTACTTGCGCGGGCGCAGGGCGTGGGCGCGCAGCGCGGAGAGGGCCGCGTACTGGCCGGGCCTGGCCATCCGCACGGCCAGGTCGTCGCTGAAGGCCAGGCCCAGCGCGGTGAGCTGGGAGACAAGGTCGGCGACCGGCGCGGCGACGTCGTCGAGGGTCGTGGCCGGGTGCCAGCCCTCGCCGCCCACCACCTCGGCCACCCGTTCGCGCAGCTCGGCGGGTGACATCAGGACGCCGTCCGCCAGCAGCATGAGCGCGGCCTCGCGGGCCGAGACCTCGAACTCGTGCTCGCCTCTGGCCAGCAGCAGCCGGGTGACCGCCTCCCACATGGCCTCCGGCGAGCCCAGCAGGTGACGGCCGTAGTCGGTGATGGCCAGCCGGGCGCCGTCGCGGCTGATCGCGCCGAGCTCGCGCTCGGCCAGCTCGCGCAGCCGCAGCGCCGGCGGCGAGGGGGCCAGCCGGAGCGGCAGGCTGCCCTCGGAGGCGGCCAGGGACAGCAGCTTGCGCAGGGCGGGCAGCGGCTGCGGCGTCACCGGCGCGTACAGGCGCACCTCGAACGGCTGGGCCAGCTCCCGCCGGGCCGGGCCGCGCCCGAGCACCCAGCGGTTGAGCCGTTCGCCGTGCACGCGGTTGAGCCAGCTGTCGCCGCCCAGCTCGGCGCGGGGCTCGGTGAGCCAGCGACGGGTGAGGGCGGTGCGGTCGAGGTCGTCGCCGGCGACGATCGCCAGCTCCAGCGCCGCCGAGCAGGCCACGTGCGCGCCCAGCTCCTCCGGGCCCATGATCATGCTCCATTGCAGCTCGGGAACGTCGGGCGGGAGCACGCCCGTGGCCTCAAGGGCCTTCTGGTAGGCGCTGGTGCCGGCGTCCTCGCCCTCCTGGGCGTAGGTGCGCAGGATCTGGACGGTCGTGGGCGACACGCACAGGGCGGCGTAACGTTCCATGCCGCCCAGTTGCAGCAGTCGCCCGAGCGAGCGGGACAGGCGTTCGTGGTCGCCTCCGGGCCGGAGCGGGCCCACCTTGATCGGAAGCGTGTACCAGAGGAACTCGCAGACGTCGAGCTGGGTCACCGTCTCCAGCGGCTCCCCACCCGTCAACCATTCGACGGCGGTCCTGGCCTCCTCGGCCAGGTCCGGCTGAGATCGCTCCAACTCGGCGAGAAGGGCGGTGACATCCGGTGCACTCATGCCTCGAAGTTTGCCGTATCGCACCCAGCCCTGACGATGACCGAATGCGGTGCGTATTGGGTCTTGCACAGCGACTACCCTACGAAACCGATGTTTACCTACAGTGAGCGGGTCAGATCCACCGTTTGTCGAACAACATCCGGGCCTTCCATTCGGTGTACGGGATCACCTCTGCGGACAAGATCGGGTGCAACCACCAGAAATTGATCAGTGCCAGCAGAGCGTACGCGCCGACCACCGCGGCGCCCAAGGTGCGGCGCATCGGCATGGCTCCGGCGGCCGTCGGCGTGGCGGGCCCGATCAGCAACCCGGCGCACAACGTCAGCGCCAGGATCATGAACGGCACCATGGGGATCGCGTAGAACAGGAACATCGTACGGTTCTCGGAGATGGCGAAGTAGAACCAGGGCAGCCAGCCCATCGCGTACGCCAGCAGCACCGCCCCCGCCCGCCAGTCGCGCGAGGAGACGTACCAGGCGATCAGGGCCACCAGCGCGGCCAGCGCGCCGAACCAGATGACCGGCGTGCCCACGCCGAGCACCGCCTCCGAGCAGTCCTTGGCCCCGCACACGTTCTGCTTGCCCTCGTAGAAGAAGGCCACCGGACGCAGCAGCAGCGGCCACTGCCACGGCTCCGACATGTACGGATGAGAGGTCTCCAGCCCGTTGTGGAACGAGAAGACCTGCCATTGGTAGTGGATCCAGGAGCGCATGGAGTCGAACAGGAAGAAGAAGGGGCCGGAGGAGGTGGCCTGGTCCCAGTTGCGGCCGT
>NZ_JBEYTJ010000004.1:18827-344146 GCF_040642995.1 Nonomuraea sp. NPDC047529 | reverse complement strand
GCCCAGACCCACGTGGCCGGCCGCCGCAGCCGCCCCACCCGTGACGCCGACCCCAGGCCCTGACCCGGACGCGGCCGCTCCACCACGCCATGCACCCCCCAGGGCCTGAGCGGGTCGCGGGCGCTCCAAGGTCGCCATGCGACCCCTGACCGGGTCGCGGGCGATCTTTTAGGTGGCCATGGCCGCCGGCAGGCGCGGCCGGAGGGCTCTGCGGTGTTCCAGGCGGGCCACCGCCAGGGCGGAGACCAGCCCCGCGAAGGTGAGTGACAACCAGGGCAGGCCCGCCCAGCCCGCGTCGGCGGCGACGTCCAGCAGGGCGCCCGACAGCAGGTTCCCGGCGAGGATCCCGGCGCCTGAGGCCAGGTTGTACAGGCCGTAGTAGGTGCCGACCAGTTCCTCGCCCGCCATGTCGGCGATGGTGGCCATCTCGAACGGGAAGGCCACCAGCGTCCCCGCGCTGAGCAGCAGCGCGCACACCAGCGCGGCCGCGATCGTCGCCGCCGGCGGCAGGCGCAACTGCGTCGCCACGACCATGGGCACGAAGGCCGCACCCATGAGGGCCAGCCCGCGGGTGATCGCCTGGCCGCGGCTCCACCGTTCGCCGCACCAGGTGGTCAGGCGTACCTGCCCGGCGATGCCGAGCAGCGCCGACACCGCGTACAGGGCGGTCACCGCCCATTGGCCACCGCCGGCCTGCTGCACCGCCAGCGGCAGGGCGAGGTACATCTGGTACGACAACGCGTAGGAGGCGATCATCGACGCCGCGAACGAGACGAACGCCCGGTCACCGAACGCCCGCCGCCAGGCCCGCAACACCGGCTGCCGCACCTGCCCGGGTTCCCGGGGCCGCGACGGCAGGTAGAACCCCTGCAGGACGGTCAGGACGGCGAAGATCCCCGCCGCCCCCAGGCACACCGCGGTGAACCCGCCCGCCAGCAGCAGCACCCCGAGCAGCGGCCCGAGCAGGATGCCACCCTGGTAGAACACGTTGAACACGGCGAAGGCGGCCACCTTGCGCGGCCCGGCCGCGGCGGCCAGGTACGCGCGGGCGGCCGGGTTGAACAGCGCCCCCGCCAGCCCGGTGATCACCGCGGCAGCCACCAGCAGCGGCAGCGACGTGGTGAGCCCGAACAGCGCGAACCCCACGGTACGCAGGGCGCACCCCGCCATGATCATGGGTTTGTGCCCGAACCGGTCGGCCAGCGTGCCGCCGATCAGGAACATGCCCTGCTGGCTGGCGTTGCGCAGGCCGAGGATGAGCCCGATCGTCCAGGCGGCGAGCCCCGCGCCGGCCGACAGGTGCTGGGCGAGGTAGGGCATCAGCATGTAGAAGCCGATGTTGATGCCCGCCTGGTTGATCTGCAGCAACCGGATCGGCCGGTCGAAGGAGCGGAACTGCGCCAGCGTGGCCTTCATCGCCTGCCCGCCAGCGGGTCGCGGACGGCGGCGCAGCGGGTCCAGCGGCGTACCTCGCGCTCGGAGGGGCTGGCCAGCACGTCGGGCTCCTCGGCCGGGGTCACACCGAGCAGGTCGTGGGCGCGGCAGTAGCCGTCGTCGAAGACGGTGTTCCAGTAGCGCCAGGGCCCGTCGGGGAAGACGGCGACGACGCAGCCGCCCGGCCCGGACCGTCCGGCCAGCCAGCGGGCCACCAGGCTGACGGCTCCCGTGCTCCAGCCGCCGGAGACGTAGTGCTGGGCGGCCAGGGCGCGGCAGGCCCACACCGCCTCTGCGGCGCTCACCCAGTGGACCTCGTCGAAGGCGTCGTAGGCGACGTTGCCTGGATGGATGCTGGAGCCCAGGCCGCGCATCAGGCGGCGGCGGTCGGGCTGCCCGAAGATGGTCGAGCCGACGGTGTCGACGCCGACCAGCCGCAGCCGGGGCAGGTGACGGCGGAGCTCGCGGGTGATGCCCGCGCTGTGCCCGCCGGTGCCGACGGAGCAGACCAGCGTGTCGATGTGCGGGAGCTGGGCCAGCAGCTCGCGGGCCAGCCCGGCGTACGCGGCCACGTTGTCAGGATTGTTGTACTGGTCGGGGCAGTAGGAGCCGGGCAGCCCGGCCAGCACGTCCGCGACCCGGTCGCGGCGGGCCCGCTGCCAGCCGCCGACGGGATGCGGCTCGGGCACGATCTCCAGCCGTACGCCGTAGGAGAGCAGCAGCCGCTGCATGAGCGGTTCCATGCCGGGATCGGCGACCAGGACGACCGGGTGGCCGAAGGTGATCCCGGCCAGGGCCAGCCCGAGGCCGAGGGTGCCGCTGGTGGACTCGACGATCGTCGCGCCGGGGGCCAGATCGCCCCGGGCGCGGGCCTGCCGGATCATGTGCAGGGCGGGCCGGTCCTTGATGCCGCCCGGGTTGAAGCCTTCCAGCTTGGCCCAGAAGCCGCCGCCGTCCGCGACGAACGGCGCGGCGACGAACGCAAGTGGTGTGTTTCCGACGGTGACAGAAATACCCGGATTTCCGATGGCGGGCAGAATGTCAGGGCGCGACAAAGTGTCGTACGACATTGGTTGATATCCCCGAGATGAACGGCGCACGCGCGGCACGGAAGACGCCGCGTCAATGGCGCGATGGAAATGGACGGCGACGAAAAGCGCGCGTCCTATATGCGCATCACGCGGAGACGTTCGGGACCCGGCGCGGGCTCCCGCGGGGCGGCCCGCGGCGCCGGTCCTACGGGCACCGCCACGACGGCGACGGGCAGGGCGGCGAGCGAGGGGACGGCCGCCACGGCCGGCGCCGAGGCCGCGGTCGCCGAGCACTGCTGCTCGGTGCCGTGCAGATGCCCCGGGGGCAGCTCGCCGTGGAGGCACCCCGCGTCCAGCACCGGCATCCGCCCGGACAGCCGCCTGACGTGCCGGTGCGCGTCGAGGTGCGCACTCTGGAGGGTCGGCGCGGAGCCACCCTGGACCCGCTCGGACAGCTCGACGGCCGCGCACGCGCCGCCGTGCGCGAACACGACGGTGATCAGCATGGCCAGGGCCAGCACCGCGCGCGGCAGCCACCGGCCGGCCCCCGGGGCGGGCGGGCGGCGTGTGCGGGCTGACCTGGTGGTGAGCATCACCCCAGAGCATGCCCGCCGCGCGGCGCGGCTCGCCGGGAAAAGGCCAAGGTCGACGTAAAGAAATCACCGGGGCACGGAAATGGGCGCCGCGAATTGCCTTCCGCGCCCCGATCCTCCTTATCGGCATTTTCTTCGGATGACGGGCACAACGGCGAGCCGTCCCCGCCGGGCGCGACATCTCCGCGACACTGGCATTCGCCGGCGCGGCCCCGATTCCGCGCCGCCCGACCTTGGGGGTGTGTCATGGCCCTGTCCAGACGTGCGGTCATCGCCGGGGTCGGCGCGCTGGCCGCGCTCCCGCCGGCCGCCGCCGACGCCTCGGGCCCGGCCCGGGACGAACGCTTCTGGGCGGACGTGGCCGGGCAGTTCCGGGTCAGCGGCGACTTCGTCAACCTGGAGAACGGCTACTACGGGATCATGCCCGAGCCGGTCCGGCGCGCCTACCACCGCAACGTCGACGACCTCAACGCCCGCAACTCCCACCTGCTGCGCACGGCGTACAAGGCCAGGGCGGACCAGGTGCGCGACCGTATCGCCGGGCTGCTCGGCGTCGCCCGCGACGAGATCGCGCTCACCCGGGGCGGCACCGAGGCGCTGCAGAACCTCATCTCCGGCTACCGGCGGCTGCGGCCGGGCGACGCCGTGCTCTACGCCGACCTGGACTATCCCGCCGCCCAGCACACCATGAACTGGCTGGCCGGGCGGCGCGAGGCGACGGTCGCCCGGTTCGTCCTCCCCGAGCCCGCCACCCGACAGGCAGCACTGGATGCCTACGAGCGGGCGCTGGGGACCACCCCGAGGGCCCGGCTGCTCCTGCTGTCGCACATGAACAACCGCACCGGCCTGGTGCTGCCGGTCCGGGAGATCGTCGCGATGGCCCGCGAGCGCGGCGTGGACGTCGTCGTGGACGCCGCCCACTCCTGGGGGCAGCTCGACTTCACCCTGCCCGCCCTCGGCGCCGACTTCGCCGCGTTCTCGCTGCACAAGTGGATCGGCGCGCCCCTCGGCACCGGATTCCTCTTCATCCGCCGGGACCGGTTGGCCGACATCGAGCCCGTCTTCCGCGACGAGAGCTTCCCGGCCGGCGACATCCGCTCGCGGGTCCACTCGGGCACCATGGACGTCGCGGCGCCGCTCACCGTCCCCGACGCCCTCGACTTCCATCAGCGGCTCGGCGCCCCCGTCAAGCAGGCCCGGCTGCGGCACCTGCGCGACCGCTGGGTGAGCCAGGTCCGCGACCTGCCCGGCCTGGAGATCCTCACCCCGGACGAACCCGGCATGTACGGCGCGATCACCGCCTTCCGCATCACCGGCCGCACCTCCACCGCCGACAACGAGGCCATCGCCGCCACCCTGCTGGACACCTACGGCCTCTACACGGTCGCCCGGACGGGCATGGCCGGCGGCGACGCCGTCCGGGTCACCCCGGCCCTGTACACCTCGACGGCGCAGGTGGACCGGCTGGCGGCGGCGTTGAAGCGGCTGACCCCGCGACTGCGGGCCTGAGCCGCGCTTGACAGCTCACCGATATGCCCGGCCAGGTTGGATATATGAACAGTTCTTCAGACGACCACGTGTTGTTCGTGGACGGGTGCGCGGTCAAGGTGGTCGACGCCGACCGCGTCGCGGCCGTGCACGAGCGCATGCCCGCCGCCGAGGACCTGACCGACACCGCAGACGTCTTCGGCCTGCTGTCCGACCCCAACCGCCTGAAGCTGCTGGTCGCCCTGCTGGACGGCGAGCTGTGCGTGTGCGACCTGGCGGCGGTGACCGGGCAGAGCGAGTCGGCGGTCTCCCACGCGTTGCGCCTGCTGCGCGCCCACCGCATCGTGGCCGCCCGCCGCTCGGGCCGGATGGCCTACTACCGCCTTGCGGACCCCCACGTACGGATGCTGCTGGACCTGGCGCTGGCCCACACCGAGCACACCGAGGCCATCCACCCCGAACGGGAGGGCGGGCACTGATGGGCACGGGTCACGGGCACGGGCACGCCGGCGCCCGCCACCGCTGGCGGCTGGCGGTCTCCTTCGTCCTGATCGGCGGATTCTTCCTGGTCGAGCTGGCCTACGGCCTGATCTCCGGGTCGCTGGCCCTGATGTCGGACGCCGGGCACATGGCCGCCGACGTCGTCACCCTCGGCGCGGCCCTGGTCGCCACCAGGATCGCGGGCCGCCCCGACACCACCGGCCGGCGCAGCTACGGCTCCTACCGGGCCGAGGTGTTCGCCTCCCTGCTGGCCGTCGTGCTGATGCTCGGCGTCGCCCTGTACGTCGTGATCGAGGCGATCGGCCGCATCGGCGGGAACGCCGAGGTCTCCTCCGGCCCGATGCTCGTCGTCGGCGCCGTCGGCCTCGTGGTGAACCTCGTCGCCCTGCTCCTGCTGCGTTCGGGCGCGAGCGAGAGCCTCAACGTCAAGGGCGCCTACCTGGAGGTCGTGGCCGACACCGCCGGCTCGGTCGGCGTCATCGTGGCCGGCTGGCTGGTGGCCGCCACCGGGCAGGCGTTCTGGGACACCGTCGTCGCGCTGGCCATCGGGGTGTTCGTGGCCGTCCGGGCGGTGTCGCTGGGGCGGCAAGTCTTCGCCGTCCTGGGGCAGCACGTGCCCGAGGGCATCGACGCCGCCGCCGTGGCGGCCGACCTCGCGGCCATCGACGGCGTGCACAACGTGCACGACCTGCACCTGTGGACGCTCACCTCCGGCATGAACGTGGCCACCGCGCACCTGGTCACCGCCGAGCCGGGCGACAACCACGCCGTCCTGGACCGGGCCCGAGACGTGCTGCGGCAGCGCCACCACATCGCGCACGCCACGCTGCAGGTGGAGCCGGTCGACCATCAGGGCTGCGACGAGCTGGGCTGGTAGCGGACGGCGCGAGGCCCCTCCCGTTACAGGAAACTCCTGTCCGACATCGGACGACTCAGATTCTTCCCACAGGTTGATTTGTCGGCTTATGTATTCTCCTGGGCCGCTGAATCGGGAAAGACACCTGTTCATCTGATTTCGAGGAGCTTGTATGCGCATCACCCTGCGCAGAGGCACCTTCCGCGTCCTCGCGACGGCCGCGGCACTGTCCCTGCCCCTGGCTCTCCTCCCGGCCGCCGCCCAGGCGGAACCCACGCCTGGGCCGGCCGAGAAGAAGCTGATCGAGTCGGTCACCGCCCCCGCGGTGAAGAAACACCTGCAGGCATTGCAGAACATCGCCAATGCCAACAACGGCAACCGCGCCGCCGGCACCAGCGGTCACCTGGCCTCGCGCGACTACGTCGCCGGCAGGCTCAAGAAGGCCGGCTACAACGTCACCCTCCAGCCCTTCGACATCGCCTACTTCGAGGAGAAGTCGACGGCGCTCATGGAGCGCGTCTCCCCCGGCCCGCGCGTCTTCACCCCGACCCCGCCCGACGGCTCCTCCGTCGGCGAGTTCGCCACCATGACCTACTCCGGGAGCGGCGAGGTCACCGCGTCCCTGCAGAACGTCGACCTCGTCCTGCCGCCCGGCCCGACGCCCAGCACCTCCAACTCCGGGTGCGAGGCCGCCGACTTCGCCGGGTTCACGCCGGGCAACATCGCGCTGTTGCAGCGCGGCACCTGCGACTTCGTGGTCAAGGCCAACAACGCCAAGGCCGCGGGGGCCGTGGCGGTGATCGTCTTCAACGAGGGCCAGCCGGGCCGCACCGCGACCCTGCGCGGGAACCTCGGCACGCCCGTCACCATCCCGGTGCTGGGCACCAGCTTCGACGTCGGCCAGGAACTGGCCACGACCGGCGGCGTGATCCACATCAAGACAGACACCGTCAGCGAGATGCGCACCACCTACAACGTCATCGCCGACTCCAAGTGGGGCGACCCGAACAAGGTGGTCATGTCCGGCGCCCACCTCGACTCCGTCCCGGCCGGGCCCGGCATCAACGACGACGGCTCCGGCACCGCCGCCACGCTCGCCGTCGCCGAGGCCCTGGGCAAGATCCCGACCCGCAACCGGCTGCGCTTCGCCTGGTGGACCGCGGAGGAGCTGGGCCTGCTCGGCTCGATCCACTACGTGGAGACCCTGCCCGCGGCAGAGCTGTCCAAGATCAAGCTCTTCATGGACTACGACATGCTCGGCTCCACCAACTACGCCTTCAAGATCTATGACGGCGACGACTCCGACGGCGTCGGCGCCCCCGCGGGCCCGCCCGGATCGGACGAGATCGAGAAGCTCTACGAGAAGTACTTCGACCTCCTGCACCAGGGGCACAACGGCACCGACTTCGACGGCCGCTCGGACTACGGCCCGTTCATCGAGGCCGGCATCCCCTCCGGCGGGGTCTTCACCGGCGCCGAGGGCATCAAGACGCCCGAGGAGGCCGCGATCTTCGGCGGCACCGCGGGACAGCCCTACGACCCCTGCTACCACCAGGCCTGCGACACCACCGCCAACATCAATGACAAGGCGCTCGCGCTGAACACCGGCGCGATCGCCACGGCGGCCGTCGTCTACGCCTACAGCCGCGACCTGCCCGGCCCCGACACCGCCCGACCGGCGGCCAAGGCCCGCGCCGCGACGACCACGCTCAAGGCGACCATCGAAGGCAGGGAAACCCGCTGAACCCGTCCTTTCCGTGCGCCCGCACCGGGCGCACGGAAAGAACCTTCACCATATAGATAGATTTGTCCAGCACGTTGATCGACGAGCATTTTGCGGAGAAACTAGAGAAACGCCATATTTTCTTTCTCGCGTCCACCCGCTGGAATGGCAGCAAGACCAGCGACACACTGCTTCATCGGACGCCAGAAAGGCGGCGCAATGGAAGTACTCGCTCAAGTCTCCGGCAACATCACCGCCATCGGCTACGGCCTCGCCGCGATCGGCCCCGGCATCGGGGTCGGCATCATCTTCGGACAGGGTGTGCAGGCCATCGCCCGTCAGCCCGAGGCGTATCCACTGATCCGCCAGAACATCCTTCTCGGTTTCGTCCTCACCGAGGCGCTGGCCCTGATCGGGCTGGTCGCGCCGTTCATCTTCCAGTTCCTCAAGTAATCGCCGCCTTCGGAACGTGAATGGCGAACTCACGCTGAAGACGGGTGGCGGTGACCGTTCAGGAGTCACGCCACCCCTACGACGGAGTCACTGGCAGCAGCGTTTCCCGGTTGCCCGGGTCCTCAGGCGCCGGTGTCAGCCGGAGACGAAGGCGGCGCTGTGATCGGCCGCCCAGGTGAGGAACGTACGGGGACCACGTCCCAGCACCAGCTCGACGTCACGAGTGAGCCGGGCGTTGCCGTCCCGCGCCACCAGCCGGGAGCCGTCGACCGCGACGTCGGCGAACTCGGGATCCACCCCGGCGGCGATCAGCTGCGTGCGGTAGACCTCCAGTGGCAGGTCCATCGTCTCGACGGCCCGCCCTAGCGTCTCCCCCAGCGCCTTGGCCATGTCCCGGACGCCGAGCAGTTCGGGCCCGGTCAGCGTGAGGACGGTCCGTACGTGCTCGTCGGACGTCAGCGCCGTCACCGCCACCTCGGCCACGTCCCGCGGATCGACGACCCCCTGCCTGCCCTTGCCCGTCGTGTTCGGCACCGGCTGCCCCTGCCGGACCTGGGGAGCCCACCTCAAGGCGTTGGAGGCGAAGCTGGACGGCCGCAGTATCGTCCATTCCGGCTCACCCGCGCGCAACGCCCGCTCTCCGGCCAGATGCCAGTCCCCGACTCTGGCACCCCCATGCTCCTCTCCCGTGCCGATGGCCGAGACCTTCACCACTTTCCGCACCCCCGCAGCCTGCGCCGCCATGACCATCGCCTCGTCATGCCGAGCGAGCCACGGGCCCGGGGCACTGAGGAGGAACATGGCGTCGGCACCGCGCGCCGCTGCGGCCAACGACCCAGGATCGTCGAAATCCCCCTGGACGACTTCCACCCCCGGCAACGCCTCGACCTTCGACGGCGTCCGCGTCATCGCCCGGACACGCTCACCCTGGCCCGCCAGCAGCCGGACCACCTCACCGCCGACCGTGCCCGTGGCACCTGTGACAACAATCATGCGCCCCACCCTGTCACCCTGCCCACCAGCCCTTATAGGAATTTTCGGCACGCACGCGCATCTCGTGGCCCGGCTACCGTGTGGTCATGAGCATCGAGGTCTCGAAGACCGTGCCGGACGGTCTGCGGTCGCTCGTCAAGGCGGTGAGCGTGCTGAGGGCGGACGATCCCGCAGCGGGTGAGCGGCCGCCGCTCGTGCACCTCCCCGACCCCGACACATCCCTGATCTTCCGTACGACCTCCGCCGGGCGGAGCGACCTGCTCGTGATCGGCCCGCGCACGCGCGCCTCGTACCACGTCGGCAAGGACCTCCCGTTCTGCCTGCGGTTGCGGCTGCGTCCCGGCGCCACCCGGCCGTTGCTCGGCGTCCCGGTGAGCGAGGTCGTGGACCGGGTGGTCCCCCTCAGGGAACTGTGGGGCGCCTCCGCCGACCCGCTGGACGCCGCCCTGGCGTACGCGGGCGGTGACGACGGCCTGGCACTCAAGCACCTGGAGGCCGCGCTGTCGGCCAGGACCTCGGCGGACGGGGTGAGGGCCGAACTGGTCCAGGCCGCCGTCCAAGCGCTGCGCGGTCGTGCGCGCGAGCGACGCGAACCGCTGCCCGCCATCGCCCGCCACCTCGCCGTCAGCGAACGCCACCTGCGCGCCCTTTTCGCCGACGCCGTCGGCCTGTCGCCCAAACGCTACGAACGCATCGAACGCGTCCGTCAAGCCCTCGCCCTCGCCCGTGCCGACGGCCCCCGTTGGGCCGACCTGGCCACGGCCACCGGCTACTACGACCAGTCCCACATGACGGCCGAGTTCCGCACGCTGATGGGCGTCACCCCGGCCGCCTACTTCGAAGGCCGCCTGCCCGCCCTCCAACCCTGCTGACAGGCTCGCGGCGCAGACTTCGGATCGCGCCGACGCCACCACCCCATCCCGCGGTACCGGCACATCGTCGCTCCCCCCGCAAGCCGGACCACGATCCCACCATCTTCCTCGGTGGTAGAAGCCGGCCCGGACACCCGGTCCAACGGTCAGATCTGCCGCTTCGAGGTCACCGACATCCATGACGTGATGAAGGCCGTCGGCAAGGATATTCACAAGAAATGAACCTTTTGGGCCCGTCCTTTCTGTGGCGCATATGCTGCGTCCTGGTGTTGGCCGTCGCCATCTCCATGGTGGCTGGACTACGGCAGTCGCGGCCGGCCGAGCCGCCCTTTCCCGGGCAGATCGACACGGTCGAGGTGGAAGGACGGGTCCTCATCATGCAGGCGGTCAGCCTGGCGATCCCCACGAAATGCCTCAAGACCGACGAAGCCCAAGCTGTCGAGTCCGAGACGGTCGTCCGGGTCCGGGTGATGATTCGCAATGTCTGCCCGGCATCCGAGCGCACGCTGCTGGAGAAGTGGCGGGAGGAGTTGTGGCCGCGCGCCCGCCTCGACACGGGCATCGGGGCCGTCGACGTGGCCGTCACACTCGACCGCCCCTTGGGGCGCAGGAAGGTCCTCGACGAGGAGGGCCGCGAGATCCGGGTCTGCCCGATCACGGGCTCGCGACTGAAGACCATGCAACAGTGCCTGACGAAGGTGCGGGCACCGCATCAGCGATCTGCCCGCCCGGGGTGACCGTGCGTATGCGCTCGCTGGTCGGGGTGACGTGCTCGCGTCCGTCGCCCCGGCTGAGGCGGCGGACAACTCGTGAGCGGTGGCGTGCCGCGGTGATGGACCTGCGGCACACCACCCCCATCTGACGTGCGAAGTTCTCAGCGAACCGGGAGGCCGGTGACGGCGCGGCCGATGATGAGCCGCTGGATCTCGCTCGTCCCCTCGAAAATGGTGTAGATCTTGGCGTCGCGGTGGAATCGCTCGACGGGGTGTTCCCGGGTGTAGCCGGCGCCGCCCAGGATCTGGATCGCCTGCTCGGTCACCCACACCGCCGTCTCCCCCGCCACCAGCTTCGACATCGACCCCTCGGCCTGCTCGAACGGCCTGCCGTTGCGGGCCATCCAGGCCGCCCGCCAGGTCAGCAGGCGGGCCACGTCGACGCGGGTCGCCATGTCGGCGAGCAGGAACGCGATCGCCTGGTTGTCGCCGATCCGGCGGCCGAACTGCTCGCGTTCGCGGGCGTAGTCCCTGGCGTACTCGAAGCCCGCGCGGGCGATGCCGACGGCCATCGCGGCCACCGATGGGCGGGTGGTCTCGAACGTGCGCATCGCGGCCTGCCCGCCGGCGCGTTCGCCGTTGCGGACCTTGGCCAGGCGGGCGTCCAGCTTCTCCTTGCCGCCCAGCAGGCACGATCCAGGCAGGCGCACGTCCTCCAGGATCACCTCGGCGGTGTGCGAGGCACGGATGCCGTGCTTGCGGAACTTCTGCCCCATCGACAGGCCGGGCGTGCCGGGCGGGACGACGAAGCTCGCCTGCCCGCGGGTGCCCAGCGACGGGTCCACCGAGGCGACGACCACGTGGACGTCGGCGATGCCGCCGTTGGTGGCCCAGGTCTTGACGCCGTTCAGCACCCAGTCGCCGTTGTCGTGGACGGCGCGGGTGCGGATGGCGCCGATGTCGGAGCCGGCGTCGGGCTCGGAGGCGCAGAAGGCCCCGAGTTTCACGTCGTTCTCCGTGCCGAACATCTGGGGCAGCCACTCCCCCATCTGCTCCGGGGTGCCGTTCGCGGACAGCGCGGCGGCGGCCAGGCCGGTGCCGACGATGGACAGGCCGATGCCGGCGTCCCCCCAGAAGATCTCCTCGAACGCCACCGGCAGCGCCAGGCCGCTCTGCTCGAACCATTGGGTGGCGAAGAAGTCCAGCGAGTACAGGCCGACCTTGGCGGCCTCCTGGATCACGGGCCAGGGGGTCTCCTCGCGTTCGTCCCATTCGGCGCCCGCGGGGCGGATCACGTCGCGAGCGAACGCGTGAACCCAGTCGCGCACCTCGATCACGTCGTCACTGAGCTCCGGACAGAACCCGGTCATCGCGTCCACTCCCTGGCCGTTCCATTGTTACCGTTGGTAACAACCTACCGGCGAGTGGGGCCCGGCCGGAAGGTGCGAGAGTTCGGCGACCCACGGTAATGTTCTGGTCACCGTACGCCCAAGTCGATCGAGGAAGGCCGATGGACCGCCGGCTCGCCGCACTTCTCGCCGTCCTCGCGCTGGCGGCGGGATATCTGCTGCTCAGGCCGGTCGCCGGCGTCCGGGTCATCGCCTGGTTCGATGCCGCCGTGGGGCTGTATCCGGGCTCCGACGTACGCGTCCTCGGGGTGCGGGTCGGCCGGGTCACCGCGGTCAGCCCGGCGGGCGCGAAGGTCCGGGTGGAGCTGGCCCTCGACGCCGGGCGCAGGGTCCCGGCCGACGCGCAGGCGGTCATCGTCGCGCGGTCGCTGATCGCCGACCGGTTCGTGCAGCTCACGCCGCCGTACCGGGGAGGGCCCGTGCTCCAGGACGGCGGCACGCTGCGCGAGACCCGCTCCCCGGTCGAGATCGACGAGGCGTTACGCGGCTACGACCAACTCGCCGCGGCCCTCGCCCCGCCGGGTTCCCCGCGGCCAGGCGAGGCGGGCGAGCGCGGCGCGCTGGCGCGGTTGTTGCGAGTCTCGGCGGGCACGTTCGGCGGCCAGGGCGAGACGGTGGGCGCCACCGTGCGCGGCCTGTCCGACGCGGCTTCCGTGCTGGCGGGAGACGGCGACGACCTGGCCCGTACGGTGCGCGACCTCGCCACGATCACCGGCGCGATGGCCCGCGACGACGCGCGCATCCGGGCGTTCATGAAGGACCTGGCGGGCGTGTCGGCGCAGCTCGACGGCGAGCGCGAGGAGCTGCGCGCGGTGCTGCGCGAGCTGTCCTCCACGCTCACGCAGGTCGCGGACTTCGTCGAGGACAACAGGGGTGAGATCGCCGCCAACTCCCGCGATCTCGCCCACCTCACCACCCTGCTGGTACGCCAGCGCGCCTCCATCGGCACGTTCCTCGACGCCGCGCCGCTCGCCCTGAACAACGCGAACAACGCCTACGACCCGGCGAGCGCGACGTTCCGGGCCCGGTTCAACCTCAACGGCCAGACCGACGACGTCGCGATGTGGCTCTGCTCGCTGGCCCACTCCATGGACAGCGGCTGCGAACCGCTGCTCGGCGCGCTCAACCCCTTGGCGCGGGCCCTCAACGACGCGGTGGCGATCAACACGTCGTGGCTGCTGCCCGATGTGCGTGTCGATCGCCCCGATCTGTCGCTCGGCGGGCTGGTCACGATCCCCTGACCGGCCCCGCCGGGTCAGTGTCCCGTGGGGGCCGGGCGGCGGGCGGAGGCGAGGACGGCCAGGGCCGCCACGCCCATGCCGATCGCCAGGCCGTACACGAGCGGGTTGAACCCGCCGAACGCGGCCGCGAGCTGGGGGCCGACGCTGCCGCCGACGGCGAGGGCGAAGGAGAACAGGGCGAGCGCCGTGCCGCGGGCCGGTCCGGCCTGGGCGGAGATGGCCTCGTTCATGCTGGGCAGACCGCCGGTGATGCTGGCGACGTACACGGCCAGCAGGAGCACCAGGCCGAGCGCGCCGGCTCCGGTGAACGCGACAGCCGCCAGGGCGAGCCCGCCCATGACCAGGAACGCGGTGGCCCTGGCCGTGGTGGGGATCCGGGCCAGCCACGGCATGAGCGCCGGCATCAGCACGATCGAGGGCAGTCCGGAGGCGCGCAGCGTGAGCAGGCCGGCGGGTGATGTGCCGCCGTAGATCTGCAACCCGGTGTAGACGGCGACGAACCCGGCCATCAGCATCACCGTGGCCACGTAGCGCAACGCCAGCACCCGGTCGAACAGCAGACCGGGCACCGCCCGGTAGGCCGACAGCAGCGACCCCGCCGACTCGCGCGGCAGGTCGGGCAGCATGACCGCGCGCAGGCCGAGCCCGGCGAGGGCGAATCCGGCGGCCGACAGCAGGAACAGCCCCCGCCAGCCGACCGTCTCGACCAGCACCTGCGCGGCCACCTGCAACAACACGGCCGAGGCGAGGAAGGCGCCGGTCACCGCGGCGATGGCGACCACGCGGCGCCGCGGCTCAAGCCGTTCGGCCAGGTACGCCATGCCGGCGGGCGGGAACATCGCCACCGCCACCCCCTGGACGGCCCGCAGCACGAGGGCCATCTCGGGGTTCGGGCTCAACGCCACCAGCGCGCTGGTCAAGGCCGCGAGCGGCAGGCCGGCCATCAGCAGGCGGCGGCGGCCGTACCGGTCGGACAGCGGGCCGAACACCAGGAACCCGACTCCGTAGCCGGCGCCGAACGCGGTGACCAGCCAGGTCAGGCCGCCGGGCGAGGTGTGCCAGCCGGTCGCCATGTCGTGCAGCAGGGGGATCACGATGTACAACTGCCCGCTGCACAGGACCGCGGTGAGGGTGAACGCCAACAGGGTGCGGCCGAAACGGGCGTAGTCGGTACGGACGGCCGGGGCGGCCTCCGTACGGGGAAGAGTCAGTGCCATGGCAGAGGACGGTAGCCAACCAAATAGTTGGACGTCAACTAGATAGTTGGTTTACAACCAACTAGTTGTTCGTGGCAGAATGAAGACATGTCACCCAAGGTCTCGACCGCCGCCACCCGGGCCGCCCTGCTGGAGGCCGCCCGCGAGGAGTTCGCCGCGTACGGCGTGGCGGGGGCGCGCGTGGATCGCATCGCGGAACGCGCCGGCGTCAACAAGGAGCGCATCTACGGGCATTTCGGCAACAAGGAGAAGTTGTTCGACGCCGTCATCAACGAGGCGCTCGACGACCTGACGTCGCAGATCGCCCTGCCCGGCGCCGACCCCGTCGACTACGTGGCCCGGCTGACCGACTACTACCGGCGCCACCCCGACCTGGTGCGGCTGCTGATGTGGGAGGCGCTCAACTACCGCGGCCAGGAGCTGCTGCCCGGCCAGGAGGCGCGGGTCGAGCGGTGCGCGCGCAAGGCGGCGTCGCTGGCCGAGGGACGCGGCGAGGAGCCGTCCGAGGCGACGGCGCGCACGCTGTTCACGCTGACCGGGCTGGCCCTGTTCCCGGCGATGATGCCGCAGCTCGGGCGGATCATCCTGGGCGACGAGGCCGACGACCACGACGCCCTGCGCGACCAGCTCACCGCCTTCGTGACCGCAGCCCTCAAGTAGCCCCGACCGACCGAAGCTCCCGTGCACGAAGGGCCCGGCGCGGGTGACGGACCGCCCTGGGCGGTGGGCCTCGCACAGCCCAGGCGGCTCGTGAGTGTTTGTGGGGCGGTCAGGGGCCGGACGGGCGGGGCAGGGTGAGCATCGGAGGGCGTTCGCCGATGGCGACATGGCGGGTCAGTATGTCGTGGCCGCCCTCGCACCGGCGGAACTGCGCCAGCTCCACCCCCGGCACATGCCGCCCCTCGATCTTCCCCTGACGCCGCAGCCGCGACCACGCCGCCAGCATGATCTGGGCCGCCATCCCGCCGAGCGCCTCGGTCGACTGCGGGGCGTGCTCGCGCGAGCCCAGGTCCACCTGGGCCAGGCCGTCGAGCCCGGCCAGGTCCAGCAGGTCGATGAGCAGGCCGAGCTCCACCCCGTACCCGGTGAGGAACGGCACGCGTTCCAGGGCCGAGCGGCGGCCGGCGTACTCGCCGGCGAGCGGTTGCACGAACCCGGCCAGTTCCGGCCAGTGCAGGTTGATCAGAGGACGGGCGACCAGCTCGGTGACGCGGCCGCCGCCGGTGGGAGCACCGTTCAGCGGACGGTCGTAGCAGCCCTTGGCGTAGGCGACCGTGGGATCGGTGAGCAGCGGGCCGAGCAGCCCGGCGACGAGCGAGGCGTGGAAGTGCCTGATGTCGGCGTCGGCGAAGGCCACCACGTCGCCGGAGGTGACCGCCAGCGACTTCCACAGCGCCTCGCCCTTGCCCTCCAGCGGTGCGAGTTCGGGCAGGATGTCCCGTTGGGCGTGCACGGCGGCCCCGGCCCGGGCTGCGACGCGGGCGGTGTCGTCGGCCGAGCACGAGTCGATGACGACGATCTCGTCCACGAGGCCGTCCAGCTCGCGCCGGATGACCTCGACGATCTCCCCCACGGTCTCCCGTTCGTCGCGGGCCGGGAGGACCACGCTCACCGTGGTGCTCCCCTTGGCCGCCACGAGATCGGGCAGCGGCCAGTCCGCGGCACACGACGTTCGGCGATGCCACCATTTCCGCACATCAGGCAGCATGTGCGACACCTCCCCCGTTACCCCCGCATGTCAGCTTATGCGAGGGTCGCGTGGCGCTCCAGGAAGGTATAGACGTCCGCCTCGTCCACGCCAGGGAACGACCCTGGCGGCAGGGCGGCCAGGATGTGCGAGTTGGCCCGCGCGGACGGCCAGGCGTACCCCTCCCAGCGTTCGGCCAGCTCAGTGGGCGGACGGCGGCAGCAGTCGCCGTTGGGGCAGCCGGACTTGGTGCGGTTGGTGGTCTCGCGGCCCCGGAACCACCGCGACTCCCGGTACGGCACCCCCAAAGTGATAGCGAAGTCCCGTTCCCGCGACGGATCGACGTGGGCGACGCAGAAATAGGTGCCGGTGGGCGAGTCGGAATACTGGTAGAACACCGAGAACCGGTCGGGCGAGGCGAACACCTGCCGCCCCGACCACTGCAGGCACATCCGCTGCCCCTCGATGGCCCCCTGCTCGTCGGCGGGGAAGACGATGCCGTCGTTCTCGTACGCCTTGTAGATGGTGCCGCCGGCGTCGTTGCGCACGAAGTGGCAGACGAGACCGAGGTGATGGGTGGCCAGGTTGGTGAAACGGTGGGCGGCCATCTCGTACGAGACCGCGAACACGTCGCGCAGGTCCTCCACCGACAGCGCCCGCGCCGCCTTGGCCTCCTGGAGATAGGGGGCGGCGGCCCGCTCGGGCACGAGCACGGCGGCGGCGAAGTAGTTGGCCTCGGTGCGCTGGCGCAGGAAGTCGGCGAAGTCGCGCGGCTTGCCGTGGCCCAGCGCGAGGTGGCCGAGCGTCTGGAGCAGGATCGTGCGCGGGGTGTGCATGCCGAGCTGCTCGTGCTTGACGTAGATGCGCCGGTTGCGCAGGTCGGTGATGGAACGCACCGAGCGCGGCAGGTCCTGGGCGGTGTGGACGGTGTAGCCGAAGTGCGTGACCAGGCCCTGGATCGTGCTCTGGGACAGGGCACCGGTGCGGTAGCCGACGGCGTCGAGCGCCTCGGCGGCGGCCTTCTCGATGTCGGGGAAGTAGTTGCCCACCTCGCGCTGCCTGCGCCGCAGCTCGGCGTTGGCGGCCCTGGCCTCCTCGGGCGTGGCGGTGCCGCGGGCCTGCCGGGCGCGCAGCTCGCCGTAGAGGCCGAGCAGGTGTTCGAGCACGTCGTTGGGCACGCGCGCGGACACCTTGAGCCGGGGCAGGCCGAGCCCGGCGTAGATGGGGTCGCGCTGCGCCTCCTCCAGCGCTATTTCGAGTTGGGCGCGCCGGTTGGGCGGCTGGCGGCGCAGCAGCTCCTCGACGGGGACGCCCAGCGCGGTCGCCAGGGACTTGAGCAGCGAGAGCTTGGGCTCGCGCTTGCCGTTCTCGAGCAGCGACAGCTGGCTGGGCGCCCTGCTGACGCGCGAGCCCAGGTCCGACAGGGTGAGGCCGCGCTGTTTGCGCAGGTGGCGCAGGCGCTGGCCGAACGCGAGCAGATCGAGCTCCTGCGTCAAAGACAGCGGTTCTTCGCCTATCAGGGACGCCATGAAGGCATCTTAGACAGAAATTCGGCCCATTTTCTAGCCTTTGGGCACTCGGGGCATGTCGCAGCGGGACACGAGAGCCAGGTGCGGTTCCAGAGAGCGAGTGGTCTAGTCCAACAGGAAAACTTGCGTTTTCTTCTCAGTTGAATACCCACGAGTAATGCACGCATCGGAAACTTTGGACGTTCTTCTTCCAGATGGAGCCTGTTGACACCGGCTCTCCGGGCAGATGATCGAGGTGAGCCCCAGGGGACGACAAAGGAGCGAACGATGAACGATCGCCTCAAGGGAGCTGCGGAGCAGCTGCAGGACAAGTGGCACAACGACCCTCGCTGGGCGGGGGTCGAGCGCACCTACAGCGCGCAGGACGTGGTGCGGTTGCGGGGCAGCGTCCAGGAGGAGCACACGCTGGCCCGGCTCGGCGCCGAGCGGCTCTGGGACCTGCTGCACACCGAGGACTACGTCAACTCCCTCGGCGCGCTGACCGGCAACCAGGCCGTCCAGCAGGTGAGGGCAGGCCTGAAGGCGATCTACCTGTCCGGCTGGCAGGTGGCCGCGGACGCCAACCTCGGCGGCCAGACGTACCCGGACCAGAGCCTCTACCCGGCCAACTCCGTGCCCGCGGTCGTGCGCCGGATCAACAACGCGCTGCTGCGCGCCGACCAGATCACCTGGTCGGAGGGCGCGCCGGACGCGCCGCACTGGCTGGCGCCGATCGTGGCCGACGCCGAGGCCGGGTTCGGCGGCGTGCTGAACGCGTTCGAGCTGATGAAGGGCATGATCGCGGCCGGCGCCGCGGGCGTGCACTGGGAGGACCAGCTCGCCTCCGAGAAGAAGTGCGGCCATCTGGGCGGCAAGGTGCTGATCCCGACCGGCCAGCACATCAAGACGCTCAACGCCGCGCGGCTGGCCGCCGACGTGTGTGGCGTCCCCTCACTGATCGTCGCGCGGACCGACGCACAGGCCGCGACGCTCCTGACCAGTGACGTGGACGCGCGCGACCAGGCCTTCACCACCGGCGAGCGCACCGCCGAGGGCTTCTACCGGGTGCGCAACGGCGTGGACGCCTGCATCGCCCGCGGCCTGGCCTACGCGCCGTACTCCGACCTGCTGTGGATGGAGACCGGCACGCCGGACCTGGACGTGGCCCGCGAGTTCGCCGAGGCGATCAAGGCCCGCTACCCGGACCAGCTGCTGGCCTACAACTGCTCGCCGTCGTTCAACTGGAAGAAGCATCTGGACGACTCCACGATCGCCAAGTTCCAACGCGAGCTGGGGCACATGGGGTACAAGTTCCAGTTCATCACGCTGGCCGGGTTCCACTCGCTGAACTACTCGATGTTCGACCTCGCCCAGGGGTACGCCGCCGACGGCATGACGGCGTACGTCGAGCTCCAGGAGGCCGAGTTCGCCGCCGAGGCCCGCGGCTACACCGCGACCAGGCACCAGCGCGAGGTCGGCACCGGCTACTTCGACCTGGTCAGCACGGCCGTCGCGCCCGACTCCTCGACGACCGCGCTCAAGGGCTCGACCGAAGAGGAGCAGTTCCACCACTGATTTCCCGATCTCGCCGGCCACCTCCAGGGCATGGGATGGTTCCCCCGGCGAAGGGCCGCGCCGGCTCCCCCAGCCCGGCGCGGCCCCTTTTCCTGCCTGCCGTGCGTTCAGCCGCCCTCCCGGGCCCAGGACGGCAGGTCCTGCCTCTCGGTGATGTCGCGGACGAGCTGGGCGTGCGCGTCCTCGGCCTGCTGCCTGGTGGACCAGTGCAGGCTCAGCACCTCCTCGCCGCCCGTCCCTGGATCGGCGCCGGGGGGCGACAGTCGTACGGTCGACTCGAACAGCAACGGCACCGTGCCGCCGTCGGCCTGGTCGAGCACCAGGTGCAGGGTGCGGACGCGGAACGTTCCCGCGGCGGTGCCGACGCGGTCGTCGCCGATCGTCCGCCCGGCGCGGTCGGCCAGCAGCTCCTGCGCCCGTGCCGGGCTGATGGGGTTGCCCTCTATGTCGTAGTAGCTCATGTACGGCCTCGCTCTCGGGTGCGGTGGAGAGACCACACCTCCTCCGCTCACCTCGATCATGAGGCATGCGCGGTCAGGACGCTCCGGTGGCCGTCGGGGTGGCCGGGTCGGGCGACTCGCCGGGGCCGTCCTGGGGGATCGTGCTGATCGAGACCGACGGCCGCGGGCAGTGAGGACCCCCGGCCCCGCGGCGGCGACCGGCCGCTCCGGCACAGGAACCGGCCTCCTCCCCACCCGGATCGCCCACGTGGACGGACGGCCGGGCGCCGGTGGGCGTCAGGGTGGACCGCTCGGTGGAACGGGCGCTGACGTACGGCCGCACGACCACGGGATCGGGCGCCGGCGAGCCGCCGCCGAGGCTCAGGGCGTCCCCGCCCGAGGCGGCGATCACGGTGACGGCCGCGAGGGAGACCGTGGCCAGCGCCGCGAGGCCGGCGTGCGACAGGTGTGCTCCGGCCTTCGCCCTGCTCCTGCGCCTGGGCCCGGCCGGCGTGACGGGGGACCCCGCCGGGTACGGCACCTCGGCCCAGCTTCCGTCCAGGACGTCGCCGACCGCCTGGCGCAGGTCCCACGGATCGCCCACGCCGCCGGACGCCAGCAGCGCCCGCAGCAGGTCGGCCGACCGGGGACGGGAGCCCGGGTCCTTGGCCAGCGCCGCTTCGACGGCCGGGCGCAGCAGGGCAGGCACGCCGTCCAGGCGCGGCGGGTCGAACAGGATGCGCCGGGCCGGCACGTCCGTCTCGCCGCCGCCGAACGGATGGTGGCCGCTCGCGGCGAAGGCCACCAGGCAGCCCCAGGCGAACACGTCCGAGGGCGGCAGCGCCGGGCCGTCGGTCAGCCGCTCGGGCGCCACCCAGCCGGGGCTGCCCATGATGTGGCCGGCCCGGGTGTGGGCGGCGTGGGTGTCCACGTCGCAGGCGATGCCGAAGTCGATGACCCGCGGCCCCCTGGACGACAGCAGCACGTTGCCGGGCTTGAGATCGCGGTGCACCAGACCGGCCTCGTGCACCGCGACGAGCGCGGCGGCCACCCCGAGCGCGACGCCGTAGGCGAGGTCGGGCGTGAGCGCTCCGGCGGCCCTGACCACCTCCGACAGCGCGGGCCCCGGGATGTACTCGGTGACCAGGTACGGGCGGTCGCCGTCGGTTCCGTCCTCGATGACGGCGGCGGTGCAGAAGGGCACCAATCTGCGGGAGAAAGCCACTTCCTTGGCGAAACGCGCCCGCAACGTGGCATCGTGGAGATGCACCGGATGCGGCGTCTTGAGCGCGACCAGGCCCCCTCGCGGGTGTTCGGCCAGGTACACCACCCCCATCCCGCCCGCCCCCAGACGGCCGAGGAGAAGGTACCGGCCGATGATGACCGGGTCGCCCACCGTAAGCGGTCGCACGCCAGAAGGCATGTCGCTCGCACCACGCGCCATCCGGGCCTCGCCTCTCCTGTGTGGGACACGGCAAGGCACACTGTGGCGAGATCCGGGGGCCCTTTTCGCGCGTTTTGCGCAAGGGGTATCGGAGGTAAGACGTTCATGCCCGGAGGGTGAGTAAGGGCTGGGGTGGAACGTTCTGAAGTGGCTTTTTGTGGTGGGCGAGCTTTCGACCGTAAGGGAGTCAGGAGGCCAGTGCGCGGGCCTCGTCGGCCTCGACCTCGCGGTTCCAGTCGTTCTTGACCGCCCGCCAGCCCTCGTCGTCCACACCGAGGCGCCAGTAGCCGGAGATGGACAGCCGCGCCATCGGGACGCCTCGATCCAGCCGCAGGTGACGCCGGAGCTCCTTGACGAAACCGGCCTCGCCGTGCACGAACGCGTGCACGTCCTCCTCGGGGAACTCCAGCGCGCGCACCGCCTCCACCAGCGCCCGGCCGACCGGCCGCTCGCCCCGGTAGAGCCAGGTGATCCGCGCGTCGGCGGCCGTGCCGAGCTTCAGCTCGTCCTCCGGGCCGTCCACCTCCAGCAGGACGTGGGCGAGAGCCCCTTCGGGCAGCGCCTCCAGGGAGGCCGCGATGGCCGGCAACGCGCTCTCGTCGCCCACCATGAGGTGCCAGCCGGCCTCGGGGTCGGGCACGTAGCCGCCGCCGGGGCCCAGCAAGAGCACGACGTCGCCGGGCACGGCCGTGGCGGCCCACGGACCGGCCAGGCCCTTGTCGCCGTGATGGACGAAGTCGAGGGTCAGCTCAAGGGCGTCGGGGTCCCACGCGCGCACGGTGTAGGTGCGCAGACGCGGCCAGAACTCGCGCGGCATCGTCTCGCGCACGTGCTTGACGCTGAAGGGCTCGGGGTACTCCACGCCCTCGTGCGGGAAGACGAGCTTCACGTAATGGTCGGTGAGCCCGCGGCAGGCGAAGTCGCGCAGGCCGTCGCCGCCGACCACGACGCGGATCATGTGCGGGGAGAGCCGCTCGGTCCGCAGGACGACGCCCCGATGGTGGTCCGTGGGCTTGTCAGCCATCACTTCAGCCCCCATGTGTTAGTTAGGTATACCTAACCTTACAGCGGGATTGACGGGCAAGGCCACCGCAAAGCCCGGACGCCTTCCTCGGCACACAACCCCAAGCTGCGATATATCAGGCCAAGCTACCCCGACACGCCCGGCCCAGTCAGGCCGCCGCCGAATCCCCCCGAGCCGCCGCCCGTGCCGCCGCGCGGGCCGCCCGGGCCGCCACGGCCTCCAGGAACGCCGACATGTGCCGGAAGGCCAGCCGCGCCTCCGGCAGGACGTCGGCCAGGATCGGGAACGCGTGCGGCATCCGCCGCCACTCCTCGTACCTGACCGGCACCCCCGCCATGCGCGCCCGCTCGGCCACCCGCCGCGCCTCGTCCCGCAGCACCTCCGTGGAGCCGGTGACGATCATCAGCGGCGGCAGCCCGGTGAAGTCGCCGTGCACCGGCGAGACGAGCGGGTCCCACGGGTCGAGCCCGCAGGTCCAGTGGCGGGCCAGCCAGCGCACCCGGCCCGCCGGCAGCATCGGGTCCTGCCAGCGGTTGGCCCGGCGCGGGATGTCGGTCAGGTCCGCCCACGGCGACAGGCAGATCGCGGCGGCGGGCGTCGGCAGACCGCGGTCGCGCAGAGCCAGCAGGGTGGCCAGCGTCAGGTGACCGCCCGCAGAGTCCCCGGCGATGATGATGTCCTCGGCGGCGTGCCCGTTCCGCATCAGGCACTCGTAGGCGTCCAGCGCGTCGGCCAGGGAGTCGGCCAGCGGGTGCACCGGGCCCTGCCGGTAGTCCAGGGCGAGCACCGGCCGCCGGGCCACGGCCGACAGCCGCCAGGTGATGGGCCGGTGGGTGCGCGGCGAGCACGAGAAGTAGCCGCCGCCGTGGAAGTAGAGCAGCGCCTTGCGCTCGTCCACGCCCGGCCCCGCGCGGACCCACTCGCCGCCGCACTCCGGCCCGTCGGCCGGCGCGACGACGGCGTGCTCGGGCAGGTGCATGGGCATCAGCCGGGTCAGCTCGCCCAGGGCGGCCGCGCCGATCAGGGCCAGCGGATGACGCATCAGCACCGTGGAGGCCGGCTTCAGGGTGCCCCACATGACCGAGGTCAGGGCCCGGGCCTGCCAGCTCAAGGGGTAGTCGGGTGCTACGTCCTGGTTGATGCGCATCACGGTCCTCCACCCCTTATGTTCCCGAAACGCCCTCGGTCTACCGGCCAGTAGGGATCTCATCCCATCTCCAGATATTCCGGATTTACGCGAAGCCCCGCCGACACGCCCCGACGCCCCTCGACGCGCACGCCCGCCCGTGGCGGCGGCTCGTGCGACGTCGTCCCCGCTCCCCTGCCCTGCACCGCACGTCCCCACCGGCGCAGGCCGCCGGCGTTTATCTCGTTGCGGACCGCCGGGCCTCCGGCGGATAATTCCAGATTTCCGCCAGGCAGACCCGTGCACGGGCTCGGACACGTTCGGTAAACATGTCCTCACTCTTCGGAGGTGTGCCACGATTCCCCTCTACGCCCGGCTCGTCCGGTACGGCTTCCGCAAACACGCCGTCTACGTCTGGGCCGCGCTCGCCGGCGCGTTCACCAACAGCGTGTTCGGCATCCTGCGCGCCTACGTCCTCATCGCCCTGTGGCAGGCCCGCCCCGGCCTGGCCGGCTACGACGTCACCGACGCCGTCACCTACTGCTTCGTCACCCAGGCCTTCATCGGCCCGATGATGCTGTTCGGCGGCGGCCTGCCCCTCCCCGAACGCATCCGCAGCGGCGACATCGCGCTCGACCTCGTCCGCCCCGCCTCGCTCCAGCTCTGGACGCTCGCCGAGGACCTGGGCCGGGCCGCGTACCTGTTCCTGGTGCGCGGCATCCCGCCGCTGCTGCTCGGCGCGGCCCTGTTCGGCGTCACCGCGCCCACCTCCCCCACCCGGTGGGCGGGGGTCCTGGCCGGCCTGCTCATCGGCGTGCTGATCAGCTTCGGCTGGCGCTACCTCGTCGCCCTGTCGGTCTGCTGGCTCGCCGACGACCGCGGCGTGGCCGTCGTGTCCCTGGTCCTGACCACGTTCTTCAGCGGCATGATGCTCCCCCTCCACCTGTTCCCCGGCCTGCTGGGCGAGCTGGTCAGAGCCCTGCCGTGGGCCTCCATGGTCCAGGCGCCCGCCGACCTCTACCTCGGCAAGGCTCCCGTGGGGCAGACGCTCGCCCTCCAGGCGTTCTGGGCCGCGACGCTGTTCGCGCTCGGCCTGCTGGCCACCCGCCTCGTCCGCCACAAGGTGGTGATCCAGGGTGGTTAGGACGTACTTCCTGCTGGCCTGGACCTGGACCCGCGCCGCGGCCTCCTACCGTGCCTCCTTCATCCTGATGCTCGTCTTCGGCCTGGCCACCGGCGCGATGGACGTCGCGGCCATCCTCGTCGTCTTCGCCAACACCGACGCCCTGGCCGGGTTCACCCGCGAGGAGGTCCTGTTCCTGTACGGCACGTCCAGCCTGGCCTTCACCGTCTGCGACACCTTCGTCAGCAACCTCGACCGCATCAGCCAGCACATCAAGGCCGGCACGCTCGACACGTTCCTCATCCGCCCGGTCCCGGCCTGGATCCAGATCGCCGCCGACCGCTTCGTCCCCACCAGGATCGGCCGCGTCGTCCAGGCGGTGGCCGTGCTCGCCTACGCCGTGGCCGCGCTCGGCCTCGACTGGCGACGGGCCTGGATGATCCCCGTCATGATCGTCACCGGCATCGTCATCTTCGCCGCGCTCTGGACGCTGGCCGGCGCGCTCCAGTTCGCGCTGACCGACGCGCCGGAGGTGGCCAACTCCTTCACCTACGGCACCTACCAGCTCAACCAGTACCCCCTCAGCATCTACGCCCGCGACCTGGTCCGCGGCATCACGTACGCGCTGCCCCTGGCCTTCGTCAACTGGCAGCCCGGCCTCTTCGTCCTGGGCCGGGACGACCCGTTCGGCACGCCCGGGTTCATGCGGTTCCTCGGACCGGCCGCCGCGCTGGTCCTCGCGCTGGCCGCCGCCGCGGCCTGGCGGCAGGGCATCAGGCACTACCGATCGACGGGGAGTTAGGGATGATCGAGCTGCTGCAGGCGGGACGTTCGTTCAAGGTCAAGCGCACCGTCGTGCACGCCGTGCGCGATCTGTCGTTCAGCGTGCCGGCCGGCGAGTTCGTCGGCTACCTCGGGCCCAACGGCGCGGGCAAGTCCACCACGATCAAGATGTTGTGCGGCATCCTCACCCCCACCTCGGGCTCGGTGCGGGTGGCGGGGCTCGACCCCTCGCGCCGGCGCACCACGCTCGCCCGCCGGATCGGGGTGGTGTTCGGGCAGCGGACGACCCTGTGGTGGGACCTGCCGCTCCAGGACAGCTTCGAACTGATCCGGCACCTTTACAAAGTAGATCGCGGAACGTTCCGGGCCCGGCTGGCCGAGCTGACCGAGACCCTCGACCTCGGCGCCTTCCTGCGCACCCCGGTGCGCCAGCTCAGCCTGGGGCAGCGCATGCGCGGCGACCTGGCCGCGGCGCTGCTGCACGCCCCCGACATCCTGGTGCTGGACGAGCCCACCATCGGCCTCGACGTGGTCAGCAAGGCGAGCATCCGCGCCTTCCTCCAGCGGCAGAACGCCGAACGCGGCACGACCGTGCTGCTGACCACGCACGACCTCGGCGACATCGAGCGCCTGTGCCGCCGGATCATGCTGATCGACCACGGCCGGCTGACCTTCGACGGGACGCTGGCCGAACTCATGGCCACGGCCCCGGAGCAGACCACCATCGAGGACGTGGTGACCAGGCTCTACACCGGCGGTCAGTAGTAGCCGCCCTCCGGCGAGGTCTCGTAGTCGTCGTCGTCGAGGTCGTCGTGCCGGCGTGACCAGCGCGAGGGCATCAGCACGGGGATGAACAGGGCCACGCCGAGCAGGGCCAGCACGCCCGTGGTGAGCAGGATCTTGTCACCGGCGCCGGCGTCCCTGACGATCTGGTTCACCGACAGCTCGGCGGGGATGAGGGACAGCGCCCTGCCGGTGTCGAGGGCGTAGACGACCGTCCAGGCCAGCAGCACCATCGAGGGCACGAACGTGGCCAGCGGCGAGATCCGGCCGGCCACCACGAGGCCCACGACCAGCCCGACGGCGGCCATGGCCCCCAGGGCGATCCACATCTTCTGGTTGTCGGGCGGCGGCGGTGTCGTCGCCGCACTGGCGAGGGCCTGCTGCACGGCCCATCCGCCACCGCCCAGGACGGCCACCGTGACCACGACGCCGATGAGCAAACCTGCTAAGTGCCGCAACGTTCTCACCCTCAAATGTCGACGCGCTCGGCACGACCCTAGCGACAAATGCCATTTTTGGACCAGGCATTGGCCGGCTCAGAACTAGGGGTCTCGCTCGACCGCGCCCCGTGAGACCATGTGGCACACATGCGTGCGCGACTTCCCCTCCGGCTCGCGCGGACGGCCGCCTTCGCCGCCGTCTGCGTGACCCTCGCTGCCCTCGCCCACGTGGTGGGCGGCGGCGGGCGTCCGGGGCCGTTGGCGGCGGCGCTGGGCCTGGCGGCGGTGTCCGGCCTGGGGCTGGCGCTGTCCGGCAGGGAACGTTCTGCGGCGACGATCAACATCGTGCTCGGGGTGGCGCAGTTCGGCCTGCACGAGCTGTTCGCGGGCGGCAGCCCGTCCTCCTACGTCTTCGAGCACGGTCACGGCCAGGGCCTGGCCGTCAACGCGGGCATGCTGCTCGCGCACCTCACGGCGACCCTGGTGACCGGCTGGTGGCTGTCGCGCGGCGAGATCGCGCTGTGGTCCCTGCTGCGCCGTCTCGGGCTGCGGCTCGTGCCGCCGCTGCTGCTCGCGGTCGTGCCCGCCGTGCGGCCGGGCGTGCCGGTCGTGCACACCAGGGTGGTCCCCCCGCAGCCGGGGTTCCGGCACCGGGTGGCCAGGCGTGGTCCTCCACTTCCCGCCTGACCTGCTGACACCCCTCAAACCCCTGTCTTCCGAAGTGGAGTTCCGTCATGTCCTTCGTCCGTCGTGCGGCGACCGTGCTCGCCGCCGCCACCGCCCTCACCGCCGCCCTGGCCGCGCCCGCGCTGGCCCACGTGTCCATCACCCCCGGCTCCGCCGAGCAGGGCGGGTTCACCAAGGTGGCCTTCCGGGTGCCCAACGAGCGCGACAACGCCTCGACGACCAAGGTCCAGATCAGCTTCCCCACCGACCATCCGCTGGCGTTCGTGTCGGTGAAGCCGGTGCCCGGCTGGGACGTCAAGGTCACCGAGGGCAAGCTGCCCAAGCCGGTCAAGACCGAGTACGGCGACCTGGAGGAGGCCGTCACCACGGTCGTGTGGTCCGGCGGCAAGATCAACCCGGGTGAGTTCCAGGAGTTCGAGGTGTCCATGGGCCAGTTGCCCAAGGACGTCGACTCGCTGACATTCCCGACGAAGCAGACGTACTCGGGCGGCGAGGTGGTCGAATGGGCCGACGCGCCCAAGTCCGACGGCACCGAGGCCGAGCACCCCGTCCCCACGCTGAAGCTCGTCCCGGCCTCCGGCGGTGACGAGCACTCCGCCGCGAGCACGCCGGCCTCGGCCGCGCCGGTCGCCGCCACGGGCCCGTCGGTGGCGCCGGTGGCGGCCGCGTCGGCCTCCGACGGCACGGCCCGCCTGCTGGGCGGCGCCGGGCTGGTCGTCGGGATCATCGGCGTCGTCGTGGGCGCCCTGGGCCTGCGCCGCCGGGCGGCCTGACCCCGGAACGCGGCGTCCCCGGCCGGGTGAGGAACCCGGCCGGGGACGCGCCTCCCGGTCAGGACGTGATGTCCTTGCCGGAGAAGCGCGCCCAGGCGATCGAGCAGAACAGCACGATGTAGGCGCCGAAGGCCAGCAACCCGTCCCGCAGCGCCGACAGGTCCATCGGGCTGCGCAACACCGCGTCGAAGCCGGTGAACCTGGTCGGCAGCAGGTACGGCGTCACCGCGCTCAGCTCGGGGAAGGCCCGCAGCACCTGGCAGACGATCACCAGCACGAGCGTGGCGGCCACGGCCCCGATGGACACCTCGGTGAACGTCGACAACGCCAGCGCTACGGCCGCCAGTGCCGCCATGCCCGCCCCGACGTAGCCGACGGCGACGAGGATGCGCAGCAGCCCCTCGCCCATCGAGATGGTGGTGCCCGACAGCAGCGTCACCGGCCCGACCGGGAACAGGATCAGCCCGGTGACCAGCGCCGACAGCGCCACCACCACCGTGACGGCGTAGGCGAAGACGACCGCGTTGAGGTATTTGACGGCCAGCAGCCGGGTGCGTCCGGCGGGCGCGGCCAGCAGGTAGCGCAGGGTGCCGCCGCCCGCCTCCCCGGCCACCGAGTCGCCCGCGACCACGCTGACGGCGACCGGCATGAGCAGCAGCACGAGGAACGAGAAGGCGACGAACGTCAGCATGAGGCTGTTGCCCGCCACGTTCTGGATGAACCCGCCCATCCCATCGGAATCGCCGCCGCCGAACGCGCGCAGGGCGAGGCCGAGGACGGCCGGCACGGAGGCGAGCACGGCCAGCATCATCAGGTTGCGCGGGCGGCGGAAGGTCAGGCCCAGCTCCGAGCCGAGCAGCCGCCAGAACGCCCCCCTCGCCCGCCTCGGCCCGCCGGCGGCGTCCGGCGTGGAGCCCTGGCCCGTGCCCTCCACGGCCTCCGCGGCGGTCAGGGCCGGGTCCGCGTCCGGGATGCGCCGTTCGGCGGTGCGCAGCGTCTCGGTGACGGGCACCAATCCGGGCGTGCGTCCCCGGCGGGTCTCAGTGGCCCGCGTCTCAGTGGCCCGCGTCTCAGCCGTCGACATCGAAGCCCTCCCCGGTCAGTCCGACGAACACGTCCTCCAGGCTCGGCCGCAGCACGGCCAGCCCCCGTACGGCGACCCCCTCGCCGACCAGCGCGGCGTTGATCCGCTCCGGCGCGTCGCCGCCCAGCTCGGCCGTCACGTCGGCGACGCCGGGCCGCACGTCGGCCAGCCCCAGCCGGCCGAGCACCCGCGCGGCGTCGGCCACGTCGGGCGTCTCGATCCGGACGCGCGTGGCCAGGCCGCCGTTCAGCGAGGCGATCGTGCCCTGGGCGGCCAGCCTGCCGGCCCGCATGATCGCCGCGTGCGTGCACATCTGCTCGACCTCGGCCAGCAGGTGCGAGGAGACGAAGACGGTGGTGCCGCCGGCGGCGATGTCCTTGACCAGCGCGCGCACCTCGCGGGTGCCCTGCGGGTCGAGGCCGTTGGTCGGCTCGTCCAGGATCAGCAGCTCGCGCGGGCCGAGCAGAGCGGCGGCGATGGCCAGCCGCTGACGCATGCCGAGCGAGTAGTTGCGGTAGCGCTTGCCGGCCGCGGCCGACAGGCCCACCCGGTCGAGCGCGACGGCGACGCGCTCCTTGGCGGTACGGCGCACGGCGGTGGGGTCGGCGGCGTCGAAGCGCATCAGGTTGGCCTCGCCCGACAGGTACGGGTAGAACGCCGGCCCCTCCACCACCGCCCCCACCCGGGGCAGCGCCCGCGGCAGCGGCAGGCCGAGCAGGGAGTGCTCCCCCTCGGTGGGCGCGATCAGGCCCAGCAGCATGCGGATGGTCGTGGTCTTGCCCGAGCCGTTGGGCCCGAGGAAGCCGTAGACCGAGCCGCGCGGCACGGCCAGGTCGAGCGCGTCCACGGCCAACTGGCCGCCGCGGAAGCGCTTGGTCAGGCCGCGCGTGACGATGGCGTGCTCCCCGGAGGGCGGGGCCGCCCCGAAGGGCGCCCCCGCTTCCTGCGTGACGGCGGTCGTCACCTGACGCCCGCCGCCTGGGTGATCTCCTCCGGGGTGACCGCGCCGACCAGCAGGCGGCCGTCGTCGGTCAGCAGGACGGTGACGAGCTTGGTCCTGATCAGCCGGCCCGAGCCCCACGTGCCGCTCACCGGGGTGGCCGACTTCAGGACGGTGTCGGCCAGCGCGGCCGGATCGGCCTTCGAGCCGTCGCCGGCCCCGGCGCCGCCCGTGAGGTCCTCCGGCTTGAACGGCAGGACGGCCACGGTCGTCCAGCCGTCGCCGACGACCTTGAGCTCGCCCGCGACCTTCTCGGCCCGCTCGGCGTGCTCCTCGGCCCGCTTGACGTCGCCCAGCTCGCTGAGGTCCTGCTCCTTCACCTTGGCGCCCGCGGGCGGGGTGAAGGCGAAGTTCTCCGGCGCCGGTGGCGTGAACGTCACCTGGGTGAAGCCGACCTGGAAGGCCGGTTCCGCCGAGCCCTTGGCGTAGACCTGGACCTGGAGCGGGACGTAGGTCTCGCCGTCGAGCGCCAGGCGCACCTCCTGCACCAGCGAGCCCTCGTCCTTGGGCGCCAGGACGAGCTGGTAGACCGGACGGCCGGCCACCTCGGCGGTGTTGATCACGCGGACCGCGGTGTGCTCGTCGGCCTTGGCCAGCAGCTGCTCGGCCATCTGCGCCGGCGTGAGCTGGGTCGGCGGCGGGGTGGGCCGCTGGTGCTCCTGGCCCGTGCCGGGCTTGATGGTCAACTTGGTGGCGGTGTTGGTGGCGCTCTCCCAGTACCAGCCCTGGTCGCCGTTGACGATCAGGTTGGTCTCGTTCAACTGGGTCGGCATGGCCACCCGGAACCGGTCGGCGCCGCCGTACCAGACCTTGATCTCGTGCGAGCCGGACAGCAGGCTGAGCGGCGACTCGGAACCGGTCTGGGGCAGCGACGGCAGGCCGAGCGAGGCCGTCTGCTGCACGGTGCCGGACATGGGCGGCACCCCACCCCCCTTGCTCGTCGCCGCCACGGCGTCGGCCAGCAACTGCTGGGCCGAACGCTCGGGCAGGACGGGCTCGCCGCTGACGGCCGCGATCACCGGGCCCGCTCCGATCGCGCCACCGATCAACGCCGCCGCGGCGATCGGGACTCCCCACCTCACGAACGTGCCTCTGCGCATCTCACTCCTTAACGGTATGTCGATGACCAGAGCCTGCGGCATGCATCCTGTGGCCGGCCTGAGACTGTCTGAGACGCCTCTCAGCCTTCTCAGCGGCGTCTCAGGTCAGGGACAGGAGAATCAGCACATGAGAGTACTGGTCGTCGAGGACGAGCGGCGGATGGCCGCGGCCCTCCAGCGCGGGCTGCAGGCCGAGGGGTTCGCCGTGGACCTCGCCCACGACGGCGAGGAGGGCCTGCACGCGGCCCGGCAGGGCGACTACGACGTCGTGGTGCTGGACATCATGCTGCCGAGGTTGTCGGGCTACAACGTGTGCAAGCAGTTGCGCGCCGAGGAGAACTGGGTGCCGATCCTCATGTTGTCGGCCAAGGACGGCGAGTACGACATGGCCGACGGCCTCGACCTCGGCGCCGACGACTACCTGACCAAGCCCTTCTCGTACGTGGTGCTGGTGGCCAGGCTCCGGGCCCTGCTGCGGCGCGACGCCGGGCGGCGGCCGGCGGTGCTGGCGGCCGGCGACCTGTCCCTCGACCCGGCCCGCCGGAAGGTGCAGCGGGGCGAGACGCCGGTGGAGCTGACGCCGAGGGAGTTCGCGCTGCTGGAGTTCCTGATGCGCCGCCGTGACGAGGTGGTGTCGAAGTCGGAGATCCTGGAACACGTGTGGGACACCTTCGACACCGACCCCAACGTGGTCGAGGTCTACGTCGGCTACCTGCGGCGCAAGGTCGACGCCCCGTTCGGCAGGAACGCGCTGCAGACCGTGCGCGGCGCGGGCTACCGGCTGGCGGGCGACGGTGGCTGACTCCCCCGTGGCCTGGTGGCGGCGTCAGGGGCTGCGGTTCAGGCTGACGGTCGCGGCGGCCGCCGTGCTGGGGCTGGCGCTGGCGTTGTCGGCCTCGGTGCTGCTGTCGGTGCTCGACCGGGCGCTGATCGACACCGTCGACGAGTCCACCAGGCAGCAGGCCCAGAGCGTGCGCGTGGCGGCCGACGGCGGCACGCTGACCAGCCCGATCACCACGCACGACGGGACGATCGTCCAGGTGCTCGACCGGAGCGGGCGCATCACGCACGTCACGTACGGCACCGACCGGCTGGTGCCGCTGCTGGACGCGGCGGCCAGGGCCAGGGTGCTGCGGGAGGGGCGGGCGACGTTCCTGGACGGGCGGCCGTACGCGATCCCGGGGCCGCTGCGGGTGGTGGTGCTCAGCGCCGACCACGGGCAGACGGTGCTGGCGGCCCGTCCCATCGGCGAGATCCAGACGAGCCTGGGCGTCGCCGGGCGGGTGCTGCTGGTCGGCACGCCCGCGCTGGTAGTGCTGCTGGCGGTGGCGAGCTGGCTGATGATCGGCAGGACGCTGCGCCCGATCTCGTCGCTGCGCCGGGTCGCCGCCGAGATCACGCACACGGCCCGGTCCCGGCGGCTGCCGGTGCCGCAGTCGCGCGACGAGGTGTACGCCCTGGCCACCACGCTCAACGGCATGCTGTCCCGGCTGGAGGAGGCCGAGCAGCGCCAGCGCGCGCTGGTCTCCGACGCCGCCCACGAGCTGCGCAGCCCGTTGGCCAGCATCCGGCTGCAGCTTGAGGTGGCGCTCGGCCATCCGGAGGGCCAGGACTGGCGGGAGACCGCCGAGGGCGTGCTGGAGGACGCCCTGAGGCTGTCCAGGCTGGCCGAGGACCTGCTCGCGCTGGCCCGCCTGGACGAGCGCGGCGGCGTCCCGGCCCGTGACGAGCCGGTCAACCTCGACGAGGTGGTGCGCCAGGTCGCCGAGCGATACGGCGAGGCCCGGCTGACCACGTGCGACCCCGTGGTGGTGCGCGGGGACGCGCTGGACCTGAGCCGGGTGCTGACGAACCTGATGGACAACGCCGTCCGGCACACCTCGTCGAAGGTCGAGGTCGCGCTGACCGCCGACGGCGTGCTGACGGTGACCGACGACGGGCCCGGCATCCCGGAGCGCGACCGGGAGCGGGTGTTCAACCGGTTCACCCGGCTGGACTCCGGCCGCAGCAGGGACGAGGGCGGGGCCGGGCTGGGGCTGGCGATCGTCCGGGAGACCGTGCGCGCCCACGGGGGGACGGTGGTGCTGGAGGACGCGGCGCCGGGCCTGCGCGCCGTGGTCCGCCTTCCGGTGTCCCGCTAGGCGGGCCGCCGGGGTGCTCGGCCCGCGCGACGCGTTGGGGGCGCCGGCGGGCTGCGGTCAGTGGCGGGGGTAGCGGGGGATCATGGAACGTTCCTGGTCAGGCGGCCGTGCCCTTCTCCGCGGTGGACAGGAAGTCCTGGGCGATGAGGGGCAGGCGGCGGCGTGCGTGCACCACGGCGATGACGCGTCGCACGGCCGGTTCGAGTGAGCGCACCACCAGGCCCGCCCGGGCGGCCTGGTCGGCCATGCCGCGGTACCACAGCAGCGAGGCCCGGCCGGCGCGGACCGCGTTGAGCCAGCCGTTGCGCTCGTCGGTCTCCAGGACGACCACGGGGGTGACGGCGTACTTGCCGAACATGGCGTCGAGCTCCCTGCGCCGCGAGCTGCCGCGGGCGGGCAGCGCCAGGCGCATCCCGTGGAGCTTGCCCATGGGGACCGGGTTGGGCAGGTCGAGCCCGGGCGGGGAGATCAGCACGATCTCCTGGCGTTCGAGCGGGTGGGTGATGAGGTCGGTGGGCACGGGCAGATCGGTGAGCCCGAGGTCGGCCCGCTGATCCCGGATGGCGCTGACGACGCCGTCACGGCCGTCGCAGCGCACGATGTGCACGCGCACCCCTGGGTGCTCGGCCGCGTAGGCAGGGAGCAACCGCCCCGCGAGTCCGGGTTCGAGACTCGGTGTGGCGGCTATGCGCAGTTCGGCATCCGTCATGCCGGCGTGGTTGGCCAGGCCCTCGATCTCGTGGACGGCGTCGAGCGCCTCCCTCGCCAGCTTGACCACGCGACGGCCCTGTGCGGTGACCACCACGCCGCGGCCGGAGCGGGCGAAGAGCGTCATGCCCAGCTCCCGCTCAAGATCGCGGATCGCGCGGGACAGCGCAGGCTGCGCGATGTAGAGCGACCTGGCCGCGTCGGTCATGGTGCGGTGCTCCGCAGTCGCGACCACATAGCGGAGCTGCTGGAGGTTCATGCCAAAGAAGCTAGGACACCGCCCCGCTCCGGGACCGGGAGATAGCGGAGATCACCTCGATTGATTTCGGAGCGTGACCGAGTACCGCTACATCCGTGACGGGTGATAAATCAGTATGCTTTTGCCCCAAATTTGGCAAAGATCCTTTGGGGTCTGCCGCAAAGCCGTGCATTGCAGACAAGCGGGTTAACGGGGAGACACGGTGACAGCAAACGGGCAGTATCCACCTCCGCCGCAGGGGCCAGGGCAGCCCCAGCGGCCTCCTTCGCGGCCCTGGCCGCCGCCGGGCTACGGGCAGCCGCAGCCGCAGGGCGGTCAGCCCTACCCGCAGGCTCCCCCGCCGCCCATGCCCCCGCCTCCGCAGGGCCCGCCGCCCGGTTCCCATCCCTATCCGCAGCAGCAGCCCCCGCCGAACCGCCCGCAGCAGCAGCCGTCGCCTCCACAGGGCTATCCGCCGCAGCCGCAGGGCTTTCCGCAGCAGCCGCCGCAGGCTTATCCGCCGCGCGGACCGCAGTTCCCGCCGCCGCAGTACGGGCAGCAGTTCCAGCCTCCGCCCCCGCCGCCGCCCATGCCCACGCGGCAGTGGCCGCAGCAGCCGCGCAAGAAGTCCGGCATGGGGGTCGCCGGCGTGCTCGGGGCCGTGTTCGGGTCGCTGGCCGCGCTGTTCGTGCTGATCGTCATCGGGGCGGCGATGCTGAAGTCGTCCAAGCACACGGAGACGACCACGCCGGTCGCGATCCCGTCGTACGAGCCGTCGCACAGCGACGAGCCCTTCCCCACGCGGGAGCCCACCCGCGAGGCCGAGCCGACGCGCGAGCCGTCCGAGGAGCCCACCCAGCGGCCTACTGAGCAGCCGACAGCGCAGCCGACCGAGCAGCCGACCCAGGAGACGGTCACGCCGCCCAAGCAGGTCACGCTCAACACCAGCCTGAAGAACAACACCCTCTACAAGGCGGGCACCCTGCCGCGGGTGAACTGCCGGGCCGGCAACGCGAACGTCTTCAACCACAGCCAGCTCAAGGCGCTGATCCTGAAGACCGGCCGGTGCATGGACAAGGCGTGGGGGCCGATCCTGCAGCGTCAGGGCATCGCGTTCAGACCGCCGGGCTACGCCATCGCGGCCGGACGCGGGCGGGGCGCCTGCGGCGACTATCCGTCGGCCGGGAGCATGGTGCCGTACTACTGCCCGCGCAACAACACGATCTACGCCTCCACCTCGGCGATGTCCAGGGGTAACGGCAACTCCCGCGGCTACGGCCAGATCATCTCCTGGCACGGCGGCATCATCAGCATGATGGCCCACGAGTACGGCCACCACGTCCAGAACATCAGCGGCGTGATGGACTCCTGGTGGCAGGGCACCCTGGCCTCCTCCAGCCAGAGCGGCAAGATGGCGCTGAGCAGGAAGCTGGAGCTGCAGGCCACCTGTCTGGGCGGCATGTGGATGCGCTCGGTCGCCGCCTCCTACCCGGTCCCGTCCTCGCTGCGCTCACGGCTTTTCTGGTTCTACGCGCAGGTGGGCGACTATCCCGGCTATCCGCGCGACCACGGCACGCCCGCCAACAACAACCGCTGGTTCCGGCAGGGGTGGGAAAGGGACAAGACGTACCAGTGCAACACGTGGATGGCGCCGTCCTCGACGACCTCCTGACAGACACGTGGCGTTCATCTCATGTTGAAGAGTTGTCTCTGATGTCCAGGTATGGGGGCTAGAATCCTGGCAATCTTGTGCCCGACATGGGGCGAACGTCATTTTTGCCTGGTAGGCGTGTGAAGGAGCCGGTGTGAGCAAGCGCGATGGGGTGGACCCCGTGCCCGGAGGCACCAAACGGCGCGCTCCACGCCCGCGCAAGGGCTCCTCCCCCGCGCCCCGCTTCGCCAAACCCCTGACGATCGCCTCGATCATCGGCTGGACGGCTCTGTCCGCCCTCGTGCCCGGCGCCGCGCATCTGCGGGCCGGGCGCCGTCGTACCGGGCTGATCATGATCGGCGTGTACGCGGTGGTGCTGCTCTCGGCCCTGGCCTTCGGCCTGACGCGGGACCTGAGCAACGTGACGGGCCTCGCCGAGGACGGCGCCATGGTGACGGTGATCGTCATCGCCGCGGCGTGCGCGCTGGCCTGGTTCGCCGTGATCGCCGTCTCGTACGTGGCGCTGGGCCCGAACAGGCTGAACCAGCAGGGCCAGGTGGTGACCGGGATCGTCGTGGGCGTGCTGTGCGTGGCCGTCATGTCGCCGTTCGCGCTGACGGCCAACTACGTGCTGGCCGGGCGGGAGGCGGTCAACGCGATCTTCCCGTCCCACCCGGACCCGGAGAACCCCATCCAGATCAAGAACCCCGCGGACCCCTGGGACGGCAAGGCCCGGGTGAACTTCCTGCTCGTCGGCGGCGACGCCGCGGGCAATCGCGTCGGCGTGCGCACCGACAGCATGACGGTGGCCAGCGTGGACACCAGGACCGGCAACACCGTCCTGTTCAGCCTGCCGCGCAACCTGCAGCACGTGCGCTTCCCGCCGTCCTCGCCGCTGGCCAAGCACTTCCCCAACGGCTACATGGCCGAGCTGCCCAACGGCGGCCTGCTCAACGAGGTCTGGCAGTACGCCAACGACAACCCCCAGCTCATGGGCGGCAAGAACCGCGGCCCCCGAGCCCTGATGGACGCCATCGGCTACACCCTGAACCTCAAGATCGACTACTACGCCCTGATCAACATGTACGGCTTCGCCGCCCTCGTGGACGCCATCGGCGGCCTGAAGATCCGGGTCGAGCGGGACGTCAAGTGGGGCGGCCACTTCGGCACCGCGGGCACGATCAAGGCGGGCTACCGCAAGCTGTCGGGCGAGCAGGCCCTGTGGTACGGCCGCTCCCGCGTCGAAAGCGACGACTTCTCCCGCATGGGCCGCCAGCGCTGCGTCATCGGCGCCTTCGCCCAGCAGGCCACCCCCGGCGTGATCCTGACGAACTTCACCAAGATCGCCGGGGCGGCCAAGCGGCTGGCCCAGACGAACATCCCGCGTCCGCTCGTCGCGCCGCTGGCGGACCTGGCGCTCAAGGTCAAGGACGCCAAGATCACCAGCCTCCAGTTCGTGCCGCCGGACTTCTACTCGGGCCGGCCCGACTGGGTCAAGATCCGGGCCGCCACGAGGAAGGCGATCGCCGACTCCGACCGTTCCGCCCGCCAGGCCCAGACCGCCAACGTGACCGCCTCCCCTGGCCCCTCGGGCTCCCCGACCACCTCGCCGTCGCGGACGCAGGCCCAGACGGGTACGCAGGCCGGGACGCCGACGGAGACCCCGACCCGCAACACCCAGAAGAGCGGCGCGAAGTCCCTGGCGGAGCTCTGCGGCCTGTAACCGCCCCGCCCTGCCGATCCACCCCGCCCTGCCGGATCCGCTCCGGCAGGGCGGTCCCGCGTGAGGACCCCCATGGGGGCGGCGCCGACGACAGATCGCGGAAGCCCGCCGGTCCCCTTGGTCACACGAGCGCGGTCTTGCGCGGCATCACCGCGAGAGCGCCCAGGTAGAGCAGGGCGGCCACGATGAGCAGCCCCTTGTAGCCGATCACCAGCGCCAGGTACTCCAGGCAGCCGCCGACCATCGCGCCGAGCAGGTTCGCGCCGAAGGACGTGGTCGCGTCGGCGGTGTCGGAGAAACGTTTGGCGAAGACCACGTTCGCGGCGAAGATCGGCAGGAACGCCACCGTCACGGCCGCCACGGCGCGCAGCGGCACCGGCAGCGACAGCAGCCACGCGTTCGGCACGAGCCAGGCCAGCAGCAGGCCGGCCAGCAGCACGGCGTACATGACGGGCAGCGGCGGGGTGCGGAAGCGGCGGGTCACCTCGACGGCGGCGAGCACGGCGACCAGCACCCCGGCGAAGACGATCGCGTTGACCACCCAGGTGGTGCCGAACAGCAGCGCGAAGCCGGTCACGCTCTTGGTCTCCAGCAGCATGAACGCCACCCCGAGCAGGAACAGGTCGGAGTAGGGCTTCATGCGCCCGTACGGGCCCGCCACGACGCGGACGGCCAGCAGGCTGACGATGAGGATCAGGCCGAGGGTGATGATGTAGATCGGCGGGATCGTCCGGTCCTTGAGGTAGAGGAAGGGACGGTCGTCGTCGGCGGGCGCCGGGGTGCCGGCGGCGGCGCCGGGCCACTCGCTCGCGCAGCGCTGGTCGGAGGCGGTCAGGCCGGCGGTGATGACGGCCTGCTGGCCGGCGGTGCTGACCACGTCGACGCAGGGCTTGTGGCCGAAGGCGGCCTGCATGGTCGAGGCCAGGCGGTCGACCAGCCAGCTCTCGCGGTAGTAGTTGTACATCGAGAACGTGCCGCCGGGCCGCAGGTGGGCGCGGGCGGCCTTCATGGACTCCTCGGTGAACAGGTAGCTCTCCAGCCGCAGCGAGCTGGCCCCCGACACGAGTGTGAGCGAGTCGGGCAGGGCGAACAGGATCAGGTCGTAGCGGTCGCCGCTGCGCTCCAGGAAGGCGCGGCCGTCGGTGATGTGCGTGGTGACGCGCGGGTCGGCGTAGGGCTTGTCGGGGTGGACGGCGCCGCCCAGCTCGCGCAGCTTGGGGTCGATCTCGACGGCGTCGACGTGCTGGGCGCCCTTGGACAGGGCGATGGCCACGTCGGTGCCGCTGCCCGCGCCGACGATCAGCACGTCCTTGGGCGGCCTGGTGGTGCGCTCGTAGGGCAGCCCGTACTGGCGCTCCCACTGCAGGCGGGCGTAGGCGGGCACGGCCTGCTGGTGGGGGATGCCGTTGACGGCGATGTCGGTGACCGGCACGCCGAGCATCTGCATCGCCTTGTAGGTCACCTTGTAGTACGGCGACCACAGCGCCCCGGCCGTCAGCGTCTCCGACAGCAGCAGGCCGACGACCACGAGCGCGGGCAGGACCACCAGGCCCACGTAGAGCGAGCGGGGACGGGGCACCAGCAGCAGGCCGTAGCACAGGGCCGCGACCGCGCCCCAGAACACCGGCGGCGCCGACAGGAACGACAGCGCCGTGAACGCGGCGATCCCGCTGAGGCTGCCGATCAGGTCGTAGCGGTAGGCCTCCAGGCGCGGCAGCTCGGGGAAGCAGCGCCCGACCAGCTCGGCCGGCCCCATGAGCACCGCCGCGGCGGCGACGAAGATCACCGGCAGGATCAGCCAGGCGGGCGGCCCGACGGTGCCCAGGCTCGTCCAGTACAGGACGCCCTCGGTGTTGCGGTCGACGGTCACCGGGAAGGCCAGCACGAGGGCCACCAGGACGAGCAGGACGACCGGTGAGTAATAGGGCTGGCGCCGCGAGCGCCCCACACGCAGGAATCCGAGTCCGATTCCAAGAAAAGAACCGAGCAGGACAAAATTGGTGAAATAACTCAGATGAACAATGTTCGATCCGGTCCACCGGATGAGCGCCAGTTCGAGGAAAAGCATGAAGGCACTGGCGAGAACGAGCCTCGGCCGAACCGGCAGCCAGTGATGTCTTTCTCCGTCGGAAACCGGCGTCTGCGCCTGGAGCGTCATGATGCATCACCGTAGTGAACAGACCGAAAACAAGGAAGTCTGACGCCCCGGAAACAATATCCGTCCGCTTCGCCAGTTATGCCGTGTTTTCGCAGGTCACAACCGCCGCAAGGGGCTGGACGAGCCTTGGCGGATGCAGGAATGTTGGGTCGTTCGTTTTCCCCCTATGTTCGGTGGTGACTCATGCGGGTCCTGATCCAGCTCCGCCCCTCCCCCGATCTGGTCGCGGCCGTCGCCGACCCCGGCCAGACCGCCACCACGGCCGATGTCGCCGACGGTCTGCCCGGCGTCGAACTCGACACGGCCTTCACACCGGTCGCCGTGCCGAGGCCGGTCCCGGTGGCCGGCGGCGATCCCCTCTCCCTTCACCAGCCACTCACCTTCTCGCTGGCCGCCGAGGACGCCTCCGTGCTCGTCCGCGGCACGATCTCCGACGACGAGCTGACCTCGCGGGTCACGCTGCTGCCCACGCTGCGGCCCGACGTCGTCGGCGTGTTCGCCGATCCGGTGATCGAGTCCAGCCTGACCTGCGGCGGCAATCCGCCGGTGGGCGACTGGCACGACGTCGAGCGCCTGCTCAACGTCGCCGGCCTGCACGCCGAAGGGCTCGACGGCGCCGGGGTGGCGCTGGCCGTGCTCGACACCGGCATCAACGCCGCCCACGTCGCCAGACAGCTCGGCCGCGGCGTCACGCTCGACGCCGAACGCAGCTGGAGCCCCTCCGGCGTCACCGGGCGGGCCGGCCAGTTCGAGGTCGACCACGGCACGATGTGCGCCTTCGACGCGCTCATCGCCGCGCCGCAGGCGTCCCTGATCGACGTCCCGCTGCTGCGGTCGGCCCGGCCGGGCGGTTCGGCGCTCGACGGGCTGCTGTCCGACGCGGTGGCCGCCTTCACGCACCTGCGCACGGTGCTGGAGGCCCAGCCGGCGGCGTCCAGATCGCTGGTGGTGAGCAATTCGTGGGGGTCGTTCTCCCCCGAATGGGACTTCCCCGTCGGGCATCCGGGCAACTACTCCGACAACGCGGCCCACCCGTTCAACCTGGTGGTGGCCAGCCTCGACCGGGCGGGCGCGGACGTGCTGTTCGCGGCGGGCAACTGCGGCAAGGAGTGCCCCGACGGCCGGTGCGCCTTCCCCAACCGGCCCATCGGGGGCGCCAACTCCCATCCCAAGGCGCTGTCGATCGGCGCGGTCGACGTCAACGGCGAGCGGGTGGGCTACTCCTCGCAGGGCCCCGGGCGGCTGACCGCGCGCAAGCCCGACGTGTGCGCGTACACGCACTTCTCGGGGTCGCGGGCGTTCGGCGACGGCGAGCCGGACACGGGCACCTCGGCGGCGACGCCGGTGGCCGCCGGGCTGGTGGCCGCGGTGCGCACCCGGTGGCCGGCCGCCAAGCTGTCACCTGCGCAGCTGCGGGCGCTGCTGCGGCGCACCGCCGAGGACCGCAGCGAGGTGGGCTTCGACTACGACTACGGCTACGGGACGGTCGATCCGGCGGGCATCCTGGCCGCGCTGCACCGGCGGGCCAGGGCGGCGGCCTGATCGCGGGCGGGCGGGCCGTCCCGGAGCGGCCCGCTCACGCGGTCTCCCGGTTGAACACACGGGCCCCGACGGCCAGGCCGACCACCGCCAGGACGGCGGTGACGGCGACGCCGAGCCCGACCGTGCCGGTGGCGTAGTGGCCGGCGAACAGGTCGCGCAGCGCCTCCAGCACGTACCTGAAGGGGCTGAGGCGGGACAGGACGTCCAGCCAGCCGGGCGCCATCGACATCGGCAGGAACGCGCCCGACAGCAGCACCAGCGGGATGACCGCCGTCGACATCACGGGTGCGAAGAGCTGCTCGCCGATGGTCAGCGCGACGGCGTACGACATCGCGGCCAGGCTCGCCCCCAGCACCACGACCAGCACGAACCCGGCCACGAGCCCGGCGATCGGCACCCGCATCCCGAAGGCGAACCCGACGGCCAGCAGCATCACCGTCTGGACGACCATCGTCACGGCGTTGTTGAGCACCCGTCCCAGCAGCAGGGCCAGCCGGCTGGCCGGGGTGACGCGCAGGCGCTCCAGCACGCCGAAGCGCCTGTCGAAGACCACCCCGAACCCGGCCAGCCCCATGCTCATCAGGCCGAGCTGGACGATCAGCCCCGGCACAAGCACCTCCCAGGTGCCGAACGTGGCGAAGATCGGCCCGAACAGCACCAGGAACAGCAGCGGCTGGACGGCGCCGAAGACGATGCCGAGCTTCTGCTTCAGGGTGGCGCGCAGGGAGTGGCGGAACAGCACCCAGGTGTCGCGCAGCATCAGACCCCCGCCTCCTCGCGCAGCGACCTGCCGGTGATGTCGAGGAACGCCTCGTCGAGCGTGCGGCCCGCCTTGAGCTCGGCCGGGGTGCCCTCGGCGGCGATGCGGCCGCCGTCGATGATCAGCAGGCGGTCGCAGAGCGCGTCGGCCTCGTCGAGGTAGTGGGTGGTCAGGAAGATCGTCACGCCGTGCTCCTCGCGCAGGGAGCGGACGTGCTCCCACAGGTTGGCGCGGCTCTGCGGGTCGAGGCCGGTGGTCGGCTCGTCCAGGAAGAGCAGCCGGGGGTCGTGCAGCAGGGCGAAGGCGATGTCGAAGCGGCGGCGCTGGCCGCCCGACAGCGCGCCGCCCACGCGCTCCTCCAGGCCGGCCAGGTCGAGCCGGGCCAGGACCTCGCGGTACCTGGACCTGGCCGCGGCCCTGGTCAGGCCGTACAGCATGCCTTGCAGTTCCAGCTCGTCGGCGAGCGGGGCCATGACGTTGACGCCGCCGCCCTGCGAGACGTAGCCGATGCGGCGGCGCACCTCTCGCGGGTCGCCCAGCAGGTCGTGGCCCGCCACGGTGGCGGTGCCCGAGGTGGGGCGGAGCAGGGTCGTCAGCATGCGCATGGTCGTGGTCTTGCCGGCGCCGTTGGGGCCGAGGAAGCCGACGATCTCGCCCGCCTCCACCGAGATGTCGACGCCTTTGACGGCCTCCACGCCGCCTTCGAAGGTCTTGGTCAGACCTGTGGTTCTCAACATGTGTGATCGCCTCCAAAATTAGGGTAACCACAATTTTAGGGTCACTGCAAACTTGGTATCATGGCGGCATGGAAGAGGGGCTGCGGGAGCGCAAGAAGCGGGAGACCAGGCAGCGCATCGCGGACATGGCGATGGGGCTGTTCATGGCGCGCGGGTTCGACAGCGTGACCGTGGCCGAGATCGCGCGGGCCGCGGACGTGTCGGTCAACACGGTCTTCAACTACTTCCCGACCAAGGAAGACCTGTTCGCCGACCGGCAGGAGCTGGTGACCGACTTGCCGCAGCAGGTGGTGCGCGGGCGGCGGCCGGGCGAGAGCGTGGCGCGGGCCTTCCGCCGCGACTTCCTGGACGCCCTCGACTCACGCGACTGGCGCTACGGCCTCAACGCGGGCGGCGACGTGTTCGCCCGGATCGTCAACGACAGCCCGTCACTGGTGGCCAAGCTGCACGAGCTGCACGTCGCGCGGGTGCAGGCGCTGGCCGGGGCCCTGGCCGACGAGCTCGACGCCGACCCCGACGACCTGACCCCGCGGATGGTGGCCACGCACGTCCTCGGCACGACCAAGATCCTCACCGATCACGCGATGACCCGGACGCTGGCGGGCGAGAGCTGGGAGACGATCGCGCCCGACCTGCGGGCGCAGGCCACGGCGGCCTTCGACCTGCTGGAGTCGGGCATCGGCGGCTACTGCGTGCGGCCTCTAGTTGTTGGAGAAGATGGCCGACAGGATGCCGGCCCCGAGCCCGAGGACCATGAACGCGGCCCCGATGATTAGCAGGATCGTGGCGATCATGCCGCAGACACGGCCGGCCTGCACCGCGCCCCGATTGTCGTAGGGGTAGCCGCTGCCGTCGATCTCCTTGAGCGCCTTGTTGCCCATCGACCAGGCGAAGGGGCCGAGGATGCCGCAGACCACCAGGCTCAGGATGCCGAGGACGAGGATGGTGGTGCCGTTGGGGTGGCTCTGGGGCGGCGGCCCGTAGTAGGACGGTCCGTAGTTCGGATACGACATGCCCCTTGCGCCCCCTTGCCCCTGTGACTATCAGGTGCGATTTATACCACAGGCAACTCCTTGATCATGTTGCTGCATCATGGAACGGCACATGACCGATCTTTAGGAGCCTGCCCCCGTGCGTGAACGCGTCCAAGCCCTCCTCGCCGACCGGCGCTTCCAGCGCTTCATCGTCGGCGTCATCCTGGTCAACGCGGCCACCCTCGGCCTGGAGACCGTCCCCGCCGTCGCCGGGGAGTTCGGCCACGTGCTGGTCGCCATCGACCACGTCGCCCTGTACATCTTCGTGGCCGAGCTGCTGGCCAAGGTCTACGTCGAGCGGTCGGCGTTCGTGCGCGACCCGTGGAACCTGTTCGACACCGTGATCGTGGGCATCGCCCTGGTCCCGGCGTCCGGCGGGCTGTCGGTGCTGCGCTCGCTGCGCATCCTGCGGGCCCTGCGCCTGCTGTCGGTGGTGCCGAGCCTGCGCCGGGTGGTCTCGGCGCTGCTGCGCGCCCTGCCCGGGATGAGCTCGATCGTGGTGCTGCTCTCCCTGGTCCTGTACGTGGCCGCCGTCATGGCCACCAAGCTGTACGGCGACGACGCCCCCGAGCGCTTCGGCAGCCTGCCGACCTCGCTGTTCACCCTCTATCAGACGATGACCGGGGACGACTGGGGCAACATCGCCCGCGAGGTGATGGGCGCCCACCCCACGGCCTGGATCTTCTTCACCATCTTCATCCTCGTCTGCACGTTCGTCGTGCTGAACCTGTTCATGGCGGTCGTGGTGAGCGCCATGGACGAGGAGTCGGCCGAGGAGCGGGCGGCGCTGGAGCAGGACAACAGCGTGCACACCCAGCGCATCCTGGAGGAGCTGAGCGCCCTGCGCCGCGAGGTCGCCGAGCTGCGCCGGCAGGACGTCGCCGGCTGACCCGCCCGCCGGCCCTGCTCACCGCCCTGCCCGCCGGCCCCGGCCGCACGGCTAGCGCGAATAGAACTCCACCACGAGCTGCTCGTCCACCGGCACCGCGATCTGCTCGCGCTCGGGCCGGCGGGTGAGGGTGAAGCTCAGGCCGGCGTGGTCGACCGTCAGGTAGGGCGCGATGCGCTCGTCGGCGTGCACGCCCTCGGCGGCGGCCACGAAGGGCTGCATGCGCCGCGAGCGCTCCCGCACCGTGACGATCTGGCCCGGCCTGACCAGGTAGCTGGGGATGTCCACCTTGCGGCCGTCCACGGCGATGTGGCCGTGGGTGACGTACTGGCGGGCGGCGTAGATCGAGGGGGCCAGGCCGGCCCGCAGCACCAGGGAGGCCAGGCGGCTCTCCAGGATCGTGACCAGTTCGGCGCCCGAGGCGCCCGGCTTGCGTACCGCCAGGTCCCAGTAGCGGCGCAACTGCCGTTCGGACACGTCGTAGTACCAGCGCAGCTTCTGCTTCTCCAGCAGCCGCAGCCCGTAGTCGCCGGTGGTGCGGCGGTTGGTCTTGCGGCCGTGCTCGCCCGGCGGGTACGGCCGCTGCTCGAAGTAGCGGACGGCTTTCCTGGTCAGCGGGACGCCCGCGCGACGCGACAGTCGCACCTTCGGACCGGTGTAGCGCACGTTCACCTCCATGTGGTTAGGTAATCCTTACTTAGGTAAGCCTAACCTACCCGTGGATGTGATCTCAATGTTGCCCCTCGCCGAGCGGATCCGTACTCTCGCCTCGACCTCGACGCCGGCCAACCTCACGGTGGACGGCGTCCACCGCCCCGCCCGCGGCGGCGTGGACGAGCGCGGCCGCCCGGTGCTGCTGGTCCGGCCCGGCGAGCCCCTGCACGGCCTGCGCGAGGACGCCGTGGTCGCGGTGAACCTGACGGCCATGCGGCAGCTCGGCGAGGTGACGCATCCGCGGGCGCTGATCGAGGTGCACGGGTGGGCGGAGGCCGTGCCGGAGTCGCAGGCCCGCTCCGCGGCGGTGGCGGTGGCCGCGCACAGCGCCGACGAGGGCCTGTTCGACGCCCTGGAACGGTACGGTCACCCCGGTGCCCCGCGCCTGCTGCGCCTGGACGTGGCCCAGGTGGTCTACCTGACCGGCCAGGAGTCCGGCGTGCTCGACGCCGACGACTACCTCGGCGCGGCGCCCGACCCGCTGACCGAGACGGCCGAACGGGTGATCGCGCACGTCAACGCCTCCCACCGGCCGCAGCTCACCGCGGGCGTGGCCAGGCAGCTCGGCGAGGAGCCCGGCAAGGTGTGGCTGTGGGAGCTCGACCGGTACGGCGCCACCGTGCGCGTGGACGAGTCGCTGGTGCGCTTCCCGTGGCCGGTCCCCGCCCGCTCGGAGCTGTGCCTGGAGACGGCGTTGCGCGGGCTGCTGTGCGCGTGTTGATCACGATTGACGCCGTATTTTCCGGGCGGACGTCCACTACCGGCCGACCCATGCCTCCGCCTCGCTACCATCGGGGTACGTGAGCGGAACCCATCGATCAGCGGCGCGAGCCGCCTCCTCCCCGTCCGAGGGCGGCGGGCGGCGCGGGCGGGCGCTGATGGCCGCCGGGGTGCTGCTGGGCACGCTCATGCTGGCCACCGCGGGCGCGCTCATGGGCGACACGTTCAACTCGCCGGGCCTCGACCCGGTCCACTGGCCGCACGACGCGCGCCGGACCTCCGGAGAGCCGGGGCCCGTCGCCACCGACTCCCGCCGTCCCGTCGCGGTGAGGTCGGAACGCGCCGCCGTCGCCTCCGCCCCCGTCGCCGACCGGCCCGCCAAGACCGCCACAGGGCCCGCCGTGGGCCCTACCGGACCTCTCGTGGCCGGTTCCACACCGCCGGGCGGGTCCACGCCGTCGGCCGTCCAGCCGGAGGGCGGGCGGGGAACGCGCCGCCCGCACTCGACCGTCCCCGGCCCCGCCGCGACGGCCCCGGGCCGGACCCCGGCGCCGTCGCCGTCCCGCCCGCACGGCTCCCGGCCCGGCCCCACGCCGACGCCGTCCTGGAGCACGGATCCGGCGGCGAGCGACCCGCCGTCCCATCCGCACGGCACCCCGCCGGGCCGCGTCCCGTCCAGGACCCACGGCCCCAAGAGCCGGACGTAGCTCCCCCGCCTGTAGACGGGCGTTCACCCAGTTGTTGATCATCCGTCGCCGGTGGCCCGTAAGGTGGGCTCCCCATCGGGGGGACGGAGGGCGATGACGCGGGAGTTCTGGGCGGACGACACGTCGTTGGCGAACGCGGCGCACGCCATGGACGAGTCCGCGGACCTGTTCGGGCGGCACGTGGACACACTGCTGGGCCGCCTGTCGGGCGGGGGCCGCTCTCCGTGGGGCATCGGCGTGGTCGGCATGGCCGTGGACGAGATCAACCTCCTGGTCGGCGAGGCGTGCACCCGCCTGCACGAGAGCATGGCCAGCGCCGGGGCGGGCCTGCGGGACATGGCCGCCGTCCGCCGGGCCGCCGAACGGGCGACGGTGCCGACCGCCCGGGTGATCGACGCTTCATGACGGTGATGCTGCCGCCCCAACTGGAGATCGCCTTCCAGGCGCTCGGCGTGCCCTGGCCCACCCAGGACGAGGACGGGCTGCGCGCCGGCGCGGCGGCCTACCGTGAGTGCGCGGCGGCGCTCGTCGTCCAGGTCACGCCGCTGGTGCGCGAGTCGCTCGGCCGGGCCGCCACCGGCAACGCGGGGCTGCACATGGAGGCGGTGGCCGCGTTCTGGGACGAACTGGACCGGGACGACGACCGCTCGGGCCACCTGTCCAGGATGGGCACGACCCTGAACGCCCTGGCCGACGCGCACGAGGCGGCGGCGCTGCTGGTGGAGGCGCTGAAGGCGGTGCTCGTCGCGCTGGCCGCCGGGGTGGTCGCCGTCCTGGTGTGGGCGGTGGCGGCGGCCGCGGTGAGCGGTGGGGCGGCGGCTCTCCAGGCGAGGTCCGCGCTCCTGTCGTTACGGGTCTCGGCCATGCGCTTCTGCCGGGCCTTCGTGCGCCAGCTGGAGCGCTTCTTCGCGCGCGACCTGGCCACGGGGCTGCGTGCGCTGCTGCACCCCGTCCTCAGCGCCCGCAAGGCCCGCACCCTGAGGAAGGAACGGGCGGGCGCCCGGCCGGTCGGCGCCGCCGAACGTGACCTGCTGTCCAGGCTGAGCCGGGTACGGGACAAGGACGTCGTCCCGTACCCGCACGCCGGCGACGAGGGCGTCTACCTGGTCACCCTCGACGACGGCAGCCGCGCGATCTACAAGCTGCCCCCCGGCCGCAGCCCCCGGGAGACGGTGCCGAGGTCGGGCATGCCGCGCCGCGAGGCCGAGGCGTACCGGTTCAGCGAGCGCCTGGGCTGGGACCTCGTACCGCCCACGACGACCTGGGACGGCCCCCACGGGCACGGCTCGGTGCAGCTGTGGGTGGAGAACGCGCGCGGCGGAGGCATGGGACGCGGCGTCCCGGAGATCCAGCGCGAGCGCGCGGCCGTCTTCGACTACGTCATCGGCAGCCTCGACCGGCATTCGGAGAACTACCTGACCGACGAGGCCGGCGGCCTCCGGCTGATCGACAACGCGCTGTCGAACCCGCGGTCGCACACCCGGGCCATGCGCTCGCCGTTCCTCATGGCCTACCGCGACGAGCCGCTCAGCCCCGGGATCGTCGCCGACCTGCGGGCGCTGGACCTAGAGCAGGAGGCCCGGCTGCTGCGCGAGTCCGGGTTCGGGCACCGGGAGATCAGGGGCAGGCTCCAACGGCTGCAGGAGCTGCGAGAGCAGGGCATGATCACCTCGTCGGCGTGGCGCGGCCGCATCCAGTCCGGCGACAGCTGGTGACGGCGGCCTCCGGCCGGTTCACCCCTCGCCGCTCCCGGGCGTCATGCCGCGCAGGAGGTAGCCGAGGCCGGTGGCGAAGGTGGCGTCCCAGTCGTGGCCGAGGCCGTGCGCGGCCAGCGCCGGGTAGCTGGCGGCCCGCTCGCGCAGGAACGCGTCGGTGTCGTGCAGGTCGCGGCGCTGCCAGGTGACCTGCATGATGACCGAGCCCATGACGTAGTTGGACAGGCTGTAGGCGGCCTGCGGGCCGTCGAGACCGGCCCCGGACAACGTCCGGTAGAGGAAGTCGGTGCGCTCCAGGGCGTTGGGGCCCATGAGCGGGCGGTCAAGGATGGTGGCCGACCAGGGGTGGCGCAGCAGGGCGGCGCGCCAGCCGTCCATCAGGTCGCGTGCGGCCGTGCGCCAGTCGTCGTGGTCCCCGGGGAGCGGCACCTCGCCGAAGACGGCGTCGAGCGCCAGGTCCAGGACGTCCTCCTTGGTGCGGACGTGCCAGTAGAGGGTGGTCGAGCCGGTGTCGAGGCGTTCGGCCAGCCGGCGCATGGTGAGCCCGCCCACGCCCTCCTCGTCGAGCAGCGCGACGGCCTCGGCGACGATCCGGTCAAGCGTCAGCCTGGGCTTGGCGTCCTTACGGGGGCGCACCCATACGTTGTCCACCCGTCGGATAATACGCTGTACGCGGACCGGATCGATGGTCTAATAATGGAACATGGGTCATATCGAGGTGAGCGGCGTGACGTACCTGCTGCCGGACGGGCGTCCGCTGCTGCTGGAGGCGTCGTTCAAGGTGGGCGACGGCGCCAAGGCGGCGCTGGTCGGCCCCAACGGCGCGGGCAAGACGACACTGCTCCGGCTGATCGCGGGCGACCTGCGCCCCGACGACGGGCGGGTCACCACCGGTGGCGGCGTCGGGGTGATGCGGCAGTTCCTCGGCACCGGCAGCGTGCGCGACCTGCTGCTGGGCGTCGCGCCTCTACGGGTGCGGGAGGCCGCGGCCGAGCTGGAGCGCGCGGAGTCGGCGATCGGGCGGTGCGACGACGAGCCCCGGCAGCTCGCCTACGCCCAGGCCGTCGCCGACTTCGCCGACGCGGGCGGCTACGAGCTGGAGGTCGTGTGGGACGTGTGCGCGACCGAGGCGCTCGGGCTGCCGTACGAGCGGGTCGCCGGCCGGGGGCTGGACACGCTGTCCGGCGGCGAGCAGAAACGGCTGATGCTGGAGGCGCTGCTGCGCGGCCCCGACGAGATCCTGCTGCTCGACGAGCCGGACAACTACCTGGACGTGCCGGCCAAGCAGTGGCTGGAGCGGGCGGTCAGGAGCTCGGCCAAGACGGTGCTGCTGGTCTCGCACGACCGTCGGCTGCTGGCCGAGGCGGCCGACCGCGTCGTCACGGTGGAGGGGCGCGAGGTGTGGGTGCACGGCGGCGGCTTCGCCGGTTACGCCGAGGCCCGCAGACGGCGCGGCGAGCGTCTGGAGGAGCGGCGGCGGCGCTGGGAGGACGAGCGGGGCCGGCTGCGCCGGCTGGTGCACGTCCTGCGGCAGCGGTCGGCGAACAACGACGCGCTCGCCGGGGCCTACCGGTCGGCGGTGTCCCGGCTGGAGCGCTTCGAGCGGGCGGGGCCGCCGAGCCGGCCGCCCAAGGAGCAGAACGTACGGATGCGGCTGCGCGGCGGGCGTACCGGGAAACGGGCCGTGACGTGCGCGGACCAGGAGCTGACCGGGCTGGTGCGGCCCTTCTCCACCGAGGTCGCCTACGGCGAGCGGGTCGGCGTGCTGGGCCTGAACGGCACCGGCAAGAGCCACTTCCTGCGCCTGCTGGCCGGCGAGCCCGTCGCGCACACCGGCGTGGCCCGGCTGGGCGCCCGCGTCGTCCCCGGCCACTTCGCCCAGACCCACCTGCGGCCCGACCTGCACGGACGGCCCGTCGCCGAGCTGGTCACCGAGACGTTCGCGCTGACCAGGAACGAGGCCATGGCCGCGCTGGCCCGCTACGAGCTGGCGCCGGCCGGCGGGCAGCGGTTCGAGACGTTGTCGGGCGGCCAGCAGGCCCGGCTGCAGATCCTGCTGCTGGAGTTGTCGGGGGCGACGCTGCTGCTGCTCGACGAGCCGACCGACAACCTCGACCTGGCCAGCGCGCAGGCGTTGCAGGAGGGGCTGGACGGCTTCGCGGGCACGGTGCTGGCGGTCACGCACGACCGCTGGTTCGCCGACGACCTGGACCGCCACCTGATCTTCGGCGCGGACGGCGTGGTGCGGGAGAGCCCCGAACCCCGCTGGGACCTCTAGCTGGAGGCCGCCAGGCCGCGCTCGCGGCGCAGCGTGGAGACCGTCATCGTCTCGTCGACCGCCTCGGGCGAGAGCACGTGGTCGAGAACCATCACCGCGCAGCCGCTGATGCCCGCCCCCGCGCCGAGCCGGCTCGGCTCGATGCGCAGCCGCCGGGTCGCCAGGGCGGTGGAACGCCGGTAGACGACCTCGCGGATGCTCGACACCAGCGGGCCGAACGCCTCGGCCATGTCGCCGCCGAGCACCACGACCGACGGGTTGAGGATGTTGACCGCCCCGGCCAGCACCTCGCCGATGCGGCGGCCGGCCGTGCGGACCGTGGCCATCGTCTCGGCGTCGCCCGCGCGCACCAGCGCGGTCACGTCGGCGATGGTCACGACGTTCTTGCCCGCCTCGCGCAGGTCGCGCAGCAGCGCGGTGCCACTGGCGACGGAGTCGACGCAGTCGGTGTTGCCGCAACGGCACAGCACGCCGCCGCCGTCGAGCACGGGGATGTGGCCGATCTCGCCGGCCGCGCCCATCGCGCCGCGCAGGATCTCGCCGCCGGCGATCACGCCCGCGCCGATCCGGGTGGAGACCTTCACGAACATCAGGTCGTCGAGGTCGGGGTAGGCGCCTCGGTGCTCGCCGATGGCCAGCACGTTGACGTCGTTGTCCACGAGCACCGGGACGGGGAACCGGTCGCGGATGATCGGCGGGATCACCACGCCGGTCCAGGAGGCCATCACCCGGGCGCTCTCCGTACGGCCCTGGGCGAACTCGACGGTGGCGGGCACGCCCATGCCGACACCCCTGACGCACGAGCGGGGGCGGTCGCCGAGCAGCTCGTCCCAGGTGTCCATGAGCAGCGGGAGCACGACGTCGGGGCCCTGCTCGACGTCGATGAAGAAGTCACGGCCGGCCAGCTCGCGCCCGGCCAGGTCGCAGACCGCGACCCGGGTGCGGCTCGCGCCCAGCGCGGCGACCAGGACGACGCCGCCGCCGGAGTTGAACTCCAGCCGGACCGGCGGCCGCCCGCCCGTGGAGGGCGCGTCGGTGCGCTCGACGACCAGGCCGCGTTCGAGCAGCTCGCCGACGCGCAGTTGCACCGCCGGACGCGACAGACCGGTCACCCGGCCGAGGTCGGCGCGCGTGACGGCCTCACCTGTGCGGATGAGGCGGAGCACCTCGCCACTCGTGGCGAGGGTCGCGGCGGTACGTCGAGGCATCGGCCCAGTGAATCACATGGGCTTCGGTAATGAAAGGTGAAGACTTTTTCATCTCAGATAGCAAAACCCTGCTTGTGTACGACCCGAACTCTCGTTAGTGTCCGTTCTGTCCTTCTTGGTAGATCAACGGAGCTTCGCCTTGTCCCCCCTCTCGACCGCCAGCCCCGCCCATACCGCCGATCTCGTCGTCTTCGGCGGCACCGGCGACCTGTCCATGCGCAAGCTGATCCCGGCGCTCTACCACAGCGACAGGGACGGCCGGCTGTCCCCCGAGACCCGCGTCATCGCCATGTCCCGGGGCGGGCTGACCGACGCCGACTTCCGCGGCAAGGTGGACGCCGAGGTACGCGACCAGGTCCCCGTGGACGACCCCGCCGTCTGGCAGCGCTTCCTCGGCCGCCTGCACCACGTCTCGGTGGACGTCGGCGGCGAGGACAAGTCCGGGTGGGGCGCGCTGACCAGGCTGCTGGCCGGTCACGAGCAGCGCGACCGGGTGTTCTACCTGGCCAGCCCGCCGATGACGTTCGGCCCCTTCTGCCGCGAGCTGGACGAGGCCGGCCTGGTCACCCCGCTCTCTCGGGTGGTGCTGGAGAAGCCGCTCGGCCGCGACCTGCCCAGCGCGCAGCGGATCAACGACGAGGTCGGCGCCATCTTCGACGAGCGCCAGATCTTCCGCATCGACCACTACCTGGGCAAGGAGACGGTGCAGAACCTGCTGGTCCTGCGCTTCGCCAACGCCTTCCTCGAACCGATCTGGAACTCGTTGTGGATCGACCACGTCCAGATCACCGCCGCCGAGACCGTCGGCACGCCGGGACGGCGCGGCTACTACGACCACGCGGGCGCGCTGCGCGACATGGTGCAGAACCACCTGCTCCAGCTCCTCACGCTGACCGCGATGGAACCGCCGTCCCGCAACGACCGCGAGTCCATCCGCGACGAGAAGGTCAAGGTGCTGCAGTCGCTGCGGCCGGTCGTCGGGACCGAGGTGGACCGTTTCACCGTGCGCGGCCAGTACACCGAGGCCGACGGCATGCCGTCCTACCTGGACGAGCCCGCCTCCACGCCGACGACCGAGGCCTCGCGGCGGGTGGAGACGTTCACCGCGATCCGGGCCGAGATCAAGAACTGGCGATGGGCCGGGGTGCCGTTCTACCTGCGGACCGGCAAGCGCATGCCGTACCGGCGGTCGGAGATCGTGGTGCAGTTCAAGGACGTGCCGCACTCCATCTTCCCCGGCGGCACGCCGAACCGCCTGGTGCTGCGGTTGCAGCCCGAGGAGGGCATCGAGCTGCACATCATGGCCAAGGAGCCGGGCGCGGGCGAGGTGACGCTGAAGCCGGTGCCGCTGTCGCTCAGCTTCGGCAAGACGTTCACGGCCCGGGTGCCGGAGGCGTACGAGCGGCTGCTGACCGACGTCCTGGCGGGCAACCCGACGCTGTTCATGCGGCGTGACGAGGTGGAGGCGGCCTGGCGTTGGATCGATCCGATCCTGGCCGCCTGGGAGTCCTCCGCCGAGCTGCCCGAGCCCTACCCCGCAGGAACCACCGGCCCCGCCGGGGCCCACGAACTGCTCGGCCGCAGCGGTCGCGCCTGGCACGAGGAGGAAGACCTGTGAATTCCGTCATCCAGGAGATCACCGATCGGATCGCCGAGCGCAGCGCGGCCAGCCGTACCGCCTACCTGGCGCGCATCCGGCGCGACGGCGAGGCGGCGCGGGCCAAGGGCCCGGCGCGCGCCCACCTGGGCTGCGCGAACCTGGCCCACGGCTTCGCGGCCGCACCCGAGGACGACAAGCTGATCCTGCGCGGCGCCGGGAGCGCCGGAGGCGCCGGAGGCACGGCCAAGCCCGGCGTGGCGATCGTGACCAGCTACAACGACATGCTCTCGGCCCACCAGCCGTACGAGACCTACCCGCCGGAGCTGAAGGCGGCGGTGCGCAGGGCGGGCGGCGTGGCGCAGGTCGCCGGCGGCGTGCCCGCCATGTGCGACGGCATCACGCAGGGCCGCGCGGGCATGGAGCTGTCCCTCTACAGCCGCGACGTGATCGCCATGGCGGCCGCCATCGCGCTGTCGCACGACATGTTCGACGCGTCGCTGCTGCTGGGCGTCTGCGACAAGATCGTGCCGGGCCTGTTCATCGGGGCGCTGCACTTCGGGCACCTGCCGGCGATCTTCGTGCCGGCCGGGCCGATGACCTCCGGGCTGCCGAACAAGGTCAAGGCGCGCACCCGCCAGCTCTTCGCCGAGGGCAAGGTGGGACGGGCCGAGCTGCTGGACGCCGAGGCCAAGTCCTACCACTCCCCCGGCACCTGCACCTTCTACGGCACCGCCAACTCCAACCAGGCGCTGATGGAGGTCATGGGCCTGCACCTGCCCGGCTCGACGTTCGTCAACCCGCACACCGAGCTGCGCCACGCCCTCACCGAGGCGGCCGGCCGCCGCGCGGTGGAGATCACCGCGCACGGATCGGAGTACACGCCGATCGGCGAGCTGGTGGACGAGAAGTCCATCGTGAACGCGTGCGTGGCGCTGCTGGCCACCGGCGGCTCCACCAACCACACGCTGCACCTGGTCGCCATGGCCGCCGCCGCGGGCCTCGTGCTGACCTGGGACGACCTGGCCTGCCTGTCGCGCGTCGTGCCGTCGCTGACCAAGATCTACCCCAACGGCCAGGCGGACGTGAACCACTTCCGCGACGCCGGCGGCATGCAGGTGCTCATCGGCGACCTGCTGGACGAGGGCCTGCTCCACGGCGACGTGCTGACCGTCGCCGGCCCCGGCCTCGACCGCTACCGCGAGGCGCCGTCCCTGGTGGACGGCGAGCTGGTGTGGGAGCCGGTCACGGGCGGCAGCAAGGACCTCGACGTGCTGCGTCCGGTCGCCGAGCCGTTCTCGGCCGACGGCGGGATCCACATGGTCGAGGGCAACCTCGGCCGGGCCGTCAGCAAGGTGTCGGCGGTCAAGGCCGAGCACCTGGTGATCGAGGCCCCGGCCAAGGTGTTCGACGACCAGCTCGACCTGCTGCGCGCCTTCGAGGCCGGCGAGCTGGACGGGCAGGACTTCGTGGCCGTCATCCGCTACCAGGGCCCCAGCGCCAACGGCATGCCCGAGCTGCACAAGCTCACGCCGCCGCTGGCCGTGCTGCTGGACCGGGGGCAGCGCGTGGCGATCGTCACCGACGGCCGCATGTCGGGCGCGTCGGGCAAGGTGCCCGCGGCCATCCACCTGTCGCCCGAGGCCGCCGACGGCGGGCCGATCGCGCTCGTCCGCGACGGCGACGTGGTCCGGCTCGACTCGGCCGCCGGCACGCTGGAGCTGCTGGTGCCCGCCGAGGAGCTGGCCCGGCGCACGCCCGAGGGCCGGCCGCTGAGCGACGCGGAGTGGGTCGGCACGGGACGCGAGCTGTTCGCCACGTTCCGCCGCATGGCCGGGCACGCCGAGCAGGGCGCGGGGATCTTCGGGGTGAGCGGCGCCGAGTCGCCCCACCACGGCCCCGGGCTGGGCTTCCCCGCCGAGGCGGGCGCCTCCCACCTGGAGACGGGCGCGCCCGCGGGCACGCGGGCCACCGGGCTGCGCCGGTGAGCGTTCGTGACATCCTTCCGGCGACGGCGTGCGATCCCGGTCGCGCCCTGAGCATCGGAGGTGTGAGATGAGTTCGTTCGACCTGCCCTGGCTGGTCGCCGACATCGGGGGGACCAACGCCCGGTTCGGGCTGGTCACCTCGCCGCAGGCCCGGCCGACGAACGTCGCGGTGCTGGCCGGCTCCGCCTACGCCACCCTGCCCGACGCCGTGGACGCCTACCTCGCCGAGCACGCGGGCGGGGCGCGTCCGGGCGCGGCCTGCCTGGCGCTGGCCGGGCCCATCGACGGCGACCGCTACCGGCTGACGAACTCGGCGTGGGCCGGGTCCGTCCGCGACCTGGGCATCCCGTACGCGGTGCTGCTCAACGACTTCGAGGCGCTCGCCGTGTCGCTGCCGCACCTGGAGGGCCCCGACCTGGTGTCCCTGGGCGGGCCCGACCCCGGCGGCGGCGTCAAGGCCGTGCTGGGCCCGGGTACCGGGCTCGGCGTCGGCGGGCTCGTGCCCACCGACCGGGGCTGGACGCCCGTCCCGGGCGAGGGCGGGCACGTCACGGTGCCGGTGATCGACCGGCGGGAGCTGGAGATCGTACGGGTGCTGCAGGCCGAGGGGCTGCCGCACGTCGTGGCCGAGCACCTGCTGTCCGGCCCCGGCCTGGTACGCCTGCACCGGGCGCTGGCCAAGGTCAACGGCGTGACCGCGCCCGACCTGAACGCCTCCGACATCGTGGCCCGGCTCGACGACTCGCTCTGCGCGGAGACCGTCGAGGTGTTCTGCGAGATGCTGGGCAGCTTCGCCGGGAACGTGGCCCTCACCCTGGGCGCCAGGGGTGGGGTGTACCTGGGCGGCGGGGTGCTGCCCCGTATCGTGGAACGGGTGCGGGCCAGCGGCTTCCGCGACCGGTTCATCGGCAACCCCGACATGTCCGGATACCTGGAGGCGATCGCCACCACGCTGATCGTCGCGCCCCAGCCGGCGCTCACCGGCGCGGCCGCCTGGCTGCGCCGGCGGGCCACCACCGAACTCGTGGGCTGAGGCCCACCCTGATCACCACTAGACGGCCGCGACCCCGGCCGATGAGGAGAAGACTCTCATGAGCTTGCTCGACCTCGCCCCCGTGATCCCCGTCGTGGTGATCGACGACGTGGCGACCGCCGTGCCGATGGCCGAGGCGCTCGTGGCGGGCGGACTGCCCGTCATCGAGGTGACGCTGCGCACGCCGGCCGCGCTCGGCGCGATCGAGCGGATCGCCGCGGAGGTGCCGGGGGCCACGGTCGGCGCGGGCACGATCCGCACCACCGCCGACATCTCGGCGGCCGTGGCGGCCGGGTCCCGGTTCCTGGTCTCGCCGGGCACGACGTTGTCGCTGGTGGAGGCGCTGGAGGCGAGCGGCGTGCCGTACCTGCCGGGCGCGGCCACCGTCTCGGAGGTGATGGCGCTGGCCGAGCGCGGCATCAAGGAGCTGAAGTTCTTCCCGGCCGAGGCGGCGGGCGGCGTGCCGTACCTGAAGTCGCTGGCCGGGCCGCTGCCGGACGTGCGCTTCTGCCCGACCGGCGGCATCCGGGCCGAGAGCGCCGCCGACTACCTGCGGCTGCCGAACGTCGGCTGCGTGGGCGGGAGCTGGCTCACCCCGGCCGACGTGCTGGCCGCGGGCGACTGGGCGCGGGTGGAGAAGCTGGCCGCCGACGCGGCGTCCCTGCGCCGGTAGGCCGCCCCTGCCGGAGGTCCTGGGCCTTGGCGTCCTCGTGCCGCGCCTGCTCGCACTCGGCGACGGGCGCGCGGGTGCGGCAGTCCTCGTAGACGGCGGTCGCGTGCCGGCAGATGTCGCCGCCCTCGGAGGTGAGGGTCCAGCCGTACCGGCAGAAGGCGTACTCCTCGATGCCTTCGACGCAGATGTGGCGGGCGATCTGCGTGCCCTCGACTGTCCGCGCCCGGCAGGCGTCATAGCCGGGGGCGGCGTCGCCGCAGAGCATCCCGCCGCCCCGCCGGACGCAGACGGTGTAGACCGCCGGGCGCTCGCACCGGCGGTCCGTCCCGCCGGCGAACCGGCAGTACAGGTACGCCCGCGCGGCGCTCTCCCCGTTCCGCGCGCACGTCCGCGTGTCGCGTACGACGACGTCGGCGCGACGGCAGTCCGCCAGGAACGCCCTCCGGTCACGCTGGACGGCCTCGCTGCCCCGGCAACGACGGCCGGTGAACCCGGCCTCCTCGCAGGCGTCGAGAAGGGCCCGTCCCCTCTCGCACCGCTTGGCGTCGGAGGTGTCCGCGCAGGACTCCAGCAGCTCCGGCGGCGGCTGCGTGGACCGGATCACGGGTACCGGTGTGCTCGTGGGGGCCGCCGTGTGCGCGGCTCGCGGGACGTCCCGTTCCGGACCGTAGGCCAGCCAGAGCAGCCCTCCGACGAGCAGCACCGCCGTCAGCGCGACGGCGTACGCCCGCAGCGACATCCTGATGCCCCCTTCGCACGCCCATGCGCATATGCCGCACTTTTGGACTTATACCGCAGAACCACCGCCGACGTGGCCGTTCACGGGTAAGCCGAGATCATCAGCCTGCGCCGAACCGGGTATTCGGACGCGTGGCGGCGGGGTAGGGCAAGGAATGCCAAGCCGTAGCCCCGGGAAGCCCCATCCGCTCCTCGGAGAGCGAAAGGGACTGCCATGCCGCTGCAAACGGCCCGCCAGGAAGACCTCACGCGTCCGGTGACGCCGATCGGGAGCCTGGAGCGGGGCATCGACATCCTCCTCGCGCTGAGCGCCGCGCCCCGGCCGGTCAGCCTGGCCCAGCTCAGCCGGAGCACGGGCCTGCCCAAGTCGACGGCCCACCGCATCCTGGGCGTGTTGTGCGCCCGCGAACTGGCCCGGCGGGTGGGCACCGGCTACCTGCCCGGCCGGCAACTGGAGACCATGGCCGGCATCGCCAGGAGCCGCATCCCGGGGTCGCGCCGGGTGGTGCTGCCGTACCTGCTCTGCCTGCAGGAGACCACCCGGCAGACGGTCAACCTGGCCGTGACCGCCGGCCTGGAGGCCCGCTACGTCGAGCGCCTGTACGGTCACGACCGCGTCCGCTCCCGCTCCGACGGCACCGATCTCGCGCCGCTGCACTGCACGGCGACCGGCAAGGCGCTGCTGGCCTTCGACACCGGGCTGCGCGAGGAGGTGCTCGGGCGCGGCGGCTTCGAGCGGCTGACCCGCCGCACGATCACCGGGGTAGCCACCCTGGAACGGGAACTGGCCCAGGTCCGCCGCTACGGCGTGGCCTACGCCCAGGAGGAGTACACCGAGGGCGTGTCGTGCGTGGCCGCGCCGGTGTTCGGGCCCGGCGGCGGCGTGTGCATGTCAGTGGGGGTGGCGGCGCCCGCGCCGTCCGCGCCGCTGGCCCGGCTGGGCCTCACCGTACGCGGCGCGGCACAGGCGATCTCGGCCGCGCTGGTGGTGGCCTGAGGTGTTCCGGCTTCTGGAACGCTCCATATGGCGCGGCCCGAAAACGTTCCGCCCAGCGAGACCCCCGCTTGCGCGACCGGCGGACGGGCGATCGCATGAGCCCATGAACCACCTTCCCGCTCCGGCCGCCGAGGAGGCGCCCGCGGCCCGGCGAGGTCAGGCCCCGACGCCCCTGGGCACGGGCCCCAGGGAGGGCACGCGTGCCTAGAGGCCTGCACAGGGCCACCGTGCTGGAGAGCCTGCGCCTGGCCGCCGCCCTCCTGCCGCCGGGCACGCCGCACGCGACGGCCGGGCTCGACCTGCTGCGCTCCCGCTCCCTGCTGACCGGCCTGCACGTGCGGTACGGCGGCCGTCCCGTGCTCGTCCGCGGCCCGCGCCGCACGGCTCTGGTGGTGCTGTCCCGCCGCGACGCCGAGCGCGTGCTGTCGGAGCCCGCCTTCGTCCCCGCCGTGCGCACGCGGGCCGCCGGGCTGCCCTACGACGTGCTGCGACCGACGTTCGCCGAGGTCGCACGCGAGGAGGCGGCGGCGCTGACGGCGGGCGTGATCGACTACGCCCGGCTGGAGGGCTGCTGGCAACGCGTGGCCCGGCGCTGCGTCTACGGCGCGGGCGCCGCCGGCGACGAGGAGCTGAGCGCGCTGCTCGCCCAGGTCAGGCGGGCGGGCAGAGGCCGGGCCAGACGCCGCCAGGAGATCCTGTCCGGCCGCTACGACGCCCGCATCCTCGACCACCTGCGCCGCGCCGAGCCCGGCACCCTCGCCGGCCTGCTGGCCGAGACCAGCGGCCCGGAGGCGCGCGGCCTGCGGCAGGCGGCGTTCTGGCTGCTCGGCTTCAGCGTCACCGCCGCGAGCCTCATGCGCACCCTCGCGCTGCTGGCCACCTACCCCGCCCAGCGCAAGTGCGCCCGCGCCGACCCCGACTACCTGCGCGCCTGCCTGCGCGAGGGCCTGCGCCTGTGGCCGCCGGTCCCGGCCCTGTCCCGGGTCACCACCGAGGAGACCGACTGGTACGGCGTCCCGGTGCCCGCCGGCACCCACGTCATCCTCCCCTTCGCCCCCCACCAGCGCAGCCCCCGCCTCCACTACGCCGACTCCTTCGCCCCCGAGATCTGGCTCGACGGCACCGCCGCCGACGAATGGTGGGCCCTGCCGCGCTGCGACGGCGTGCACCTGATGCTCGGCGTCGGCACGGCCTTCCTGGGCGGAATCCTGGCCGCGGCACGCCCCAAGGCGTCCGGCCGGCCGCTGTCGCCGCACCGCCCGCTGCCCCCGGCGCTCAACGCCGCGCGACTGCGGGTGACGATGCGTCCGCTGACGCGGCGTGCGGGCCAGAGCTGACCGGTCTTCGTCGCCACCGGGCCTCGGCTTCTCCGTTAGAGTCTGGGGGAGAAAAAGGCGTACCGGCGGGAGAAACGGTTCGGTTTGCGACGGGATGACGACGGCGAGAGGACGGCGACCGTGGGGCGCTCGGCAGGCACTCCGCTGGAGCCTGAGGATCCGCCGGCGATCGGCCCCTACGAGCTGGTGAGCCGTCTCGGCTCGGGTGGCATGGGCACCGTCTACCTCGCCAGGGGCGCCGACGGGGTCAAGGTCGCGCTCAAGGCCATCAGGCGGGACTTCACGGCCGACCCGGTCTACCGGGCGCGCTTCCACGAAGAGGTGTCCAACGCGCGCAAGGTGGCCTCGTTCTGCACCGCGCGGGTGCTCGACCACGGCGAGGACCGCGGGGTGCTCTACCTGGTCACCGAGTACATCGACGGCATCTCGCTGGAGAACCAGCTGATCGAGCACGGCGCGCTGCCGCCGTCCGTGCTGCACTCGGCGGCCGTGGGCGTGGCGGCGGCGCTGACCGCCATCCACGCCGCGGGGCTGGTCCACCGCGACCTCAAGCCGGCCAACGTCATGCTGACGCTGGCCGGGCCGCGGGTGATCGACTTCGGCCTGGCGCGTTCCACGCACGTCGCGTCCCGGCACACGAACGCCGGCATGGTGATGGGCACGCCCGGGTGGATCGCTCCCGAGCAGGTCTTCGAGGGGCACACGAGCCCGGCCGGCGACGTGTTCGCCTGGGGGTCGCTGATCGCGTACGCGGGGCTCGGCGGGCACCCGTTCGGCGAGGGGGACGCGTACGTGATGGCGGCGCGGGCCCGTACCGCGCCGCCGGACCTGCGCGGGCTGCCCGCGCCCCTCGACCGGCTGGTCGCGGCGGCCATCCACCCCGACCCGGCGCGCCGGCCCGCGGCCAAGCAGCTCCTGCTGGAACTGGTGGGGGCGGCCGACGAGCCCGCGGCCCAACTGGCGGCCACCGAACACCTGACCAACGCGTGGAACCCCTCGGAGTTCCGGCCGCTCGGCCCCATGACCCCACCCGCCGAACGCACCGGCCCTCGGCCCCCGATTCCCCCGGTGACCGGCTCCCGCCCCCCGATGCCGCCCCCGGCCGAACGCACGGGCCCCCGCCCGCCGATGCCCCCCTCCACCGAGCGCACAGGCTCCCGCGCCCCGATGCCACCTGCCGCCGAACGTGCGGTGTTCGGGGGGCCGGTGCCGCCCGCCGAGCGCACCGGCCCGCGCCCGCCGATGCCCGCCCCAGCGGACTACCAGGGGCCGGGCGCACCTCAGACGCCGTCCGCCGCCGACCACGCCGGGCCGCCCCACGCTGCCCAGATGCCCTCTCCGGCCGAGCTCACGGGCCCGCGTCCGCCCCAGATGCCTTCCCCGGCAGAACGCACCGGCCCCCGCCCGCCCCAGATGCCCTCCGCAGCCGAGCGCACGGGCCCCCGCCCGCCGCAGATGCCCTCCGCGGCGGAACGCACCGGTCCGCGCCCGCCCATGCCCGCCCCGACGGAGCATCCCGGTCCACGCGCGCCACAGATGCCGCCCCCCGTGGACCGGACCGGCAACATCCCGCTCCCCCACCACCAGACCACCGGCCAGGGCCCTCTACCGCCGCACACCACGGGCCAGGGCCCGCTCCCCGGGTACGTGCCCCCGCGCCCCAAACGCGGCATGTTCACCGGCTGCGTGACCGTCCTGGTGATCGCGATCGTCCTGCTCGTGGTGCTGCTGGCCGCCCTCGCCTGGATCTTCCGCTCCCCCGCCATGGGCGCGGACGGCCCGGTACAGGACGGCAAGCTGAAGTTCGCGGTAACCGGCACAAAGTGCCCCAAGCCCGCGAAGTCGGCCTCCCGCCGGACCTGCCAGATCACGGTGAAGGTGAACAACGTCGGCCCCGACGCCCGCGTCCTCCAACCCGGCCAGCAGAAGCTGATCGACGCGGACGAGGCCCTGCACGGCGGGAGCAAACTCCTCGACAAGAGCGGCACCGAGATCACCCCGGTCCGCATCGCCCCCGGCCAGTCCTTCACCGGCACGCTGGAGTTCGACCTGCCGAAGAGCGCCGAGCCGGCGGGCCTCGAGGTACACGACTCGGGACAGAGCGCCGGAGCCCGAGTAGCCCTGGACTGAGCCAGAAACCCCCGGGGCGACTGCTCTCTGCCGCCGCCGCGCCGCATGATTTCGACGGAAAGGCCTCGACGTCGACCTTCCAGCGACTACCCATGCCGACCGACGCCATCCGGCTGGAAGGCTCAGCGATCCGCCGATGGATCGCTCGCCAGAAGCGCCCCCTTCCATCGATCCGGCACGAGGAGACATGAGCCGCGACGTCGCCATCCACCTGGAGCTCGCACACGACATCGATTTCATGGACGTCCTCGATCGGCTCACCCGGATGGGGTGGGAGCTGCTGCGCGAAGAAGACGCCATCTGGTACATGACCGACTACGACTGGAAAATCCTGCCGCTGGACGGCCTGGACGAGGCGAAGCGCGACATGCGCACCTCCTACGAGGCCGGGGAGGCGGTAGGCATCACCAGCAGGCTGCCCGACGGGAAGACCTTCGCGAACGTGCTGTTCCACGAGGAAAGGACATCGGCCTCCCTGCTCCCTCTGCTGGACTACCGCACCATCGCGCACATGCCGGAGTTCGTCGACCTGGGCTGGTATCTCGAAACGTTCCTGACGGCCTGCAGAGACCTGCCCATCGTACGAACAGAAGCCAGCGACCAGCGGTGACACCGTCAGCCGCGCCGGAGAGACCCCCGCCAACCTTCGCCTGCCTAAAAGGTTGAGCGATTGGTGGTGGGATGGCGGCGCGATTGAGGACATGGGGCTTTCGACCACGGGCGTGACCCGTTCTGGTGAGGGTCAGGTCGCCGCCACCTCAGAACCCCTGCTCCGCCGAGACCACACCCTCCAGCGGAGCGCCGTCGGCGAGGTGGTGCACGTTCGCGGCCACCCGTTCGGCCAGGCCACGCCAGTAGGACGACGGCGGGTTCGCGGTGTGCGGCGTGATCAGGACGTTCTCCATGTGCCACAACGGGTGCCCGGACGGCAGCGGCTCCGGATCGGTGACGTCCAGCGCGGCACCACCGATCCGCCCATCGCGCAGCGCCGCCACCAGGTCATCGGTCACGACGAGCGCGCCGCGTGCGATGTTGACCAGCCAGGCGTCCGTACGCATCAGGTCAAGCTCGGGAGCGCCGATCATGCCCTTGGTGCTCGGCGTGGTGGCCGCCGCGAGGACGACGTACGCCGCCTCCGGCAGCGCCTCCCGATATCGGGCACGAGGCAGGATGCGGTGTGCACCGGGCGCCCAGCCACTGTCGGTGACCGCGACCACCGGGCAGCCGAACGGCTCCAGCATCCTGATGAGCGCCCGCCCGATACCCCCACAGCCGATGATCGCGACCGTCGAGCCGGCGAACTCCTTCGACTCGTTCCTCCCCCACTCGGTGGCCCTGGCCAGTCGGGGCAGGTTGCGGGCCGCGGCCAGCATGAGGGCCAGTGCGTGCTCGGCGACGGGCACGCCATAGGAGCCGGTGGCGGCGGTGAAGACGGGCGCCTCGGTGATCACTCCCGCCGCGGCGTACCGCTCGACACCCGCCGCCGGCAGCTGCACCCACCGGATGCCGTCATGGATCATGGATCGCAGCTCCTCGGGGCCGCCGCGCCCGTAGTAGACGATCGCCTCCGCCTCCTCCAGCGGCACGACACTGCCACCCGACCGCCGTACGGCGTCGACCAGCACAGGCACCGGCTCAGGGCCGACATGGACGGCGACGCTCATCGGGGAACCTCCGTGACGTGCTCTCTGCTGTTCTCCAGGATCTGCTCGACCTCGGCGCGGGCACGTCCGACGATGTCCGCCGCGGCCTGCGCGGCCTCGGCCGCCCGCCCGGCGGCGACCGCCTCGGCGATCTCGTGGTGGAGTCCGATGGCGGTCGTCTCCAGGCGCTCGGGCAGGAGCAGCAGCTCTCGCCTGGCTTCGAGCAGCACCTCGGTCACCTCGGCGAGCTGAGCGAACATGCCGTTGCCCGACGCGGTCAGCAGCACCCGGTGGAAGGCCGCGTCGGCCGTGACGTAGGCCGGGCTGTCACCGGCGCGGGCGGCGGCGTCCATGGCGTGGGCGTGGGCGGCCAGTTCGTCCCGCACGCGGGGGTCGGGTTTCGCCGCGGCCAGCGCGGCGGCGGCGGGCTCGATGGCGGCGCGCAGCTCGGCCAGCTCACGCAGCTGCACCTCACGCCCGGGCGAGGCCAGCCGCCAGCGGATCACCTGGGGGTCATAAAGGTTCCAGGCGCTCATCGGCCGCACGGTGACGCCGACACGAGGACGGCTGGTGACCACGCGTTTCGACTCCAGCACGCGGACGGCCTCCCGTGCGACGGTCCGGGAGACTCCGTACCGCTCCTGGACGTCCTCCAGTCGCAGCACCTCCCCCGCGCGGATCTCCCCGCCCGCCAGTGACCTGCCGACCGCGTCGAGCACCTGCCCGTGCAGGCCCCGTAGCGTCTCCACACTCATCGGGCCCGTCCAAGCCCCGCCAGCAGCGCCGCCACCCGCTCGCTTGCGGCACGCGGGCCGCCCGAGGTCAGCGCCGAGCCCATGCCACAGGCCACGGCACCGGCCGCGATCCACTCGGGAGCGTCGTCGATGGTCACGCCGCCGGTGGGGATCGCGGGCAGCTGCGGCAGAGCGGCCCGCACGTCCCGCAGCCAGGACGGCGACACCGCCGACGCCGGGAAGATCTTGACCGCGTCCGCCCCCTCTTCCAGGGCGCGGACGATCTCCGTCGGGGTGGCCACGCCCGGGAAGACCGGCACGCCGTAGCGGTGCGCGGCGCGGATCACGTCGGTGCGCAGGCCGGGCGAGACCAGGAACCGCGCGCCCGCCTCCACGGCAGCCCTGGCGGCGGCCTCGTCGAGTACCGTCCCCGCTCCGACCAGCGCGTCGGGGCGCTGCTCGATGAGCCGGGCCACGGCGCTGAGGGCGCGGGGCGTGGTGAGCGCGACCTCGACGGCACGCAGCCCGGCGTCCAGCACGGCCTCGGCCGCCGTCAGCGCCGCCTCGGGCGCGGCGGCCCGGACGATGCCGAACACACGTTGCTCCGTGACGGCCTGGACGATCTCCCAGCGGTACATGACGTCCCTTCTCCGGTTTCCCTCATCAACGCACGGCTACGGCGAGCCGCCCTCCGTGGTGACGGACGATCCCCCGCCTACCCGCCCCTGACCGCGTTTTCACGAATCGCCTTCGCCCGATTTACGGACTCGCGATTCTCGTTCGATCGTCTTCGCCGGCCTCTTGCGGCGCAGGGGCCAGGCGCCGCAGGCTCCCCGTCACCGCACACACCAGGAGCAGGCCGACAGCAGAGTCATTCGACACACTCATGATCAGTAACGGCCCCTCTGCGGCAACGAGGTCACTCATGACGGCGAAGCATCTTCGACTGGTTTCGACTATCGGTGGACCGTTTCGGTGTGTCCGGTGAAGGCAGCCAAAGCGCGCTCCAGCCCCGCCCGGTCCGGCAGACCGTCGGTGTCCGCGGCGCACTGGACGACGAGCGCCGCCACCGCCGCCGCCTCGCGCAGACACACCTCGTACGGCTCGCCGCGCAGCATCCCCGACAGGAACCCCGCGGCGAACCCGTCCCCCGCTCCCACGGGGTCGGTCACCGGCACCGTGAACGCCTCCTGCCGCAGCCCCGCGCATGTCGCGGACTTGTCGCGGTGCTTGATCACGGTCAACCCGGGCAGCGTCGCCGGGTCTATCTGGAGCAGGTCGAGCTCGTCCTCGCCGGCCAGCACCACGTCCGCCCTGGCCAGCAGCGGCGCCACCCGCTCGCGCCACGCTGCGGGCTCGCCCAGCTTGTGTCGGATGTTGGGGTCGATGGAGATCAGCGCCCCGGCCTGCCCTGCCAGCTCCAGCAGCCGCAGGGTCGCCAGGTGCGCGGTCTCGGACAACATCGGAGTGATCCCCGTGACATGGACGATCTTCGCACCACTCACCATCTCCGGTGTCAGCTCGTCGGGAGCGAGCCTGGACGCGGCCGCCCCCGCACGGTAGTACTGCACGTCGATGGCCCGGAAGGGATGGCTGTCGCGGACGAGCAGACCGGTCGGCGCACCCGGGTCGATGACGGCATGCCTGGTGTCGACGCCCTCGGCCCGGAGCATGGACAGGACCGCCCGGCCCGCCGGATCCGCGCCGACCCGGCCGAGCCAGCGCACGTCGTGGCCGAGCCTGGCCAACCCGGCGGCCACGTTCGACTCCGCGCCCGCGATCGAGCGGCGGAAGACCGTGGCCCGCTCCAGCGGGATGCCGGGCTCGGCCAGCATCAGGAGCATCGCCTCACCGCACACCACGACGCTCATGACTCGCCCATCCCTCGTCGCCCCGCATTCAATAGTGCTATCAAATCATGAAAGGCACGAGAAGAGTCGCTCAGGTCGTCTTGTAGGCGGAAGGCTGGGAGATGTCGATCCTGGATCGATCGGGCAGGGCCATCGTGGCGACGAACCCGACCACCGCCCCCACGACCATGAAGATCGCGATGGCCTGCCAGCCGTAGTCGTGCAGCAGCCACGTCGCGATCAGCGGCGCCGGACCGCCGGCGATGATCGACGCGAGCTGGTACCCGAGGCCTGCGCCGCCGTACCTGAGTCTGGTCGGGAAGCTCTCGGCGATGAGCGAGGCCTGCGGGCCGTACTCCATGGCGTGCTGGATCTGCGTGACCGTGATCGTGAGGAAGACCACCAGCACGATGCCGGTGTTGAGCAGCGCGAAGTACGGGAACGCCACCACCGCCAGCAGCGCGGCGCCGACCGCGTACACGAGCCGGCGGCCGACACGGTCGCTCAGGTGCCCGAAGAACGGGATCGCGACGAGTTCCACCGCCGCCGCACAGGTCACCGCCGACAGCGCGATCGTCCGGGACAGGCCGAGCTGCTGGGTGACGTACGTGATGGCGAACGTCGTGTAGAGGTAGAACGGCATCTGCTCCGACACGCGCAGCAACGCGCTGAGCACCACCTCTTTGGGGTGCCTGCGCAGCACCTCGACCACCGGCAGCCTGACCACCTGCCGCCGTTCCAGCACCCGCGCGAACATCGGGGTCTCCAGCACCCTCAGCCGCACCCACATCCCGATGGCCACCAGGACCAAGCTGGCCAGGAACGGCACCCGCCATCCCCAGTCCTTGAACGTGTCGCCGGTCGTGGTGGCCAGCAGTGACATCGCGCCGGTGCCGAGGATCAGCCCGATGGGCACGCCCACCTGCGGCCAGCTCGCCATCAGCCCACGCCTGCGCTGGTCGCCCCACTCCATCGACAGCAGCACCGACCCGCTCCACTCGCCGCCCACCGCGATGCCCTGCAGAACACGCAGGACCACCAGGATGATCGGCGCTGCCACGCCGATGCTGTCGGTGCCCGGCAACACGCCGATGAGCGCGCTGGCCACGCCCATCGTCAGCAGGGTCACGATGAGCGTCGCCTTCCTGCCGATGCGGTCGCCCCAGTGGCCGAAGATCGCCGCTCCCACGGGCCGGGCGGCGAAGCCCACGGCGTTGGTCGCGAAGGCCGCCAGCGTGCCCGCGTACGGCGTGGACTTCGGGAAGAAGACCTCGGCGAAGACCACGGCGGCGGCCGTGTTGTAGAGGAAGAAGTCGTACCACTCGATGGCGGTGCCGACCACACTCGCCGTGGCGGCCTTGCGCACCTGGGCTCTGTGTTCGGCGGTCGTTAATCCGCTGCTGGTCTCGGTCACGCTGCACCTCGAAGGCGTTCCTGGGCCGCGTCCGCGCCAACGGTTGCCCTACCCCGCACCCGTGCCACGAACCACCTTCGGCCTTCTCCCCTCGCGGGAAACCTCCGGCCATCGTCGCGCCTCCTCTCATGGGGACGGCCCCCGGCTCCGCCCGGCTGGAAGCGGCGCCGGGCAGAACTCTAACACTCGTTAACCCGTCCCGCCGCCGGCGTCGCCTGGGTGCCCAGATCGGGCGGAGGCGCCCCAGGAGGGCGTCAGGCAGCGGGTTCGCCCCCAGGGTTCGGGTCGGGCAAACCGGCGAGGACCGCGTCGAGCGCGAACCTGAAGTGTTCGACCTGGTCGGCCCGCCGACGCGCGGCCTCTACCGCGTGATAGTGCGGATACTTGTCGGCGGGGAGCTCGGTCCAGTCCCTCGCGGCGGCCTCGTGCAGGACCAGATGCCCGACGCACACGCGCAGGACCGCCCCCTTCACGTGATCGGCCTGGTCAGGAGGGAAGCCCGCGTCCAGCAGGATGCCGAAGATGGCTTCGTGGAGGCCCATCACGGGCGCGCGCCGGGCGTAGGTGGTGATGGACCACACCGAGGCCCTGGGATGCTCCAGCGACTGCCTGACCATCGAACCCATGAGCCCGCGCAGCTGGTCCTTCCACCCCCCCTCGCGGGGGGCCTGCGAGACGATGTTGCTGCACACCTCGTCCACGATGGCCTCCAGCAGCGACTCGCGCCCGTCGAAGTAGTGGTAGATCGCCGTCGCCGTCACATCGAGACGTTTGGCCAGCTTACGCATGCTGATGCCGTGGGCGCCGTCCGCCTCGAGGACCTCCAGGCCGGCTTCCAGGATCTTGTGACGGGTGAGCATCTGAATTGACCTCGCGCTTAACACATGTTAGAAATCTAACGGCCGTTAACTCCGGACAGCTTATCCGAGGGGAGAGGGATCCTTGGCTGCCGTTCTCACGTGCCGTCCCGTCATCCATCAACGATCATCCGCTCACGGGGAGACGATCCGGTGTCCACGACCTCCGAAGTGACAGCGCCGGCGGCGACCCCGCGCCGCCCACGACGCCGGATCCTGCTTCGAGCTCTGCTCGTGCTGCTCCTGCTCGTGGTCCTCGCGGTGGCAGGCGCCGTCTACGCGGTGAACCGTGGCGGAGCCCCGCAGACAGCCGCTCAGCTGGGCTCCGAGCCCGAGCTCGGGGAGCGCGAGACGTTCCCCATCCCCAAGGTCAACGCCCCCGACGTGGTCGGCTGGCCCGCCGGCAGGACGCCGACGGCACCGGCCGGGTTCACGGTCACCCGGTTCGCGGGTGAGCTGGAGCATCCCCGATGGCTCTACGAGTTGCCCAACGGCGACGTTCTCGTGGCCGAGTCGGCCACGCTGCCCAAAGACCCGGAGTCCCCCATCATGGGGCTGTTCTACTGGCTGCGCCGCAACGACGGCTCGACCACCGAACGCAGCGCCAACCGGATCACGCTGCTGCGCGACACCGACGGTGACGGGGTGGCCGACTTCCGCAGCATGTTCCTGGACAACCTCAACCAGCCGTTCGGGATGGCGCTGCTGGCCGCGTCCGCGCCGTACACGCTCGGTCCGGCGGCTCCGGACGGCACCCAGGCGGCCTTCTACGTCGCGGGCACCGACGGTGTTTGGCGCTTCCCGTACAAGCTGGGCGAGACCCGCGTCACCGAGCCCGGCAAGAAGATTCTCGACCTGCCGGCCGGCGGCTACAACAACCACTGGACCCGCAACCTCTTCGCCGCGCCCGACGGCACCAAGCTCTATGTCACGGTCGGTTCGTCGAGCAACGCGGGCGAACACGGTCTGGAGGCCGAGAAACGGCGCGCCGCGGTCCTGGAGATCAACCCTGACGGCACCAGCGAGCGCATCCTGGCCTCCGGCCTCAGAAACCCCAACGGCCTGGGCCTCGAACCCCACTCCAAGACACTCTGGACAGTCGTCAACGAACGCGACCTCCTGGGCGACGACGCCTCACCCGACTACCTCACGCGCGTACGCCCCGGCGACTTCTACGGCTGGCCCTGGAGTTATTGGGGTCGTCACGTGGACGACCGGGTCCAGCCTCAGCGTCCGGACATGGTGGCCCGCGCCCTCCGTCCCGACTATGCCCTCGGCGCCCACACGGCCCCGCTCGGCCTGACCTTCTCCGACAGCGCCACGTTCCCCGAGCGCTACCGCGGCGGCGCCTTCATCACCGAACACGGCTCGTGGAACCGGGGCGATCCGGTGGGCTACAAGGTGGTGTACGTGCCCTTCAAAGACGGCATGCCCAGCGCCAAACCCCAAGACTTCCTGACCGGCTTCAAACCGGCACCGGACGACAGCGCCACCTACGGCCGGCCGGTGGGCGTGATCATGGGCAAGAACGGCCGCTTATTGGTCGCCGACGACGCCGGGAACACGATCTGGCACATCACGCCGCGACCGTGACCCCCGGGCCTCGTCCCGGACCGCATCCGCGCCATTCGCTGTCCTTCTCCGGACGACCGACGCGACGACCGACGGAAACTGAACGGGCGGCCGACACGCGATGGAAGGCGGAGGTGGGCGGCAGGCAGAGGACCGGTGGCGGGTGAAGAACGTGCGGTGGCGGGAGGATGGGCGGCGGGTCCCCATCCATCCTCCAGGCGTTCGGTCAGGCGGGGCCTTCTGTCGAGGACAGGCGTCCTTCGCCGGCTACGCCCGCAAGGGGGATGCCACGGAGGCTGAGCAGGAACAGGAGGGCGCACCCGCCGGTCAGGGCGATGTCGGCGACGTTGCCGACGAACAGGCCACCGTAGTCGATGAAGTCCACCACGTGACCCTGGGCGAACGCGGGCGGGCGGAAGAGGCGGTCGAGCAGGTGGGAGGTGGCCCCGCCGAGCAGGGCGCCCAGCACGACGGCCCAGGCCGGCGAGCTCAGCCGTCGGGCCATGTACAGGATCCCGGCGACCGCCCCGGCGGCTGCCAGGGTGAACACCCAGGTCACGCCCTCCCCCAGGGAGAACGCGGCACCGGGGTTGAGCAGCAGCCGCAAGGAGAGCAGCCGTGGGATCACCGTGATCTCCTCACCGCCGGACAGCGCCGACAACGCCCAGAACTTGGACGCCTGATCGACCACGAGCACCATCACGGCTAGCACGATCATCCACGCACGAGGACGCCCTCCTCGACTCGTCGTCTGCGGGCCGCGTTCGTCTGACACTCTTGCCTCACAATCCCTGGCTTCTCGCCCCGAAATCTACCGAACCTTCGTCGTGGCCACGCTCGCTCCCGCGCGTGGAACGGCTTGGAACGCCTTCCAGATCGGCGCCGGCGACATGCCGGTTCCGGTTCGGACGATGGAAGGAACGCGTATGTCAGAACGTCGACCAGGCCGTGGACGGTACCACCGCGCGGCCCTCGTGCTCGCCGCCGCCGGGGCGGTGGGGCTGCTCGCCGCAGGCCAGACCGTACCTGCCCAGGCCGCCGCCTCCGCCGCAAGCCAAGGCGTGCCTGCTCGGACCGCCATCTCTGCCGCGGGGCTCAAGTGCGGGTTCGCCACTCACGACCTGTCGTACACGGGTGCCGCGCCCGCGCGGGTGGTCGCCCAGGGCGAGTGCGTCCCCGAGACCTTGGATCACGGGCTGTTCGTCAAGATCTTCCGCAACGGGACAGTGGTCTTCAGCGGCGGCAACGGAGTGGGCATCGTCACCGCCGTCTACACCTGCCGTGGCAGCACGCCGGGCGACTTCCGGGCAGTGTGGAGCACCGGCCAGGTGGACGAGGCAACGTTCCCCTGCGGCTGACCGCCTGGGCGACGGGGGCGCAGGCGGCCTCGGCGAGGCCAGGACGGCCAAGGCGCTCGGGGGCGCCGGGGCGCTCGGGACGAGGCCAAGTCGGCCGAAGCGAGCCTGACCCGGTCGGGGCGAGGGCACGGGACGGTCGGGGCAAGGACACGGACGGTCGCCGGGGACGGCGGCGCGCTGGTGCTCGCCTCGCTCGGGCTGCGGCGCCGCGACCGCCGTGGCTCGGGGCAGGGCCAGAGCGGCCGCAGCAAGGCCGGGCGAGCGGGCGGTCCCCACGCTCAGGGCGGGCCGCAAGGGCCGCAGCGGGGCCGGGACGTGGAGCCGGACGATCGGAGGCGGAGTGGCCGGGCGGAGCGGCCAGGCAGGGGGCCAGGCAGGGGGCCGGGCAGGGGGCCGGGCAGGGGGCCGGGCGGAGTGGCCAGGCAGGGGGCCGGGCGGAGTGGGCCCGGGCAGGGGGCGCTGGTCAGAGGGCGCTGGTCAGAGGGCGCTGGTCAGAGGGCGGGTGTTCTTGTGAGGAGGAGGGTTTCTGTTATTGGGGATTCGTGGGTGCCCTCGGTTGTGCAAGCGTGTGCCCCTGCCACGGCGCCCAGCTTGACGCATTCGTCCACCGAACGGCCGTTCAGAACGCCGTACAGGAAGCCTGAGACGAAGGCGTCGCCCGCGCCGTTGCTGTCGGCCACCGGGCCGGGCAGCGGTGCGGCGGGGAAGGTGCGTACGGAGGCCGAGTCGCGGGTGAGGACAAGGCAGCCGTCCGCGCCCCGCGTGCAGACGACCGTGTGGGCGCGTCCGTTCGCCAGGATGTCGCGCATCGTCGCAGCCGGGTCCACGAGGGCGGTGGCCGAGAGGAACACCAGGTCGGAGTTGTGGGCGAAGTCCTTCTGGTAGTCGGCGGCGCCGTCCCAGTCGTGCAGGTCGGTGGAGGTGGGGATGCCGGCGAGGTCCGGGTAGACGTGGCGGCAGAAGTCCATGATCGAGACGTGCACATGTCTGGGGCGCAGATCGGCGTACAGGTCGCGGGGCAGTCGCTCCCCTGGCGTGACCTTGGGGTCGTGCAGGGAGGTGCGCCGCCCGTCGGGGCCGACGAGCAGGACGCTGCGCCTGGTGCCCGCCTCGGCCGGCCCCCATCTGCAGTCGACGTCCCGCAGGGCGTGCCTGATCAGCGTGCCCTGCGGGTCGTCGCCGATGAGGTCGGCGAACGCGACGTCGAGCCCCAGCGCGTGGCAGCCGAGGGCGACTCCGGCCCCGGTGTTCCCGATGCGGTCGACGACGGGCGGCACATGGTAGGTGTCCTTGTACGGCAGGGGCAGTGTGGGCACATAGACAGTGGTGTCCACCCCGGCGCCGCCGAGGACCAGCACGTCACGCGTCAACGTTCGATCAGCCTTTCGAGATACGCCGGGATCAGCGGTTCACCACCGACCTGGAACCCGTTCGAAATGCACCGGGATCAGCGGTTCACCACCGACCCGGAACCCGTTCGAAATACACCGGGCCCACCGGTCCAGCACACGTCCGGAATGCGCCCGGACCAGTGGTCCGGAGCCTGTGGAGCCGCGGACGACGAGTTCCGGTTGGAAGATCAGCTCGACGTGCTTGGCCGGAGCGCCGCCGACCTCCTCCAGCAACGCCTGGACGACGGCCGAGGCCATCGCCCGGGATCAGCGGTTCACCAGTGGTCCGGAGCCTGTGGAGCCGCGGACGACGAGTTCCGGTTGGAAGATCAGCTCGACGTGCTTGGCCGGTGCGCCGCCGACCTCCTCCAGCAGCGTCTGGACGGCAGCCGAGGCCATCGCCCCGATCGGCTTGCGCACGGTGGTCAGCGGCGGGTCGGTGAACGCGATCAGCGGCGAGTCGTCGAACCCGACCACCGACACGTCACCCGGCACCGACAACCCCTTCTGCCGGCACGCCCGGATCGCCCCCAGCGCCATCAGGTCGCTCGCGCACACGATCCCGGTGCACCCGCGGGCCAGGAGCTGCGCGGCGGCCGCCTGCCCGCCCTCGACCGAGAACAGCGAGTGGGAGATCAGGTCGTCGACGTCGGTGGCGCCGAGCAGGTGGGCCATCGCCTGCTTGTATCCCTCGATCTTCCTGATCACCGGGACGAACCGGCGCGGCCCGAGCGCGAGCCCGACGCGTTCGTGGCCGAGGTCGACCAGGTGCTGGACGGCCAGCCGGGCCGCGAGGCGGTCGTCGGGCGAGATGAAGGGCGCGTCGATGTGCTCGCTGTAGCCGTCGACCAGCACGATCGGCAGGCCGCGGTCGATCAGGCGGGTGTAGCGGTCCATCCGGGCGGTGGTGTCGGCGTGCAGGCCGGAGACGAAGACGATGCCGCTGACGCCGCGGTCGACCAGCAGCTCGGTGAACTCGTCCTCGGGGGCGCCGCCGGGCAGCTGGGTGCACAGCACGGGCGTGTAGCCGTGCTGGGTCAGCGCCTTCTCGATGGCCTGGGCGAACGCCGGGAAGATCGGGTTGTCCAGCTCGGGCGTCACGAGCCCGATGAGCCCGTTGCTGCGCTGCCTGAGCCGGGGCGGCCGCTCGTAGCCCATGAGGTCGAGGGCCGTCATCACGGACTGGCGGGTGCCGGCCGAGACGCCGGGCTTGCCGTTGAGCACCCGGCTGACCGTGGCCTCACTCACCCCGGCCTGGGCGGCGATGTCGGCTAGGCGAGCGTGACCGTTCATGGAACACACTTTACTTTCCACCAGGCGGCCGAATCGGCTGCTCCCGGGACATCGGAGGCGAGCAGCAGTTCTCCCTCGACGCCGAAGTCGACGGGCGCGCCGGTCAGGTTGACGGTGCACAGCACGTCGCCGCGGGAGAAGACCAGTGTGCCCTCGGGCGAGTCGTGCCAGGTCAGGTCGCCGTCCAGGGTGCGGCGCAGGCGCAGCGCGGCGCGGTAGAGCTCCAGGGTGGAGCCGGTGGCGCCGTCCTGGGCCTGGACGCTGAGCTCGGACCAGTCGGCGGGGATCGGCAGCCACGGGTCGCGCCAGCCGAGGTCGCGGGTCCACGGCAGCGGCACGCGGCAGCCGTCGCGCCCGCTGTCGGGGTCGCGCAGCCGCTGCGGGTCCTGGCAGACCTCGTCCGGCAGGTCGAGCACCTCGGGAAGGCCCAGTTCCTCGCCCTGGTAGACGTAGGCCGAGCCGGGCAGCGCGAGCGTCAGCAGCGCGGCGGCGCGGGCCCTGGCCAGGCTGCCGTAGCGGGTGACGTGCCGCTTGACGTCGTGGTTCGACAGCACCCAGGTGGTGGGCGCGCCCACGGAGCCGGCCGTGGCGAGTGAGGAGTCGATCACGTCGCGCAGTTCGGCGGCGTCCCACGGGGTGAACAGGTAGTGGAAGTTGAAGGCCTGGTGGAGCTCGTCGGGCCGGACGTACATGGCCAGGCGTTCGGCGGTGGGCGCCCACGCCTCGGCGACGCCGACGCGTTCGCCGGGGTAGGAGTCGAGCACGCGGCGCCATGCCCGGTGGATCTCGTGCACGCCGTCGTTGTCGAAGTACGGCACCGGTTCGCGGCCGATCATCCTGGTCTGGTTCGGATGACCGATGTCGGGCAGGCCGTGCGGTTTGACCATGCCGTGGGCCACGTCCACGCGGAAGCCGTCCACGCCCAGGTCGAGCCAGAAGCGCAGGATGGACTCGAACTCGCCGCGCACCTCGTCGTCGTCCCAGTTGAGGTCCGGCTGGGCGGGGTCGAACAGGTGGAGGTACCACTGGCCGTCCTCGACCTGGGTCCAGGCCGGGCCACCGAAGATCGACTCCCAGTCGTTGGGCTGATCGCGGAAGATGTAACGATCGCGTCGCTCGCCGCGCAGCGCGGCCTGGAACCAGGGGTGCGCCGACGAGGTGTGGTTCGGTACGACGTCCACGATGACGCGCAGGCCGTGCCCGTGGGCCTCGTCGATGAGCGCCTTGGCGTCGGCCAGGGAGCCGAACAGCGGGTCGACGTCCCGGTAGTCGGCCACGTCGTAGCCGAAGTCGGCCATCGGCGAGGTGTAGAAGGGCGTCAGCCAGACGGCGTCCACCCCCAGCTCGACCAGGTACGGCAGGCGATCGCGCACGCCGATCAGGTCGCCCACGCCGTCGCCGTTGCCGTCGGCGAAACTGCGCACGTAGACCTGGTAGATCACGGCGTCACGCCACCACATGCTCATGGATCTCCCCCCGAGTGTCCGGACCATGAAAGCCCTTGCGGCAAGTTTACGCAAGCCCTTCCATGCACCTCGTATCCCGATTTATGGGTATACGGGCGTTCAAAACCCTTGGCCGAAACCCCCGCCAGTGAGATTCTTTATGTCAAGGGTGGACATGCAGCGTTAAGGCGCGATGTACTACCTCATCAATCAGCATCGTCACAGGTGACACGCGCGCAAGGTGTGGGCCCATGAGCTCGGTCGTACTCGACAAAGTGACCAAGGTGTATCCGGGCGACTACCTGGCAGTCGACCGGTTGAGCCTGCAGGCCGAGGACGGCGAGTTCCTCGTCCTCCTTGGTCCTTCCGGTTGCGGCAAGTCCACGCTGTTGCGGATGATCGCCGGCCTGGAGGAGATCACTGACGGTGATCTCTGGCTGGACGGCCAGCTCGCCAACCACCTGCCGCCGCGCGACCGCGATGTGGCCATGGTGTTCCAGAACGGCGCGCTCTACCCCCACCGGACCGTGCGCGGGAACATCGCCTTCCCCCTGGAGATCGCCAAGTCGGACCCGGCGATGGTGCGCGACCGCGTCACCGAGCTGTCGAAGGCGCTGCACATCGAGGAGACGCTCGAACGCCGTCCCGGCACCCTGTCGGGCGGTCAGCGGCAGCGCGTGGCGATGGGCCGGGCGATCGTCCGGCAGCCGAAGCTGTTCCTCATGGACGAGCCGCTGTCGAACCTCGACGCCGGCATGCGCACCGAACTGCGCATGGAGATCTCCGCGCTGGTCAGGTCGCTCGGGGTCACCACGATCTACGTCACGCACGACCAGGTCGAGGCGCTCACGCTGGCCGACCGGATCGCGATCCTGAACCGCGGCGTCCTGCAGGACGTGGGCACTCCGGCCCAGATTTACAACGATCCAGCGACGGCGTTCGTGGCGGCCTTCCTCAACTCCCAGCAGTTGAACCTGCTGGCGGCCGGTGTCAGGACGCCGCAGAACCAGTACGTCATGCTCGACTTCGGCCCGCACCGGCTCACGATGCCCTGGAGCGATCCCAGGGCGTACGCGATCTCTCAGCACACGGGCGGGCAGGTGCTGGTCGGCATGCGTCCCGACGGCCTGGCGCCGGTGCCGGAGTCGTACGACGGGCCGTCCTTCTACGGGCGGGTGCGGGCGCTGGAGTACCACGGGCACGAGTGGCTGGCGTACCTGGAGTGCGGCATGCCGGCCGTGCCGGTGCCCGAGCCGCCGGACCCGCGCGCCCGCGTCAACGCCGAGCGCGACGGCGCGGGCGGGCTGAGCGGGATGGTGCGGCGGCTCTTCTCGCAGCGCGCGCCGGAGCACGAGGAGCAGGAGCAGGTCGGCCAGAACGTGGGCAGCGGCTTCCACCGCCGCTCGGACCTGATCGTCCGGCTGGGCAACCGGCCGATGTGGCGGGCGGGCGACGCGGCGAAGGTCGCGGTGGACCTGTCCCGCCTCATGATCTTCACGCTGGACGGCGCCCGCATCGACCCGCCCCGCCGCTGACCCCACGGCCGAGAGCCCGACGCGTCACGCCTCACGAGGAGGCGGGGCTCCAGCGGGGGCCGGCCGGGGTGTCCTCCACGATCACGCCGCCGCGTGCCATGGCCTTCCGCAGCGCGTCCGCCACCTCGTACCGCCCCGCTTTTCGCAGCTCCGTGCGCAGGTCGAGCAGGGGTTCGGCCAGCGTGCGCAGGTTGGCGGTCGCGGCGGCCTCGCCCAGGCGGGCGATCAGCAGCCGCAGCAGCTCCCGGGCCTGCTCGACCCCGCCGGAGTCCTCCTCGGTGTCGGCCGCCCACTTGACGATCTCCGCCTCCAGGTCCAGCACGAGCTGCGCCGCCGCCACCATGTCCGGCCTGCCGACCGCGTCCTTGAACAGCTCCTCGCAGGACCGGATCGTCTCCTCCAGGGTGACGGCGGGTTCCGCGGCGACCACGGCGGGCCCCGGCGGCGCGACCGTCCCGGGCACGGCCCCCTCCGCCAGGCCGCGGACGGCCGCCAGACTCGTACGGGTGCCGGCCGGCAGCACGCTCACCGCCCCGGGACGCCGTACGGTCAGCCCGCCGCGCCCGGCCACCTCCACCGCCTCCGACTCCAGGTCGATGATCAGCGCCGTGTGCTCGTCGAGCCCCAGGACGGCGGTCTCCGGCGGCAGCTCCCGCTCCATCCGCGACAACCGCCGCTCACCTAAGTAGCAGTAGCGGGTGTCGTGGGTGCCGCCCTCGGCGTTGTCGAAGTGCGGGATCAGCACGGCCCGCAGGCCCAGCGGCGCCAGCAGGTCGACGCCCTCGCGCCAGTGGGGCTCGGCGCCCACCTTGTAGATCTCGTAGACGGGCACGGTGGCCAGGCCCGCGGTGCAGGCGGCGGCCGAGGCGAGCACGGTCACCCCCTGCCGCGCGCGTACGCGGGCCCGCAGGTCGCCGGCCACGCCGGAGGCGGCCCACCGGTCCAGCGCGTACGTGGGGCTGCCCGGCCCGGAGAACACCCAGTCCGCCCCCGTGACGCCGGCGGCCACCTCGACCTCCAGCCCGACGCTGCGGGCGAAGTAGCGGCGGGCGCGGGCGGACCCTGACCGGACCGGGCCCGGGAGAGCCCCGACGAGGCCGCGCGACGGCCGGGCGGGGTTCGCGCCGATGACCCGCACACCATCTTGCACTCCACGGACCGGCGGCACGAGCCCGGCGACGAGATCGTGCCGATCTACGCGGTGTGCCCCGGCCCGTCGCCCTGGCTGCCCGCGCCCTGGAGGCCCACCCGCGCGTCGCGGCCCGCCTGCCGCCGGTCGGCGCGCGCGCCGGGGGCGGCCCGCCGGGACAGGCGCCGGCCCAGCGCCTGCATGGGACGCTCGACGTACCGGTAGGAGAGCGCGCTGACGGCCAGGATCAGCGCCAGCGCCAGCCCGGCCATCGCCAGCTGGTACGGCAGCGGCGCCCACCGCAGGTCGCCGCTGACCTCCACGAAGTACTTCAGCAGCGGATGGTGCACCAGGTAGAGCGAGTAGCTGATCAGCCCGAGCCAGGTGAGCACGGCGGGCAGCCGCCGCCCGCGCAGCGCCATCGCGCCCGCGAACGTCGCCGCCGCCAGCGCGATCGTGGTCAGCCACACGTCGGCCTCGACCCACCACCAGCCGCTCTCGATCGCCCACAGCGGGGCGACGGCCACCAGCGCCGCCGTCACCGCGACCGGCCACAGACCGCCGCGCCCGCGTTCCCACCGATGGATCGCCGTGCCGGCGAACATGACCGCGACCACGGCCGCGCCCAGCCACGGCACCCGGCTGCTCAGCAGCAGCAACGCCAGCGCCATCAGCCCGAGCACGCACGCCGCGGTCCTGCGGAACCAGCCGCCGACCACGCAGGCGAGCCCGGCGGCGAACACCGCGCACGACACGTACGCCGGCCACCCGCCCCGCAGCACCGCCCCCGACACCACCAGCCCCACCACGACGGACGCGCCGGCGAACAGCACGGACACCAGCCCGCTGCGCTCGTGCGCCCTCATCAGGAACAGCGCCGTGACCAGCAGGTAGAACACCATCTCGTACGACAGCGTCCACATGGTGTCGGCCACGCCGCCCACGCTCACGACGTCGAGCAGCATGGTCGCGTGGGCCGCCACCGCGCTCCCGTCACGCGGCACGCCCTCGCGCACCGGCACCCACCAGGACGCCGCCAGCACCAGCGCGATCACGGCCAGGTAGAGGGGGTAGAGGCGGAAGGCGCGACTGGCCCAGAAGGCCCGGACGTCGCCGTGGCGCTCCAGCGAGGTCGGGATGATGTACCCGCTGACCAGGAAGAACACCAGGATGCCGTAGACGCCGAGGTTGAACCAGTAGGGCCGCAGCGCGGGCAGGAACCACGGCAGCAGGTGCTCGGCGACCACCGCGAGCGCGCCGATGCCGCGCAGGGCGTCGAGCCAGGCGAGCCTGGACGGCGCGCCGGGCGTGGTCGTGTCGGGGGTCGCGGCGGTCGGCACCCGCCCCAACTTACCCGGAGCGGGCTAGGTGATGCGGTGGGTCGCCAGGGACGCGTGGTGGTCGGCGCCGTCCGGGCCGTACGGGTCGGTGTGGACGGTGGCGGCGCGCAGGCGGGGAAGGTCGTGGATGAGGCGGTGCTCGGCCTCGACCGCGACGGCGTGGGCGTCCACGACCGACATGTCGTGGTTCACCAGGATCTCGACCTCGGCGCGCAGGGCGTGCCCGATCCAGCGCAGGCGCACCGAGCCGACGCGCTCGACGCCCGGGACGGCGGCCAGGATGCGTTCGGCGTCGTCCAGCAGGGCGGGGTCGACGGCGTCCATGAGGCGGTGGTAGATCTCGCGGGCGGCGTCGCGCAGGACGAAGCAGATGGCGACGGTGATCAGCAGGCCGACGATCGGGTCGGCGATCGGGAAGCCGAGGGCCGCGCCGCCCGCGCCGAGGAGCACGGCGAGGGAGGTGAAGCCGTCGGTCCTGGCGTGCAGGCCGTCGGCCACGAGCGCGGCCGAGCCGATCTGGCGGCCCACGGTGATGCGGTAGCGCGCCACCCACTCGTTGCCGACGAAGCCGGCCAGCGCGGCGGCGGCCACCCAGCCGAGCGCCCGGACGTCCTGGGGCTCGACGAGCCGCCGGACGGCCTCGTACCCGGCCAGGGCCGCCGAGGCGGCGATGAGCACGACGATGACGATGCCCGCGAGGTCCTCGGCCCTGCCGTAGCCGTAGGTGAAGCGGCGGGTGGCGGCGCGGCGTCCGAGCGAGAACGCGATGGCCAGCGGGACGGCGGTGAGCGCGTCGGCCAGGTTGTGCAGCGTGTCGCCGAGCAGCGCGACCGACCCGGACGCCACGACGATCACGGCCTGCACGACGGCGGTGAGCATGAGGACCGCGAAGGAGACGGCCAGCACGCGCATGCCCCGGCGGCTGGACTCCAAGGCGCTGTCGGTCCTGGCGGCGCTGTCGTGGCTGTGCGGCGTGAACACGTGCGCGGCCCTGGCGGCCAGCGCCCTGAACCCCCGCCGCTCCCCCACCTCATGTCCGTGTCCGTGTCCGTGTCCGTGTCCGTGACCGTGTCCGTGACCGTGCGGGTGGGTGTCGGAATCAGACATGGGCGCCCTCCTGCTTGCACATCTCGTCCGCTCCGACCAGGATATGTAGTCATGTACGCACGCGACAACGTCTCAGGTGCGGACCACTCGCAGGAGCAACCCACTCCCGCCCAGGTCAACGCCGCCGTCGACGCGTTCCGCATGCTCAGCGACGCCACCCGGCTCCGGCTGATGTGGGAGTTGTCCGCCGGTGAGCTGGACGTGAACTCCCTGGCCCAGGCGGTCGGCGCGGCGCGCCCGTCGGTGTCGCAACACCTGGCCAAGCTCAGGCTGGCGGGCCTGGTGGACACCCGCAGGGACGGCCGCCGGGTGCTCTACCGCGCCCGCGACGGGCACGTGCGGGCGCTCATCGCCGAGGCGCTGTCCCACGCCGACCACGAGGTCTCAGGGCTGCCCCGGCACGACTAGCTACCAGCCCACCCGGCCCTTGCCGGAGACGAGGGCACGGGCGATCACCAGCCGCTGCACGTCGTTGGTGCCCTCGCCGATCGCCATCAGCGGGGCGTCCCGGTAGAGCCGTTCGACCACGAACTCCTGGGAGTAGCCGTAGCCGCCGTGGATGCGCATCGCCTCCAGCGACGCCTTCAGCGCCACCTCGGAGGCGAAGTACTTGGCCATGCCCGCCTCCATGTCCACCCGCTTGCCCCCGTCGGCCTGGGACGCCGCCCAGTACGTGAGCAGCCGGGCCGCCTGGATCTCGGTGGCCAGGTCGGCGAGCTTGAGCCGGATGGCCTGGAAGTCGGCGATGGGCTGCCCGAACGCGGTGCGCCCCCGGGCGTACTCCAGGGCGGCGTCGTAGGCCGCCTGCGCGACGCCGACGGCCCGGGCGGCGATGTTGACCCGGCCGATCTCCAGCCCGCCGAGCACCTGCTGCATGCCGCGTCCCTCGACGCCGCCGAGCAGCGCCGAGACCGGCACGCGCACCTCGTCGAGCACGACCTCGCACGTCTCGGTGCCCTTGTAGCCGAGCTTGGGCAGGTCGCGGCTGACGCCGAAGCCGGGCGAGGCCGGATCGACGAGCAGCACGGACATGCCCTTGTGGGCGGGCTCGGTGATCGAGGTCTTGACCAGCACGGGCAGCGGGTCGGCGTGCCGGGCGTTGGTGATCCACGTCTTGGTGCCGGTCACCACGTAGTGGTCGCCGTCGCGGACCGCGCGGGTCTGGATGCCCTGCAGGTCGGTGCCGGCGCCGGGCTCGGTGAGCGCGATGGCGGTACGGCGGTCGCCGCTCGCCAGGTCGGCGAGGTGGAGGCGTTTCTGCTCGTCGGTTCCGTGCTTGGCGATCATCCAGCAGGCCAGCGAGTGGGAGCCGATCGTGCCGGCCACGCCCATCCAGCCACGCGCGATCTCCTCGAAGACCAGCGCGAAGGAGACCATGTCGGCGCCCAGCCCGCCGTACTCCTCGGGGACGGTCAGCCCGAACAGCCCCATCTGCTTCATCTTCTCGACGATCTCGGTGGGGTAGCGGCCCGAGTGCTCCCACTCGGTGGCCACGGGCAGGATCTCCTTCTCCACGAAGGCGCGCAGGGTCTCCCGGAAGGCCCTCTGCTCGTCGGTCAGCTCGAAATCCATGGCCTCAGGTCCTCTGCGCGGGAGGGACGGTCGAGGCTCACGTTATTCGTCTGATGTTTGGCCGGTCAATCGTTCTAGGCGCGAGCGGCCAGCTTGGCGACGACGTCCACGATGCGGACCGCGCGTTCCAGCTCGGCGCGGTGGAAGACCGGCCCTCCGGCGCGGGCGACCACGACGTGCAGGCGCTGCGGGACCATGGGCAGCAGCATCAGCCGCAGGTCCGCCGAGTCCAGGGCGATCGCGCGCGGGGGCGGGTCGGGCAGGTTCACGACCTCCGGCGCCGCCATCGAGGCGTGCCGTACGGCTCCGTCCTCGACCGCGACCGACCACTCGGCGCCGCACAGCCCGGGCAGGGCGTCCACCAGTGTGGCCAGGCCGCGCGCCGGTTCCGTCGCGACGTGCATGAGCAGGTCGTAGTCGGGGGCGGAGCCGGGCACGTCGCGGGTGGGCCAGACGCCCTCGACGCGTACGCCCGGGGTCGCCGCCAGGCGTTCGCAGACCTCCGTCGCGCTGATCGGTCCCGGCCAGGACACGATGAAGTCGTCCACGGCCCGGCCGGTCTCCCGTTCGAGCACGGTGACCTGCAGGATGTCGGCGCCGAGCGTCCCCAGCGCCTTCGCGACCTGGCCAAGGCCGCCCGGCCTGTCCGGCAGGGACACCCTCAGTCGCAGCAGCATTGCCCGCCCCCTTTCCAGAGGCTCTCACAGTGCCGTGGACAGGTTTCTCACATGTTCCACGGACATGTCGCGCATGCTGCGCTTATATCCCAGGATCTAGCGCTAAGTCCGGATTGTCGAACCTGAATGGCGGTTTGAGCAGGTGTTTTCCCAAAACCGACCAAGGATCGTTCAAGGATCAGGCGGACGCAGCCCCGCACGTGGGGTTCGGGCGGACGCAGCCCCGCACGTCACGATCAGGCGGGCGCACGCCCGCACGTCGGGATCAGGCGAACACGTCCTGCTGGTAGCGGCCGTCCGCCTCCAGGGCGGCCAGCCAGGCCGCGCCGTCCGCGCCGTCCCCGCCGGTGCGCCGCAGGTGCACGTCCAGCAGCGCCTGACGCACCGCGGGGGCCATGCGCAGGCCGTCGCCGCAGACGTAGACGTACGCGCCCTGTTCCAGCAGCTCCCACACCTCCTCGGCGTGACCGGCGACGGCGTCCTGGACGTAGCGGTACGGATGCCCGGCCACGGCCGAGAACGCGGTGTGCACGGTGACCTCCTCGCGGGCGGCCCAGGCGGTCACCTCGTCCCGGTACAGCCAGTCGTGGTCGGGGTGGCGGCAGCCGGTGAAGACCTCGGCCCGGCCGCCCGCCCCGCCCAGCGCCCGCTCCTCCAGGAAGCCGCGCAGCGGCGCGAACCCCGTGCCGGGGCCGACCAGGATGACCGGCGTGGCCGGGTCCTCCGGCAGCCGGAACGGCGGGGCGGGCACGCGTACGTACCCGTAGAACACCTCTCCGGGCCGCAGCGCGGCCAGGTACGCCGAGCACATGCCCTGGTAGGTGCCGCTGCCGGACCAGGCGGGCCCCTCGACCAGCCCGACGGTGAGCCGCACCAGGCCGGGGTCGGCCAGCGGCGAGGAGGAGACCGAGTAGTAGCGCGGCCGGATCGGCCCGGCCATCTCCAGGAACACCGGCAGCGGCAGCTCGACGGCCGGGAAACGCTCCAGCAGGGTCAGCGGCGAGACCCGCTTGGCCAGGATCTCGTCGGCGTAGTTCGCGGTCAGCTCGGCGAGCTGACCGCGCGTCCAGGGGCAGCCGGTGTGCGCGGCCAGGGCCTCCAGGTCGGACCTGGTGGCCACCTCCTGCAGCTCGGCGAACTCGGTCAGCAGCAGCCCGGCCGTCACCGGCGTGTCCACGGGCAGGTGGGTGGCGCCGGCGGCGCGCAGCCGCACCACCTGCTCGCGCGGGACGCGCAGGCAGCGCAGGGCCCACTCGACCAGCTCGGGATCGTTCTTGGCGAAGACGGCGACGTGGTCGCCCGCCGTGTATGTCACGCCCTCGGGCAGGCGGGCCACGATGGAGCGCACACCGGGCCGCGGGGCCTCGGCCGAGAAGTCCCACAGGCCGGTGGGGTCGCCGGTGAGCTCCTCGTTGGACACGACGGTCAGCGGCACGGCCCGCTCGGACACGACGGCCGGCCTGACCTCGCTCTCGCCGAGCACGTCCATCTCGTAGCGCGGCCCGGCCGCGCCCGCCGGGGCGCTGTACTCCTCGGCCAGCGCGGCCCAGAGCCGGGCCGTCCACGCCGAGACGTCGCCGTCGAAGTCGCCGTCGGCGTCGGCCTCGCCGCGCTCGATCAGCGGCACCGCCCCGGCGGCGGTCAGCTTCTCCCCTGCCCGGCGCGGGAAGTCCTGGTACGTCGGCCACTGGGAGTTGCCGCAGCCGAGCACCGCCAGGCGCACGCCGGACAGGTCGGGCAGCTCCGCCAGGGCGTCGAAGCGCTGGGCGTTGTCGGGCGCCTTGCCGTTGTAGGAGGAGGCGACGACGACGAGCAGGCCCTCCGACGGCGGGGTGAGGTCGTCCAGGGTGGTCAGGGTGGTGGCGAAGCCGGACCGGCCGGCCCGCTCGGCCAGCCGCTCGGCGATGTCGGCGGCGGTGCCCAGGTTGGAGCCGTAGGCGACGGTGAGCGGCACGCCGGTGACCGCGAGGTCGCGCTCCTCGCCCGCCCCGGCGGCCGGGACGACCTCGGCGGCGGCGGTGCGCTCGTGGGCGCGGCGCTCGCGCACCCGCAGGGTGAACCCGTCGGGCTTGATGGTCAGCGTCTGCTTGATCTTCATCCGGTAGGCGTCCGGGTCGGAGACGGCGAAGCGGCGCAGGATCATGGCCAGGGCGAGCCGGGCCTCGGTCAGCGCGAACTGGCGGCCGATGCAGGCCCGCTCACCGTTGCCGAACGGCTTGTACGCCGCCGGGTGGTGGTCCTTCTTGTTCTCCGGCAGCCAGCGGTCGATGTCGAACTCCTCCGGCCGCTCCCACGCCTTGGGGTGGCGGTGCAGCGACGGCAGCAGCACGGCGACGCCCTGGCCGGCCTCGATCTCGTAGCCGCCGATGGTGGTGGGCTCGATGGCGCTGACGGCGAAGGCGGGGATCGGTGACCAGACCCGCAGCGTCTCCTCCAGGATCCGGGGGATGACGTCGAGCTTCATGATCGTCTCGTAGCTGGGCGGTTCGTCGCCGGGCAGCAGGCGGTCGACCTCGTCGTAGGCCCTGGCCAGGGTGTGCGGGTCGCGCAGCAGGTTGTACAGGGCGAAGGAGAGCAGGCCGCTGGTGGTCTCGTGCCCGGCGATCAGGAAGGTGAGCACCTGGTTGCGGATGTTCTCGTCGGACAGGCGGCCGCCGGTCTGCGGGTCGGCGGCCTCCAGCATGAGGCCGAGCAGGTCCTTGGTGTCGCCGGCGCCTTCTGTGCGGCGCCGCCTGATCACGTCGTCGACCAGGACGCGCATGGTCTCGATGTCGCGCCGGTAGGTCTCCTCGTGGCCGCGCTTCAGCCGGGTGACGAACGGGAGCTGCTGGTTGCGCAGCATGGCCTCGGTCAGCGCGCCGCCCATGGCCTTCAGGAACGGGTGCAGCTCGGGCGAGGCGAAGGAGTCGAAGCGGAAGCCGAAGCCGGTCAGCGAGATGGTGTCCAGCGTGAGCCGGGTCATGTCGTCGGCCACGGGCAGGTCCTGCCCCTGGCGGCCGGCCCATGAGGCGACGAGCTGCTCGGCGACCTCCAGCATCTGCGGGTAGTACGCCTTCATCGAGCGCTGGCTGAAGGCGGGCAGCAGGATGCGGTGTGCCTGCCCCCACACCGGCTCGTGCAGCTCGGCGGTGAACAGGCCGTCGCCGCCGAAGTCGCGCACGATCGACAGCGGCGGGGTGATGCGCTTGACGAACCTGCTCTCGTCGCACACCTCCGCCACCAGGTCGGGGTCGTAGACCAGGACGATCGTGCGTCCGGCGACCTCCAGCCGGAAGATGCCCTCGTCGTACCGCTCGGCGACCTTGACGAAGTGCTCCACCGGCGAGTGGGCCGGGATCTGCAGCGTGTTGCCCAGGATCGGCAGGCCCTGCGGGGCGGGGATACGCCTCATGAGTGCTCCCTTCGGTAGCCATACACCGTATGGCTGACGCTACCATACGCTGTATGGCAGTGAGCGCGCGCAGGGGAGCGCCCCTGAGTCTCGGTGAGATCTGTTCCACGGCGCTGCGCCTGATCGACGAGGGCGGCGTCGAGGGGCTGTCGATGCGGAAACTGGCCGCCGAGCTGGACGTCAACCCCATGTCGGTCTACCACCACGTCGCGAGCAAGGAGGCGCTGCTGGCCCGCATCTGCGAGACGATCAGCGTCCGGCTGCCGCTGCCGCCCGACGACGGCACCCCGTGGCCGGACCAGCTCCGGACCCTGGCCCTGGCCTACCACCGGCACGCCCGGCAACATCCGGCGATGTGGACCTATCTGCACAACCATCCCGAGTTCGTGGAGGACCGGCGGCTGCCGCTGTGGCAGGCGCTCTACCGGATCCTGCGCGCGTCCGGGGTGCCCGAGGAGGAGCTGCGGCGGACGAGCGAGGTGCTGCACGCGTTCGTCTCGGGGTTCGTCTTCGCCGAGACGCGAGGCCACCTGACGGGCGAGCCCGAGGAGGTCGAGCGCAGCTTCGACGTCGCCCTGAACATGATCATCCACGGTCTGGCCGCCCGGTGACCCCTGCGTTGGAAAATCCAACCCACTCGCGTTAGGGTGAGTTGGACTTTCCAACGAACAGGAGGCCGCGATGCGCGACGCCGTCATCGTGCAAGCCGTACGCACCCCGATCGGCAAGGGCAAACCCGGCGGCGGGCTGCACGGGACGCACCCCGTCGACCTGCTCGCGCACGCCCTGCGCGCCCTGATCGAGCGCAGCGGCGTGGACCCGTCGCTGGTCGACGACGTGATCGGCGGCTGCGTCGACCAGGTGGGCGAGCAGGCCATGAACACCACCCGCTATGCCTGGCTGGCCGCCGGTTTCCCCGACTCGGTGCCCGCGGTCACGGTCGACCGGCAGTGCGGCTCGTCCCAGCAGGCCGTGCACTTCGCCGCGCAGGGCGTCATGTCCGGCGCGTACGACCTGGTCGTGGCCTGCGGCGTGGAGTCGATGAGCCGGGTGCCGATGTGGTCGAACGTGCCGCCGGGCGCCGACCCGTTCGGGCCCTCGGTGGCCGCCCGCTTCCCCGGGGGGCTCGTCCCACAGGGCATCAGCGCCGAGCTGATCGCCGCGAAATGGTCGCTGAGCCGCGAGGAGATGGACGCCTTCTCCGCCGGCTCCCACGCCAAGGCCGCCGCCGCCGACTTCGGCGCCGAGATCGCCCCGATCGCCGGCCTGGACCGGGACGAGTCGGTCCGGCCCGCCACCACGCCCGAGATCCTGGCCGGGCTGCGGCCCGCCTTCGCCGACCCCGGCTATGCCGCGCGATTCCCGCAGATCACCTGGTCGGTCACCGCCGGCAACACCAGCCCGATCAACGACGGCGCGGCGGCCGTCCTGATCACCAGCTCCGAGACGGCCGCCCGGCTGGGCCTGCGCCCGCTGGCCCGGCTGCACAGCTTCGCCGTCACGGGCTCCGACCCGCTGCTCATGCTCACCGGCGTGATCCCGGCGACGGAGAAGGTGCTGCGCCGCGCCGGGCTCTCGCTGTCCGACATCGAGCTGTTCGAGGTGAACGAGGCGTTCGCGAGCGTCGTACTGGCCTGGCTGCGGGAGACGGGGGCCGACCCGGCGAAGGTCAACGTCAACGGCGGCGCCATCGCCCTCGGCCATCCGCTCGGCGCCAGCGGCGCCCGGATCACCACCACGCTCGTGCACGCCATGCGCTCGCGCGGCGCGCGCTACGCCCTGCAGACCATGTGCGAGGCGGGCGGCCTGGCCAACGCGCTCGTCCTGGAAAGCCCGAGCTAGGGCTCAGGCGGCGTCCCAGACGGCCTCGAACGCCGCCTGGGTGATCTCCGTCAGTTCCCAGATCTCCAGCGGCTGGTCGGTGAGGAAGCCGCGCTCGTCCTGGAGCCGGCCCCACCAGTAGCGGTGGGCGACCCGGTCGGTGTCGACCTCGATCTGCCTGATCGCCCAGTGCTCGCCGTCGCCCTCGACGCTCTCGAACAGCCAGACGCGCCCGCCGGGACCGGCGTCGTGCCAGAAGCGGTGGGGCACGTCGGCCTCGGCGAGCTGCTTGACCAGCGGCAGGCGAAGATCCGGAACCATGCTCGGTAGGCTACACCGCTACTGCTGGTAGGCCCCGGCGTCCGGCGCCCCCGTCAGCGCCCTGCCCAGCATGTCCTTGCCGAAGGCGGCGCCGCCGTACCACGTGGGCGACAGCGGCAGGCCGCGGCCCAGCGCCGGGGAGCCCGGACGCAGCCGCAGGTCGGTGCGGGAGACGAACAGCGGGTCGGCCTTGACCGACTTCGGCCCCAGCTTGAAGGTCATCTTGCGGCCGGAGTAGACGCTGCCGCCGTCGTCGACGCCCTTACCGTCGGCCCAGCCCGCCTCGCCGCCGACCTGGATCACGTTGTTGCGCAACCTGAGGATGGCGGGCGAGCAGCCGTCGTGGCAGGACCAGCCGATGGTGTCCTTGGCCGGCAGGTAGACCGAGTTCTGGACGGCGATCGTGCCCTTGACCGGGCCGACGACGTGGCCGGGGCCGCGGGTGATGAGGAAGGAGCCGCGGCTGCGGCCGGAGGTGACGACGTTGAAGGCGAAGATGTTGCCGGTGGCGGTCTTGCCCTTCTGGGCGCCGAGCTCGGTGAAGGTCTCGTTGTCGCGCGCGGTGTTGTGGGTGACGCGGTTGCGGTCGCCGTTGAAGATCTCGACGGCGGACCCGTCGGTGCCGTAGTCGTGGCTCCTGGCGTAGCTGCCGGTGATGGTGTTGCGGGTCACCAGGTTGTCGTCGCCGTTGAGCAGCACGCCGAAGGCGCCGGAGTCGTTGTCGCCGCCCTCGTCGTTGACGCTCATGCGGTTGTTGCCGGTGAGCGTGCTGTCGCGGACGGTGTTGTGCGAGCCGGACGGCGTGATCCACACGCCCGCGACATTGGCGTCGGCCTGGACGCCGGCCAGCTCGATGTGGTGGCCGCCGAGCTGGAACCCGGCGAACCGGCAGCCGGTGGCGCGCAGGCCGCCGATCTGCCAGTAGGCGCCCTTGACGACCACGCAGTCGCGCTCTTCGCCGCTGATCCTGGGCAGGGCGCCGGTGCCGTGGGAGCGGATGACGATGGGCCGGGCGGCGGTGCCCGAGGCCGTGAGCCGCAGCGGGCCGGTGAAGCTGCCGCCCCGCTTGAAGCTGACGGTGTCGCCCGGCTTGAGGGCGACGGAGTTGACCTTGTCCAGCGACTTCCACGGCTTGTCGGCGCTGGTGCCGGCGGCGGAGTCGTCGCCGGCCCTGGAATCGACGTAGTAGGTGGTGCCCGCCCTGGCCTCCGCGGCGGTCGGTACGGCGGTCAGAAGCGAAGCCGCGACGGCTACGGAGAGCAACCTCATGCGCGCACACCACTATCTAATTGAGAACGGTACGGGGCGGAGCCCTACCGTAGCGTGATCAGTGTGTGATGCGCCACACACACACCGCAGGTCCTTCTCCCGGGATCTCGTCGCCGTCCGGAGCGTTGTAGACGCCCTGGGCCTGCGCTCCGATGGGCAGCGCCGCGCCGGGCGCCCGGCGGACGGACACCAGCAGCGACTCCTCGAACGTCTCGCGCGCGAAAACCAGGCAGTCGGCGTCGGCATGCAGCCAGCGCAACCCTCCGTGACGCAGGGCGGGCTCGGCACGGCGCAGCCCGAGCAGCTCGCGGTAGGCCGCCAGGGTCGCCGGGTCCTGGTCGTGCGGCCGGTTCCAGGGCATCGGGGTGCGCGAGTGCTCCCCGTTGATCCCGGTCAGGCCGAACTCGCTGCCGGCGAAGACCATGGGCGTGCCGGGCAGCGTGGCCTGCAGGCCCAGGGCGAGCAGGTGGCGTTCACGTGAGCCGGTCACCGTGCGGATGCGCGGCGAGTCGTGGGAGTCCAGGAGCTGCCAGGAGTGCGTGAGCGAGCGCCAGGACATGTGCGAGGCGAACGACCTGAACGTGGCCAGGGTGTCGGCGCCGTCGCGCTCGGGCACGCCGCCCGGCACGCCGAGGAAGTGCGGCAGGTCCAGGTCGGGGCCGCGCAGCCAGGCCCAGACCGGGCGGGTGAAGCCGCCGTAGTTCATGGTGCCGTGCCAGCCGTCGCGGTCGAGGTCGAGCGAGGCGTCGTGGTTGTGCTCGGCGATGAAGGCCGCCTCGGGGCCGAGCTGGCGGCGCAGCATGGCGGCGACCTCGTGGTTGCGGTCTTCGGGGCCGAGCCTGGCGGTCATGTTGGCGACGTCCACGCGCCAGCCGTCCAGGGGGCCGAGCCACTTCTTCAGCACCGCGCGCATGCTGGAGCGCACCAGCTCGCTGCCCCAGTTGAGCTTGGGCAGCGACTTGACGCCCCACCACGACTCGTAGTCGCCGGTGTCGGGGTCGAAGTAGAACATCTCCCGTTCGAGGGCGTTCACGTCGGACACGGCGGCGGTGAACCATTCGTGGGCGTCGCCGCAGTGGTTGGTGGTGATGTCGCCGAGCAGGCGCATGCCGCGGGCGTGCAGCGCGCCCGACAGCCGGTGCAGGGCCTCGTCGCCGCCGAGCAGCGGGTCGACGTGCTCGAAGCTCGCGGCGTCGTAGCGGTGGTTGGAGCGGGCCGGGAAGACCGGCGTCAGGTAGACGGTGTCGGCGCCGAGCCCCTGGATGTGGTCCAGGCGCCGGGTGATCCCGTCGAGGTCGCCGCCGTAGAACTGCTGGGCGGTGCCGGGGCCGCTGGGGATCACCGGGTCGCGGTCCCAGTCGCGCGGCAGCGCCCAGTCGGGCAGGTCCGGCATCGGGCCGGAGCGGTCGAAGCGGTCGGGGAAGATCTGGTAGACGATCGCGTCCGACATCCACGAGGGCGGCGCCTGGTGGCAGACCAGGCGGAAGTCGCTCGCGTCGGTCAGGTCGTGCGCGACCGGGCCGGCCGCGGTCAGCCACCGCTGGCCGCGGCGGGTGTGCAGCAGGAACCGGTACGGGGTGACCGGGTTGACCGCGGTGATCTCCGCCTGCCACCAGACGTCGTCCGCGCCGTAGCCGGCCACCGGCGTGCCGGTCCTGGAGTCGTCGACGCGGGCCTCGGCGTAGCGGGGCTCGCCGTCGCAGACGGTGCGCACGTGCACGCCGGTGATCCCGGCGGCCCGCGGGGCCCGCAGCCAGAGGGTCACCCGCGAGCCGAGCGCCGGTTCCTGGCTGGAGACGTAGAGAGCTGAGCCGTCGTGATGCGGCTCGCCGACATAGCGCAATGAACTATCCCTTGACAGCCCCGGCCGTGAGGCCGGAGACGATGTACTTCTGCAGCCATAGGAACACGCTCACCGTGGGTACGGCGGTGAGCAACGTCGCCGCGGCGAACATGCCGAAGTTGGCGTTGCGGTGGTCGCCGGCGATCATGCCGTACATGCCGACGGCCAGGGTCTTGCTCTCGGGGTCGCGCAGGAACACGTTGGCCATGAGGAACTCGCTCATGACGCCGATGAAGGCCAGCAGCGCGGTGACCGCCAGGATCGGCGTGACCAGCGGCATGATGACCCGCCAGAAGATCTGCGCGTGGGTGGCGCCGTCCACGGTGGCGGCCTCGTCGAGCTCCTTGGGCACGGTGTCGAGGAAGCCCTTCATCAGCCAGGTGTTCACGCCGAGCGCGCCGCCGAGGTAGAGCAGCAGCAGGCCCCAGACGGTGTTGAAGCCGAACGCCGGGTACAGCTCGGTCACCCTGGTGAAGATCATGAAGATCGTCACGATGGCCAGGAACTGCGGGAACATCTGGATGAGCAGCAGGGCCAGCAGCCCGACCCGGCGTCCGGCGAAGCGCATGCGGCTGAAGGCGTAGGCGGCCAGCATCGACAGCAGCAGGCTCGCGAACGACGAGGCCAGCGCGATGAACACCGAGTTGAAGAACCACCGCCCGAACGGATAGCTGTCGGAGGTGAGCAGGTTGACGAAGTTGTTCAGGCTCGCCCCCGACGGCAGCAGGTCGGTGGAGGCCAGCGTGCCCATCGGGTTGATCGCGGCCGAGACCACGAACAGGATCGGGAACAGCGCGAACGCGCACACCAGCAGCACGAACACGTGCCTGAGCGCGATCCTCATGCGTAGACCTCCTCCTGCTTGCGGGTACGGCGGAAGGCCACGGCCGAGATGACCGCCACGATCGCGAAGATGAACACCGAGATCGCCGCCGCGAACCCGAACTGCGCCCCGCCCGCGCCGAACGCCAGCCGGAAGGTGTAGGTGATCAGCAGGTCGGTGGCGCCCACCTGCGGGCTCTCGGCCGGGAACGGCCCGCCCTCGGTGGTGAGCGCGATGGCGTTGAAGTTGTTGAAGTTGAACGCGAACGACGAGATCAGCAGCGGCGTCAGCGCGACCAGCAGCAGCGGCAGCGTCACCCGCCGGAACGCCTTGGACGGCGTGGCGCCGTCGATGGAGGCCGCCTCGGTCAGCTCGCGCGGGATCGCCTGGAGCGCGCCGGTGGTGACCAGGAACATGTACGGGAAGCCGAGCCACAGGTTGACCAGGATGACCGCGAACCGGGCGGTGAGCGGCTCGCCGAGCCAGTCGACGTTCAGCCCGAAGAACTGGTTGATCAGGCCGAAGTCGCGGTTGAACATGTCGCGCCAGACCAGCAGCATGGCGAAGGCCGGCATGGCGTACGGCAGGATCAGCGCGATCCGGTACGCCTTCGTGCCGCGCATGCGCGGATGGTGCAGCGCCAGCGCCACGGCCATGCCCAGCCCGAACGTGCCGGCCACGGAGACCAGCGCGAACACCAGGTTCCAGCCCAGCACGCCGACGAAGTAGCCGGAGATGGTGGGGTTGGTCAGGACGCGGGCGAAGTTGTCCAGGCCGACGTTCACCTGCCAGCCCTGGGCCAGGTGCTCGCCCTTGGCGTTGACGAAGTAGCCCTGGTCCTCGTCGGCCGTCCAGGTGTCGCCGTTGCCCTTGACGCAGTCGCAGGCGGCCTCATAGACGAGCGCGGCCCTGCCCTCCACGGCCCGGCTCAGGCCGTTGGCCTTGATCACGCCGCCCGGCGTCGGCACGGACAGCGCCGAGATCTCCTGGCCGCGGGCGGCGGCCTCGGGCGCCTTCAGCACGGTCACGCCGGGGGCCGACAGGACCTTGCCGGTGAGGCCGACCTGGGCGCCCTCCAGCGGGGTCAGCCCTTCGCCGGTGCCCAGCCGCACCTGCTTGGTCTTGGGGTCGACCAGCAGGAACACCAGCTCGTCGCCGCGCAGGGCGGTGGTCAGGCCGTACTCGGGCGAGCCGGGGGCCTGGCGGACCGAGCCGGTCTCGATGGCGGTGACGGCGTCGGCCTTGTCGCCGCGGTGCCCGTCGCCGAAGTTCGTGAACGCGGTGGTCACCGTGTAGAGCACGGGCAGCACCTGGAAGGCGATCAGGAACAGGGTGCCGGGGACGAGGTACTTGGCCGGGATGAAGCGGCGGGTCAGGTAGAGGTAGGCGATGGCCGCGGCGGCCAGCCCCAGCAGCGTGAGCGAGACCCACGACTCGGCGGCGACCAGCGGCGGCACGGCGTAGAGCAGGATCGCGGCGGCCACGGCGAGCACCGCGATCCTGCTCACCACGAACGCCGTGGTGAGTTCCCGGCGAGGCCGCGGGGACCGGTCGGTCCCCACGGCCTCGTGCACGTCCTGGGTCATGTCAGTTCTTGAGCGCGCCGTCGATGGCCTTCTGCGCGGCGGCGGCGGCCTTGGCGGCGTCGCCGCCCTTGACCACGGCCGTCTCCGCGATGCCGAACGGCTCCCAGATGGCGGCCATCTCGGGGATGGCGGGCATCGGCATGCCGCTCTTGCCGGCGTCCATGAACTTGGCGGCGTCGGGGTCGGCGGCCTGGACCTCCTGCAGCGCGGCGGTCAGCGCCGGGGGCCGGGGGTCGGCCTCGTACAGGGCCTTGGCGACGTCCTTGTTGGTGACGTAGTTGGCGACGAACTCCTGGGCCAGGGCCTTGCTCTTGCCCTTGGCGGCCACGAAGAACGTCTGGACGCCGACGAACGGCGTGGCCGGCTTGCCGTCCTTGAACGCCGGGACGGGCGTGATGTCGTAGGAGACGCCGCCCTTCTTGACCTCGCTCATGGCCCACGGGCCGGAGATCAGGTAGGCGCACTTGCCGGCGGCGAAGTTGACGATGTAGTTCTCGTTGGTGACCGACGTCTTGAGCGCGCCGTCACCCTTCTCGCCGAGCTCCTTCAGCTTGCCGAACGCCTTGACCGAGCCCTCGGAGCCGAGCAGCACCTGCTTGGGGTCGGGGTCGCCGGAGGCGGTCTGGCCGAACAGCGCGCCGCCCGCGGAGGCGAACAGCGGGTAGGCGTGGAAGGCGTCGCCCTTGACGCCGACGGGCAGGCAGAGCACCTCCTTGACCTTGCCGGCCTTCTTCAGCTCCTTGCCCTTGTCGATCATCTCGTCGAGCGTGGCGGGGGCGTCGGGGGCGAGCTTGGTGTTGCGGATCAGGGCGATGTTCTCCACCGCGTACGGGGCGCCGTACACCTGGCCGTTGAAGGTGACCGCCTTCATGGCGATCTCCGAGAAGGCCGCCTTCTGCTCGTCGGTCAGCGTGACGGGGTCGATGGCGCCGTTCTGGACGAGGTTGCCGATCCAGTCGTGCGCGCCGATCATGATGTCCGGACCGCTGCCCTGCTGGGAGGCGGTCAGGAAGGTCATCTGGTTGTCCTTGCTGATCTCCTTCACCTCGACGGTCACGCCGTTCTCGGTGCCGAACTGGTCGGCGAAGGGCTTGAGCGGCTTGACCCGGCTCGGGTCGGCCCAGATGACCAGCGTGCCGCCCGCCGCCGAGGCCGGAGCCGAGGCCGAGGCCGAACCGCTGGGCTGCGCCGACGAGGCGGGCGCGCCGGAGTCACCACAAGCCGTAGCGGCGAACGCGAGGGTGGAGAGGGCGGCCACTCCCAGGACCCGTACACGCATGAGACCTCCCGAGGTCATGGAGGAGCGGCGGCGCCTGCGTGCGCCGCCGTCAAAAGATCGTTATCCGCCGCTGTTCACGGCTTACGTTTCCGGGACGTTAGCGGCTCTTTGCAAGAATTGGAAGAACTTGCGAAAGAGCGTTACCGGAACCACATCCGACCCGTCGCCCGCTGACCTCGTCCCCGCCCGCGAGAACGCCTTGACGCCCAATCTGCAACTTTCCGAAACTTGCACTTGACCTGTCGCAAGAACGCGCGACATCCTGCACCAGACATCACGGACATCCGGGGGAAGGAAAGCCATGCTCGGCAACGACGACTGGTGGCGGGACGCCGTCGTGTATCAGGTCTACCCCCGGAGCTTCGCCGACGCCGACGGCGACGGCACCGGCGACCTGAAGGGCGTGCGGGCGCGCCTGGACTACCTGGCCAGGCTGGGCGTGGACGCGATCTGGCTGAGCCCCTTCTACACCTCCCCCATGGCCGACGGCGGTTACGACGTGGCCGACTACCGGGACGTGGACCCGATGTTCGGCACGCTGGCCGACTTCGACGCCCTGGTCACGCAGGCCCACGGGCACGGCATCCGGGTGATCGTGGACCTCGTCCCCAACCACTCCTCCGACCGCCACCCCTGGTTCCAGGCCGGCCTGCGCGACCGTTACATCTTCCGCGACCGGCCAAACGACTGGGAGTCGATCTTCGGCGGCCCCGCCTGGACCCAGGTCGAGGACGGCCAGTGGTACCTGCACCTGTTCGCGCCCGAGCAGCCCGACCTCAACTGGGACAATCCCGAGGTACGCGCCGAGTTCCGCGACGTCCTGCGCTTCTGGCTGGACCGCGGCGTGGACGGCTTCCGGGTGGACGTGGCCCACGGCATGGTCAAGGCCGAGGGGCTGCCCGACGTCGGCCCCAAGGAGGGCCGCCAGGCCGAGATGCTGGGCGACGAGCGGGTGCCCTACTTCGACCAGGACGGCGTGCACGACATCTACCGGGAGTGGCGGCCGATCCTCGACTCCTACCCCGGCGGGCGGATGGCCGTCGCCGAGGCGTGGGTGTCCTCGCCCGAGCGGCTGGCCCGGTACGTGGGGCCGGACCAGCTGCACCAGGCGTTCAACTTCGAGTTCATGATGGCCGACTTCCACGCCAAGTCGTTCCGTTCGGTGATCGAGAAGTCGCTGGCCGAGGCCGAGCTGGTCGGCGCGCCCACCACCTGGGTGCTGTCCAACCACGACAAGCCCCGCCACGTCACCCGGCACGGCGGCCTGGCCCGCGCCCGCGCGGCGACGCTGCTCATGCTGGCCCTGCCCGGCTCGGCCTACCTCTACAACGGCGAGGAGCTGGGCCTGCCCGAGGTCCTCGACCTGCCCGACGAGCTGCGCCAGGACCCGGCCTTCCGGCGCACCGGCGAGAGCCGCGACGGCTGCCGGGTGCCGATCCCGTGGACGAGCGAGCCGGGCTGCGGCTGGACCGACCCGTGGCTGCCGATCCCCGCCTCGTGGACGCTGCTGTCGGCCGCGGCCCAGGAGCACGACCCGGACTCCACGCTGCACCTCTACCGGGCCGCGCTCAGGCTGCGCAAGGAGCACCCGGCGCTCGGCGGCGGCACGCTGAGGTGGCTGGAGACCTCCGAGGACGTGCTGGCCGTCCAGCGCGACCCGGGCCTGGTCGTGATGCTGAACACCGGCGAGCAGCCGGTCGCCCCGGTCGTGCCCGGCACGGTGCTGCTGGCCAGCGGTCCGCTGGCGGCCGACGGCTCGGTCCCGCCGGACACCACGGTCTGGATCCAGCGCTGACGTTGGCGGAACCTTTCCCTCAACGCTCCCTGAACGCGGCATTTGGCGGCAATGACGGTTAGTAGTCTCGGGGAGTGCCACCCATGTGGGCCCGCTCCCTGCGCGGACGCGTCACCCTCATCGCGACGGCCGTAGCCGCCCTCGTGCTGATCCCCGTGGGCATCGCCGGGTGCATCGTCTCGCGGTCCCTGGTGACGGCCGCCGTCTACCGGGACACGCGGGACACCGCCGAGCGGGTGGCCTCCGAGATGCGCGCGGGCGGGCTGCCGCAGGGCGCCACGATCCCGGTGCCCAATCCGTCCATCGACCTGATCCAGGTGGTCGGGACCGACGGCCGCGTCCTGGCCAGCAGCGACGCGGCCAGGAACCTGCCGCCGCTCAGCGACGTGCGGCCCACCGCCGAGAGCCGCGTCGTCAACACCACCAACTGCCTGCCGACCGAGTGCGTGCACCTGTCGGCGGTCAAGGCCGGCATGTCGGAGGACTCCCCCATCGTCTACGCCGGCCGCAGCACCCCGGAGGTGCTGGCCTCGCAGACGCTGGAGGTGATCGTGTTCTCCCAGGTGGCGGTGCTGATCGCGCTCACCGCCTGGGCGACCTGGCTGGTCACCGGCCGCGCGCTGCGCCCGGTGGCGACCATGCGCGCCGAGCTGGACGCGGTCAGCGCCGGCGACCTGAGCCACCGGGTCACCCAGCCGGGCGGCGAGGACGAGGTCGCCATGCTGGCCAAGGCCGTCAACAACACGCTGGCCCGGCTGGAACGTTCCGCGCTGCAACAACGCCAGTTCGCCTCCGACGCCTCCCACGAGCTGCGCACCCCGATCGCCGGGCTGCGCGCGCAGCTGGAGAGCGCCCAGCTCTACCCGGAGGACACCGACGTGGAGGCGCTGGTGGACAGCGCCCTGCGCGACACCGACCGGCTGGAGGCGATCATCACCGACCTGCTGCTGCTGGCCAGGATCGGCTCCCGGGTGGACATGGCCAGGGAGCCGGTGGACCTGGCCGACCTCGTACGGCAGGAGCTGGCCGTGCGCAGCGACAAACTGCCCACGCGGCTGGAGCTGACCGAGGGCGTGGTCGTCGAGGGCGTGCGCCTGCAACTGGCCCGGGTGCTGACGAACCTGCTGGACAACGCCCAGCGGCACGCCGAGACCCTGGTGCTGGTCGTGGTCGCCAGGGAGGCGGGCCCGGCCAGGGGCGGCACGGCCGTGCTGGCGGTGGAGAACGACGGCCAGGAGATCGCCGAGGCCGACCGCGAGCGCATCTTCGAGCGGTTCACCCGCCTGGACGCCGCCCGCAGCCGCGACTCCGGCGGCACCGGCCTCGGCCTGGCGATCGCCAGGGACGTGGCGATGGCCCACCGGGGCAGCGTGCGGGTGGAGGACCGCCGGGGCGGGGCGCGGTTCGTCCTGAGGCTTCCGGCCATCTGATGTCGAAAGCGTAGATTTCCGGCAGCCGGTTAGTGGATCATGCCCTCATGACGCAAGAAGTCCCCCAGGGCGTGGATCCTCACATCCCCAACACCGCGCGCATGTACGACTACTTCCTGGGCGGAAAGAACAATTTCCCGGCCGACCGGGAGCTGGCCGAGCTGGTGCTGAGCGCGATGCCGGAGGTCAGGGACGGCACGCGGGAGAACCGGCTGCTGATCGGCCGGATGGTGAAGTACCTGTGCGACCGGGGTGTCACCCAGTTCCTCGACCTGGGCTCCGGTCTGCCGGCCGCCGAGAACGTGCACGAGGTGGCGCTGCGGCTCGCGCCGGAGGCCCGCGTGGTCTACGTGGACAGCGACCCGGTGGTGGCCGCGCACGGCCGGGCGCTGCTGGCCGACCCCGGGCAGGTGGCCATGCTGCACGGCGACGTCCGGCGCCCGCGGGAGGTGCTGGACAGCCCCGAGGTGCGCGGGCTATTGGACTTCGGCAAGCCCGTCGCCGTGCTCATGATGTTCGTGCTGCACCTGATCCCCGACAAGGACGACCCGCAGGGCTTCGTGGCCGCCTACCGCGACGCGCTCGCCCCCGGCAGCTACCTGGCCCTGTCGCACGTGGGCACCGACCACGCGCCGCAGCGCGTGGCCCGCGTCAGCCAGTTCTACCGGCGGGCCAACGCGCCCTTCTGCCCGCGGCCGGGCAAGGAGATCGCGGCCTTCTTCGGCGACTTCGAGCTGATCCCGCCCGGTCTGGCCACGGGCAAGGGGCCGGAGCTCGGTTTCCCGTTCACCGACCCCCAGAACCCGCCCTTCTACGACGACGACTTCGCCCGCATGGGCTACGCGGGCATCGGCCGCAAACCCTAGACGCTTCGCACGCGGGCCCTAGACGCGCACGACCTCGCGTTCCGCCTCCGGCCCGGGGCGGTCGTCCGCCTCGTCGAGCAGCGTGGACTCGTCGAACGGCGCCCGCCCGGCCAGCACCTCGGCGGCGCGTTCCCGGTCGAACTCGCCGGTCCAGGTGCCGACCACGACGGTGGCCACGGCGTTGCCCGCGAAGTTGGTCAGCGCCCTGGCCTCGGACATGAACCGGTCGATGCCGACGATGAGGCCGACGCCGTCCACCAGTTCGGGGCGGTGCGACTGCAGGCCGCCGGCGAGCGTGGCCAGGCCGGCGCCGGTCACGCCCGCGGCGCCCTTGGAGGCGACCATCATGAACAGCAGCAGCGAGATCTGCTCGCCGACCTGCAGCGGCGCGCCGGTGGCCGAGGCGATGAACAGCGTGGCCATGGTGAGGTAGATGGCGGTGCCGTCGAGGTTGAAGGAGTAGCCGGTCGGGACAGTGATGCCGGCCACCGTCCGGCTCACCCCGAAGTGCTCCATCTTGGCGATCAGCCGCGGCAGCGCCGTCTCCGACGACGACGTGGACAGGATCAGCAGGAACTCCCGGCCGAGGTAGCGCAGCAGCGACCACAGGTTGATCCGGGCGACCAGCCACAGCAGCGCGCCCAGCACCACGCCCACGAACAGCAGGCAGGTGACGTAGAAGGCGATCATGATGATGGCCAGGCTCTTGAGCGCCTCGATCCCGGTGGCGCCGACGACGGCCGCGATGGCCCCGAACGCGCCGACCGGCGCGGCCCACATGACCATGGCCAGGATGCGGAACACCAGCCGCTGGACGTGCTCGACGCCGCGCAGGATCGGCGCGCCCCGCTCCCCCATCGCCTGCAGCGCGAACCCGGCCAGCAGCGCCACCAGCAGCGTCTGCAGGACCGAGCCCTCGGTGAAGGCCGACACCAGGGTGACGGGGATGATGCCGAGCAGGAAGTCGACCCCGCCGGTGGCCTCGCCCTTGGCCGCCTCGGCCTCGGCGGCCTGCTTGGCGGCGTCGGTCAGGTGCAGCCCGGAGCCGGGGTCGATGACGTTGCCGACCAGCAGGCCGATGACCAGGGCCACGGTCGACATCACCATGAAGTAGCCGAGCGCGAGGCCGCCGACCTTGCCGACCTTGGCGGCCTGGCGTACCGAGCCGATGCCGAGCACGATCGTGCAGAAGATGATGGGGCTGATCAGCATCTTGATCAGCGCCACGAAGCCGGTGCCGAGGGGTTTGAGCTCCTTGCCCGCCTCCGGCCAGACGAATCCGACCAGGATGCCGAGCAGGACCGCCACGACGACGGCCAGGTACAGGTAACGAGTTCGATCACGCATGGGGGGTCTCTCCACCGCTTTGGAAAAAGGGGCTGGCCGTGCGACTATGCGCCTCACTGTGACCCACGTCACGATTGAGTAAGTTTCGTTCACGCGAGGGGAGGCTCATGCGCCGCTGGAGCCTGGCGGGCCAGATGCTGGTCCTGCAGTTGCTCGTGGTCGCGGTCGCCGTCACCGGCTGCGCGGTGCTCGCGCTGGTGCAGGCCCATCGCCTGCTCACCGAGGAGGCGGGCGCCACGGCCAGGGCCGTGGCGGTCAGCGTGGCCGCCGCGCCGGGCGTGGCCGCCGCCCTGGACGACCCGGAACCGACCCTGGCGCTGCAGCCGTACGCCGAACGGGTGCGCGAGCAGACGGGCGTCGACTTCGTCACCATCATGAAGCCGGACGGCACCCGCTACACCCACCCGAACCCGGCCGAGATCGGCAGACGTTTCCTCGGCCACACCGGGCGGGCGCTGGCCGGTGAGACCTTCGTCGAGACCTACACCGGCACGCTCGGCCCCTCGAAGCGGGCCGTGACGCCCGTGTGGTCCGGGGGCCGGGTGCGGGCCCTGGTCAGCGCGGGCATCACGATCGACCGGATCAGCGCCAGGCTGCGCGACCAGCTCGCCTGGAGCGGCCTGGTCGCCGCGCTGGCGCTCGGCCTGGGCTCGGCCGGGACGTGGCTGGTCACCGTACGGCTGCGCCGCCAGACCCACGGGCTCGGCCCGGTGGAGCTGGGCCGCATCCACGACCACCACGACGCCGTCCTGCACGCCGTGCGGGAGGGCCTGCTGCTGGTCGGCGGCGACGGCACGCTGACGCTCTGCAACGACGCCGCCCGGCAGCTCCTGGACCTGCCGCCGGACGCCGAGGGCCGGCACGTGGCCGAGCTGGGCCTGTCGGCGCTGCTGGAGGGCCACGAGGAACGCGTGCACCTGGCCGGCGACCGGGTGCTGGCCGTCAACAGCGCGGCCAGCAGGCTCGGCACGGTGGTGACCGTACGCGACCACACCGAGCTGCAGGCGCTGGCCGGGCAGCTCGACGCCGAGCGCGGCTTCGCCGACTCGCTGCGCTCGGCCGCGCACGAGGCCGCCAACCGGCTGCACACCGTGATCACGCTGGTCGAGCTGGGACGCACCGAGCAGGCGGTCGCGCTGGGCACGGCGGAGCTGCGCGCGGCGCAGGAGCTGACCGACCGGGTGGTGGGCGCGGTGCGCGAGCCGGTGCTGGCCGCGCTGCTGCTCGGCAAGAGCGCCGAGGCGGCCGAGCGCGGCGGCGAGCTGGTGCTGACGCCGGACAGCGACCTGGACGACCTGGGCCTGGACCCGCGCGACCTGGTGACGATCGTCGGCAACCTGGTCGACAACGCCCTCGACGCGGCCACCAGGGTCGAGGTGCGCCTGAGCGCGGACCGGGACGGGGTGGTGATCAGGGTGGCCGACGACGGGCCGGGGCTGACCGCGCCGGAGGCGTTCGCGAAGGGCTGGACCACCAAGGGCGACGGCCACGGGCTCGGGCTGGCGCTGGTCGGGCAGGCGGTGCGCCGCCTCGGCGGCACGATCGACGTGGCCGGATCGGCGTTCACCGTGCGCCTGCCGGTCCCGGAGCGGGTGCGATGAGCGGGCCGGGTGGGGCGGTCTCCGTGCTGATCGTGGAGGACGAGGGGATCACGGCCGAGGCCAACCGGGTCTACGTCGAGCGGGTGGCCGGCTTCGAGGTGGCCGGGGTGGCCCGCTCGGGCGGCGAGGCGTTGCGGTTCCTGCGCGGGCGGCCCGTCGACCTCATCCTGCTCGACCTGTACCTGCCCGACATGCACGGCCTGGAGGTGTGCCGCGCGGTGCGGGCCGGCGGGCTGCTGTGCGACGTCATCGCCGTCACCTCCGCGCGCGACCTGGCCATGGTCCGTTCGGCGGTGTCGCTGGGCGTCTCGCAGTACCTTCTCAAGCCGTTCACCTACGCGACCCTGGCCGAGAAGCTGACGCGTTACGCCCGGTTCAGGCAGGACACCGGCGTGATCGTCGCCCAGGGCGACGTGGACCGGGTGCTCGGCACCCTGCGCGGCCCCTCCGAGCTGCCCAAAGGGCTGGCCCGCGACACCCTCGACGCCGTGTCGGCCCGGCTGCGCGAGCGGCCCGGCGGCAGCTCCGCGCAGAGCGTCGCCGAGGCCGTGGGGGTGTCGCGGGTGACCGCCCGCCGCTACCTGGAACACCTGGTCGAGCTGGGGATGGCGGTGCGCGTGCCGCAGTACGGCGGGGTCGGCCGGCCAGAGTTGCTCTACCGGATCCCCATGGAAAGTTAATGGCGGTGACGCTGCCCGTTCAATCCCGGCCTCTAGCTTCTGGGTGCGATCCCACGCACTGAGGAGAAGACACTTGCGAGTCTTGGCCGTTGTTCCCGCCCGCGGAGGTTCGGCGGGCGTACCCCTGAAGAACCTCGCCCTGGTCGGGGGCGTCCCGCTGGTCACCCGCGCGGTACGGGCGTGCCTGCGGGCCGAGCTCGTGGACCAGGTCGTGGTCAGCACCGACCACCCGCAGATCGCCGAGACCGCCCGCGCGGCGGGGGCGGTCGTGGTGCAGCGGCCCGAGGAGCTGAGCGGCGCGACCGCCTCCAGCGAGTCGGCCGTGCTGCACGCCCTCGACGCCCTCGGCGAGGACCCCGAGGTGGTCGTGCTCGTCCAGTGCACCAGCGCGTTCATCGACCCGGCCGACCTGTCGGCCGCCGTGCGCAGGGTCCTGGACGGCGAGGCCGACTCGGTCGTGTCCGGGCTGCCCACCCACGAGTTCCTGTGGACGGCCGCGGGCGCGGGCGTCAACCACGACCCGGCCGTACGGCAGCGCAGGCAGGACCGCGAGCCGCAGTTCCGCGAGAACGGCGCCTTCTACGTCATGCGCACCGCCGGCCTGCGCGAGCACGGCCACCGCTTCTTCGGCGAGGTCGCCGTGCAGCCGGTGCCGCCGCAGCACGCCATCGAGGTCGACGACCCCGGGGACCTGGAGCTGGTGCGCGCCCTCGCGCCGTTCATCGACCAGCCCGAGCCGATCGACGTGGACGCGGTCATCACCGACTTCGACGGCGTGCACACCGACGACCGCGCCTACATCGACTCCGACGGCCGGGAGATGGTCCTGGTCAGCCGCTCGGACGGGATGGGCGTCTCGCTGCTGCGCCGCTCCGGGGTCAAGGTGCTGGTGATGTCCACCGAGCAGAACCCGGTCGTGGCCGCCCGCGCCCGCAAGCTGGGCGTGCCCGTGCTGCAGGGCCTGGCCGAGAAGCGCATCGTGCTGCGCGACTGGCTGGCCATCGAGGGCCTGGACCCGGCGCGCGTGGCCTACGTCGGCAACGACGTCAACGACCTGGGCCCGATGGCCGAGGTCGGCTGGCCGATCGCCACCCCCGACGCGCACCCGCGCGTGCGCGCCGCCGCCCGCGTGGTGCTGACCAGGCCCGGCGGCTCCGGCGCGGTGCGCGAGCTGTGCGACCTGGTGGTGGCCGCCCGGCCCGAGCCGCCGGTCGCCGAGGCCAAGGCCCGTCCGCGGCTCGGCCCGGTCGCGATCGGCGACGTGCTGGTCGGCGACGGCGAGCCGGTGTACATGATCGGCGAGATCGGCATCAACCACAACGGCGACCTCGACATCGCCCGCCGGCTCATCGACGTGGCGGCCGAGGCGGGCTGCCAGGCGGTCAAGTTCCAGAAGCGCACCCCCGCGATCTGCGTGCCCGAGGAGCAGAAGGGCCAGATCAGGCAGACGCCGTGGGGCGAGATGACGTACCTGGAGTACAAGGAGCGCACCGAGTTCGGCTACGACGAGTACCGGCAGATCGCGAAGTACTGCGACGAGCGTGGCCTGCACTGGTTCGCCTCGCCGTGGGACGTGCCGTCCGTGGAGTTCCTGGAGGACATGGACGTGCTGACCCACAAGATCGCCTCGGCCAGCGTCGCCGACCACGAGCTGCTGCGCGCCCTGGCGGCCACCGGCAAGCCGCTCATCCTGTCCACCGGCATGTCCACGCTGTCGGAGATCGACCAGGCCGTCGAGATCCTCGGCACCGACCGGCTGATCATGATGCACGCCACCTCCACGTACCCGCTGCCGCCGGAGGAGGCCAACCTGCGCACGATCACCACGCTCAAGGAGCGCTACGGCGTGCCGGTCGGCTACTCCGGGCACGAGCGCGGCCTGCAGATCTCCCTGGCCGCGGTCACCCTGGGCGCGGTCTGCGTCGAGCGGCACATCACGCTCGACCGCACCATGTGGGGCTCCGACCACGCCGCCTCGCTGGAGCCGTCCGGGCTGGAGCACCTCGTCCGCGACATCCGCATCATCGAGCAGGCCATGGGCGACGGCGTCAAGCGCGTCTTCCCCGGCGAGGAGGCGCCCAAGGCCCGGCTGCGCCGGGTGACCGTCTGAGTCATGACGCCGACCACTCTCTCCGTCGTCGTGCCGGTGCGTGACGGCGAGCGCTTCATCGCCGACGCGCTCGCCTCGCTCGCCCGCAACGCCCGGCACGACTTCGAGTTCATCGTCGTGGACGACGGCTCCGTGGACGCCACCCCGGACATCATCGCCGACTTCGCCCGCGACCTGCCCGGCCTGGCCGTGCTGCGCAACCCCGCCCCCGTGGGGCTGGCCGACGCCCGCAACACCGGGCTGTCGGCCGCCTCGGGGCGGTTCGTCACGTTCATGGACGGCGACGACTGGCTGGCGCCCGGCTACCTGGCCGGGCTGGTGGCGGCCATCGACGGGCTCGGCTGCGACTTCGTCCGGGTGGACCACGTCCAGGTGGAGGGGCGCAAGCGGGTGGTGCACCGGGCTCCGCTGTCGCGCCGCGGCGTGGTGCTCGACCCCCGTGCGGCGATCCTGCCGGCGGGGGTGCGGACCATGGTGGACTACCCGTACGCGTGGGCCGGGGTCTACCGGCGTTCGCTGCGGGACCTGCTGCACTTCCCCGGCTCGCTGCACACCGCCGAGGACCGGCCGTGGATCTGGCGGCTGCACCGGGAGGCGGCCACGTTCGCGGTGGTGTCGATGGCCGGGGTGTTCTACCGGCGCCTGGTGTCCGGCTCGCTGACGCAGATCGGCGACGAGCGGCAACTGCACTTCTTCGACGCCTTCGAGCTGGTCCTCAAGGACCTGGAGCCGGAGTTCCTGCCCAAGGCGGCGCGCAACTTCTGCGCGCTGCTGGCCCACCACCTGGAGCTCGCGGGCCGGTTCACGCCCGCGCTGCGGGCCCGCTTCGAGGAGCGCGGCGCGCAGATGGTCCGCGGGCTGCCGTCCGCGCTGGTGGCCGACGCGGTGTCGCGGATGGCCGTCGAGCGGGAGGCCCTGCTGCGCGCCCTGGTGCCCGACATTCCCCCCAGCCCCCACGTCCGGATCCGCCGGGATCGGGAGGACTCCTGATGAAGGTCTTCTACGCCTCGACGCTGTTCGGCGCCATGTCGCTGGCCGCCGCGATCGACGACGGCCGCTTCGGCACGGGCCGGCGCGTGCTGATCGTGTCGAACAACGCGGCGATCCCCGAGGTGTCGGTGCCGCTCGACGGCGCGCCCGGCTTCGCCGTCCTGCGCTCGCGCTTCGACGAGGTGCACTCCTGGAACGACCTGATCGCCCCGCTGCACCCCTCCGACTGGCGGGCGCGGGTCATCGAGGTGCCGATGTTCGAGCGACTGATCCGCTCCCACCTGGCCCTGGACGACGTCGAGGAGCTGGTGCTGGAGTCGATCGCGGTGCCGCCCGCGCGCACGATCGCCGGTCTGGTGCGCGACTGCCCGATCACCGTCTACTCCGACGGCCTGATGAGCTACGGCCCGACCCGCGACCCGCTGCCGGCCGAGATCTCCCGCCGCATCGAGCGACTGCTGCACCTGGACCTGGTGCCCGGCCTGACCCCGCTGCTGCTCAGCGAGTACGGCGTGCCGCCCGTGGTGCTGCCCGAGGAGCGTTTCCTCGCGGTCGTGCGCGAGGTGGCCGCCACCGCGCCGGACATGCCCTCCGGGCAGGCGGTCATCCTCGGCCAGTACCTGTCGGCCCTGGAGATCGTCACGCCGGAGGAAGAGGCCGGGCTGCACGCCTCGATGCTGGGCGCGCTGGTCGCCCGCGGCTGCACCAGCGTGGTGTTCAAGCCGCACCCGGCCGCCGGACGCCGGCACGCGCAACTGCTGCGCGCGGCGGCCGAGCCCCTGGGGGTACGGCTGACGGTGGCCGGGGAGAGCGTGCCGGCCGAGGTGTGCTTCGCGGCGCTGCGGCCCGAGCTGGTCGTGGGCTGCTTCTCCACCGGCCTGGTGACCGCCATGCGCTACTTCGGCCTGCCGGTCGCCACCTTCGGCACCGGCCTGGTGCTGGACCGGCTCACGCCGTACGAGAACAGCAACAGGATCCCGGCCACGATCGTGGACGCCCTGCTGCCCCGGCTGGGCGCCGACGGAGTGATCGACCGGCCGCCGCGCACGGACCTGCCGGCGCTGGTGCGCGCGGTCGGCTACTGCATGCAGGCCGACGCCTATCCCGAGCTGCGCCCGTCGGGGGTCGCGTTCGACCCGCGCTACTTCAAGCGCAAGCGCCTGGAGACGCTGGGGCTGGCCGAGCCGCCCTCGGCGCTCTCCAGGCTGCGCAGGAAGATCAGATCAGCGATCTGAGGTAGCGGCGCACCCGCCGCCTGGCCCGGTAGCCCGCCCGCAACATCGTGGGCGGCACCTCCACCCGCAACCTGGCCCGGCGGCGGGCCGCGGCGTGCTCGGGGCCGTCCAGCAGCGAGCGGGCGGGCGGCCGCCCCCCTTCCGCGGCCAGTCCGGCCAGCAGGTCCGCCCAGTCGTCGCGCCCGGCGGGGTGGAAGTAGTTGGCCTCGCACCACCGCGGCTCGGCCGGGCGGAAGTCGCCCAGGGCCAGGTCGTCGAGCGTGCCGAGCAGGCCGCTGCCCTCGAACACCAGGTTGATCATCTCGGCGCTGACGCCGAAGTCGCTCAGCACCAGCGACGGCACGCCCATGGCGACGGCCTCCAGCGCGGCCGTCGAGCTGACCGTGACGAACCCGGCCGCCCGCGAGAGCTGCTCGTGCATCGACCCGGCCGCGAACGTCAGCCGGCCCGGCTCGCCCATCTCGCGCCAGAGCCGCTGGTAGTGGTGACGTTCGTTGTGCGTCTGGCGCTCGTGCTCCAGGGCGCGCAGCTTGACCACGACCTCCAGGCCGGGGCGGCGTCCGGCCAGCTCGGCCAGGGCCCGCAGCACCCGCTCGCGCTCCTCCCGCGCCCGCGGCACCTTGGCCTGGGTGGCGAACACCACCCGGTCGCCGCCGGCCGCCGCGCCGGGCCGCAGGAACGGCAGCCGGGCCAGCCCGACCGCCCCGCCTCCGCCGAGCCGCCCGGCGATCTCGGAAAACTCGGCCACCTCGCGCTCGCTGTGGACCACGAACAGGTCGCAGCCGCTGCGGAACAGCCACGCCTTCTCCGTGGCCGGGACCGAGATGCCGGGCAGCCCGCTGACGAACACCGGCCGTGCCCGACCCGCCGGCCGCAGCCCGGCCAGCACGTCGGCCACCAGCACGTCCACGACCGGGCCCGTGCAGCCGACCAGGATCGCGTCGGGCCTGGTGCGCTCGGCCAGGCGGCGCAGGGACCGCGCCGAGAGCACCGGGGGCGCCGCGCGCCCGCCCACCGCCGCCGCGATCTGCTCGGCCGAGGGCGCGATCGGGGTACGCACCACCACCAGCTCCGTGTCGCAGCCCGGGGGCAGGTCGTCGAGCAGGCAGGCCGCCCACTTCAGATACGAGTCGGAGTCGGCTACCGCCAGCACCCTCACCTGGAAGCTCCTGTCAAATGCGATCGCAGGTCGGGGGCCGCCCTGCTCGTCCACCAGTCGTCGGGAACGTCCACCGGCTCGACCTCGACACCGCGCGGGCCGAGCAGCACCCGCAGCGAGGTGATCGCGGTCGAGGGAAGGCTGAGCACGCGCTGCCCCGCGTCAAGGCCGCGCAGCGTCAGCTCGGCCGGCACGCCCGCGTCGTGCACGGTGATGCCGGGACGCTCCCTGATCAGCGCGAGGTCGACGGGGTCCTCGCGGCGGTGCGGGTAGTAGGCCAGCGGCTCGCGGCCGGCCAGGTCGGTCAGCCAGCGCAGGTAGCGGTCGCGGTGCACCAGGCCGTTGCGGACCAGGGAGGTGCCGAGGACGACCGTGCGCTCGGCGGGGCCCTGCGTGCTCGGCGGCTGGGCGCGCAGCCAGGCGAAGTCGTGGTGCACGAGGTCGACGCCCGCCTCCCGGACGGCGTCGGCCAGCTTCTCGGGGACGGGCAGCGCGGTGAAGACCGAGACCCGGCTCATCCGCAGCCGCAGCGCGGCGGCCAGGCCGAGCAGGGCCCGCGCCCGCGACGGCGTCGCCCGCGCCCGCAGCAGCGGCCGGTACGGCCCGGCGGCCAGCAGTTCGAGCAGCCTGAGCGTGGCCAGGCCGTCGTCCACGACGACGATGCGGCCGGGGTCGGAGGTCAGCCAGCGCACCTGGACCTTGCCGGAGAACGCGTCGCCCACGGCCTGGACGCGGCGCGGCATGCGCTCGCGCGGCTCGTCCAGCACCAGGCCTGGAGGCAGGTCGAGGCGGCGCAGCTCCTTGCGGGTGGCGCGCAGCGGGCGCAGGCCGGCGCGCGGCACGACCACGGTGTCCGGGCCGAGCAGCCCGGCATGGTGGGCCTCGACGGCGCACAGCATCTGGAGCGGAGACTCCACCCAGGCCGACGCCTGTCTGACCACTCTGTTTCCCCCAGCCGGTGGAGCGCCTTGCACGACCCGTCACAAGCTAACCCGGCCTGCTTAAGCCGCAAGAAACGACACGTGAACAATGGAGGGTATGAACTCGCTGATGCTCAACACCGACGGTGTGCAGATACCACAGCTCGGCTTCGGCGTCTGGCAGGTCTCTGCCGACGACGCCGAGCACGCCGTGACGACCGCGCTGCGCGCCGGATACCGGCATGTCGACACCGCCGCCGCCTACGAGAACGAGGAGGGCGTCGGCCGGGCCGTGCGCGCCGCCGGGGTGCCACGGGAGAAGGTGTTCGTCACCACCAAGCTGTGGAACGGCGACCACGGGCGGGCCGAGCAGGCCTTCGACGAGAGCCTGGCCCGCCTGGGCCTCGACTACGTAGATCTTTTCCTGATCCACTGGCCGGTTCCGGAGCAGGACAAGTACGTGCAGGCCTGGCGGGCGCTGGAGAAGATCTACCGTGACGGCCGGGCCAAGGCCATCGGGGTCTCCAACTTCACGGTCGCCACCCTGACCCGGCTGATGGACGAGACCGACATCACGCCCTCGATCAACCAGATCGAGCTGCACCCGTACTTCCAGCAGCGCGAGATGCGGGCCTTCCACGAGGCCAACGGCATCCTGACCGAGGCGTGGAGCCCGCTCGGGCAGGGCAAGGGGCTGCTGGCCGACCCGGCGCTGCGCGTGCTGTCGGAGAAGTACGGCAAGACGCCCGCGCAGATCGTGCTCCGCTGGCATCTCCAGCTCGGCAACGTGGTGATCCCCAAGTCGGTCACCCCGGCGCGGATCGAGGAGAACATCGACGTGTTCGACTTCATCCTCGACTCCGAGGACCTGGTGGCCATCGGCGCGATGAACTCTGGGCGGCGCATCGGGCCCGACCCCGACTCGTTCAACCTGACCTGAGCGCTCTACGATCTCGGGCGTGCGAGATTTCACCTGGGGAATAGCGGCGACCGGCGGCATCGCGCGTACCGTGGGGGCGGCCATCGTGGCCGAGCCCGGCATGCGGGTGGCCGCCGTCGGCTCGCGGAGCCTGGTCAGGGCGCGGGCCCTGGCCGACGAGCTGGGCGCGGAGTCGGCCTATGGCTCCTACGAGGCCCTGTGCGCCGATCCGGCCGTCGACGCGGTCTACGTGGCCACGCCGCACGCCCAGCACCTGGAGGTGGCCGAGGCGGCCATCGCGGCGGGCAAGTCCGTGCTGTGCGAGAAGCCGCTGGCGGCCGGCGTGGCCGACGCCGAGCGCATGGTGGCGCTGGCCCGCGCGGCCGGGGTCTTCCTCATGGAGGCCATGTGGATGCGGTTCAACCCGCTCATCCAGCGGGTGGCGGCCGATCCGCGTTTCGGGGAGATCCGCTCGGTGCGGGCCTCGTTCGGGTTCGCGCTGCCCTACGACCCCGCCCATCGGCTGTGGGCGCCGGAGCTGGGCGGCGGGGCCCTGCTCGACCTGGGGATCTACCCGTTCGGGCTGGCGCAGCTCCTGCTCGGCATGCCGCGTGAGCTGCGGATCACCGGCTCGCTGGCGCCGAGCGGGGTCGACGCGGAGGCGGGCGGGGTGCTGCTCTACCCGGACGGGCGGCGGGCGCTGGTGGACGTGTCCCTGCTCGCCCATCACGCCAACGACGCGAGCGTGGTGGGCACGTCGATGCGGGCCGACATCCTGGCGCCGTTCTGGGCGCCGCAGCGGGTGCTGCTGTCGGGGCCGTCGATGGAGACGGAGGAGCTGGTGCTCGACCCGGCCGACAACGGGTACGCCGGGGAGCTGCGCGAGGTGCGCGCCGCCACGGCCGAGGGCCGGACCGAGAGCGCCGTCATGCCGCTTGACGAATCCCTTGCCATGATGGGGCTTCTGGCCGACGCGCGGGGGCAACTCTCCTAGCTGCGCCTTTAGGCATTTGCCTTCTTCTTGCCCGATGTATTACCTTGTGGGGCATCTCGCGGCAGACGTCCGGTTTGTCCGGCTTTGTCCAACCATCGCAAGACATTTCACAGGATCGTCCTGTGACCGCTGAATCCGCCTCCGGGCGGAACCGGGGACCCACGTCCTTTGGGGTGAATCGGCACTTCGGTGCCGTAGGGCAGCTTCCACGTCCGAACCCGTCAGCTAACCCGGTAAGCGGCATGGAAGCAAGGAGTAATGCCCTCGATGGCCAAGCACCGTCCCATCCGTGCCCCGAAGATCAACCACCTCCGCGCCGCACTCGGCGCGACCATCATCGCCACCGCGATCGGCGCCCACGCCACCGCCGCCGGCGCCGACAGCGTCGACCCGGCCGCCTCCACCGGCCACTCGGCCGTCGCGCCGCAGGCCGCCGCCCAGACCGGCAGGGCCGGGGAGACCCAGGTCAACGTCACCGCCGCACAGGTCCTGGCCGTGGCCAAGGCCCAGGTCGGCATCTCCGAGAACGCCTACGGCGGCGGCACCAAGTTCCAGAAGTGGTACGCCGACTCCCAGCGCGCCGCCGAGACCGTCGCCCGCGACGGCGGGAGCCGCCAGGACTACGTGAACGCCGCCTGGTGCTCGATGTTCGTCTCCTGGGTCGGCGAGCAGACCGGCGCCCGCCCGCAGGTCGGCTGGGACGCCTGGACCGTGGCCCACGCCAAGTGGTTCGCCGCCAACAAGCGCTGGGGCACCGAGGCCAAGCCCGGCGCCGTCGTCTTCTTCTCCTGGAGCGGCAGCAAGAGCCTGGACGCCATCCAGCACGTCGGCTTCGTCGTCAAGGACAACGGCAACGGCACGATCTCCACGGTCGAGGGCAACACCGGCAACGGCAAGGTGGAGGAGCGCGTCCGGCCGAAGTCGCAGGTCGTCGGCTACGGCTACCCGCAGTACGCGGGCTGACCTCCCCGGCTTCGAGCGCGCGTCCCGCACGAGGGACGCGCGCTCGCCGCGTCTCAGGGCCGGACCGCCACCAGCGAGTACAGCACCGGCAGGTGCGAGTCCCCGAACGGCAGCCGGTAGCGCCCGTCCTCACCCTCGGTCAGCAGCCCGCGCGGGTCCAGCTCGGCGGCGACGTGCTCGCCCAGCTCGGCCACCGTGAGCCCGGCGCGCGCCGCCGCCGTGACGATCTCGCCCACCGAGTACGGGTACTGGACGGTCTCCTGGGCCTCGGTCACCACCCCGGCGTCGGCGTACGTGCCGGTCACCGTCTCGCGGTGGGCCTGGCCGCCGCCGTAGGGCCAGTCGGCCACCAGCGGGTCGAGCGAGGCCACCGTCTGGTAGGCCGGATGCAGGTCGACCAGCACCAGCCGCCCGCCGGGCCGCAGCGCCATGGCCGCGCCGCGCATCCAGGCGGCCAGGTCGCCGATCCAGCACAACACGCCGTACGTGGCCACGGCCAGGTCGAAGCCCCCGGCCAGCGACTCGGGCAACCGCTGCGTGTCGGCCTCCACGAACGTGGCCGCCAGCCCGGCCTCGGCCGCCAGGTCGCGGGCGCGCGCGACCGCCACCGGGGAGAAGTCGACGCCGGTCACCCGCGCTCCGAGCCGCGCCCAGCTCAGCGTGTCCATGCCGAAGTGGCACTGCAGGTGGAGCAGGTCCTTCCCGGCGACGTCGCCGGCCAGGCCGCGTTCGAGCGCGTAGAGGGTCTGCCGACCGGCGAGGAAGGCGTCCACGTCGTAGAACCTGTCGGCAGGCGTGGAGCCGTGGACGCGGGCGCGCTCGTCCCAGAGGGCCCGGTTGGCGGGGAGGCCGGCTGCTGCGGGTTGGGGCATGGGCCGAGGATGGCACATCGGCCACGCGGTCGCACGACCGGTACCGTGCCCTGGACAACGAACGATCCGCCCCCGCGTGTCGATCCGGCGGGCGCCCGTTCGACGCTCGGGTGAGACCGGCTCCGCGGCGCGATCGCGGGGGGAAGGGACGGCAGAGTGAAGTTCATGATCGTCGGCAAGGCCAACGCGGAGACCGAGGCGGGGGCGGTGCCCAGCCAGGAGGTCGTCGACAACATGCACGCCTACAACGAGGCGCTGACCAGGGCGGGGGTGCTGCTGGCCGCCGAGGGCCTCTACCCGAGCTCGCAGGGCGCGCAGATCGCCTACAGCGGCGGCCGGGCGAAGGTGATCGACGGCCCGTTCGCCGAGGCCAAGGAGCTGATCGCGGGGTTCTGGCTGATCCAGGTGAAGTCCAGGGAGGAGGCCGTCGAGTGGGCCCTGCGCGTGCCCGTCCCCGAGGGCTGCGACGGGATCGCGCTGGACGTGTGGCGGGTCTACGACGCCTCCGACGCGCCGGACGCGGCCTCGTCCGACCCGGTGGACGTCGAGCGGGAGCGGGCCATGCGCCGGCGCCTGGGCACGTGGGAGCCCTGACCGAGGCTTGCGGACCCCGGGCGGCGGCTGGTGTCATGTGCCGATGACGGCTTCCGAGGCACCCCGGACGATCGAGGCGGTGACGGCCTCCGACGCCCACCGGGCGGTCGAGGCCGTCTGGCGGATCGAGGCCGCGCGGCTCATCGCCGGCCTCGCCGGGCTGGTCCGCGACGTCGGCCTGGCCGAGGAGCTGGCCCAGGACGCGCTGGTCGCGGCCCTGGAGCAGTGGCCGGAGTCGGGCGTGCCACGCAACCCGGGCGCCTGGCTGATGACGGTCTCCAAGCGCCGCGCCGTCGACCTGATCCGCAGGAACGAGCGCATGTCCCGCAACCTGGCCGAGCTGGGCCACCGGCTGGAGAGCGCCGAGGAGCCGCCCGAGCCCGACGAGATCGAGGACGACCTGCTCCGGCTGGTCTTCACCGCCTGCCATCCGGTGCTGTCGATGGAGGCGCGGGTGGCCCTGACCCTGCGGGTGCTCGGCGGCCTGAGCACCGACGAGATCGCCCGCGCGTTCCTGGTGCCCGAGCCGACCGCCGCCCAGCGGATCGTGCGGGCCAAGCGCACCCTGGCCGACCGGGAGGTCCCGTTCGAGGTGCCGCAGGGCGCCGAACTGGCGGGACGGCTCTCGTCCGTGCTGGAGGTCATCTACCTGATCTTCAACGAGGGGTACTCGGCGACGGCGGGCGACGACTGGATGCGCCCCGGCCTGTGCGAGGACGCGCTGCGGCTGGGCCGGGTGCTGGCGGGGCTGATGCCCGCCGAACCCGAGGTGCACGGGCTGGTCGCGCTCATGGAGATCCAGGCGTCCAGGGCGGCGGCCCGGGTGGGGCCGTCCGGCGAGCCGGTGCTGCTGCTGGAGCAGGACCGCACCCTGTGGGACCGGCTGCTCATCGGGCGCGGGCTGGCGGCGCTGGCGCGGGCCGAGAAGCCGGGGGGCGCGGCCGGGCCGTACACGCTCCAGGCCGCCATCGCGGCCTGCCACGCCCGCGCGCTCGATCCCGGCGACACCGACTGGGTGCGCATCGCGAGCCTGTACGAGTCGCTGGCCCGGCTGGCCCGCTCCCCCGTCGTCGAGCTGAACCGGGCGGTGGCGCTGTCGATGGCCTACGGCCCGGCGGTGGGCCTGGACCTGCTCGACCAGATCGTGGACGAGCCGTCGCTGAAGGGTTACCACCTGCTGCCGAGCGTCCGCGGCGACCTGCTGTTCAAGCTGGGCCGGCGCGGCGAGGCGCGGGCGGAGTTCGAGCGGGCGGCCTCGATGACCCGCAACTCCCGCGAGCGGGCCCTGCTGCGCGAGCGCGCCGCCGCCTGCTGAGGAACGGCGATCCCCTCTGCGGAGGGCGGACGTTGGAACGTGCCGGGCGGCCGTCACGCTCCGTGACAGCCGGGCCTGACCCGGAGCAAGCACGGAGGGTCCGGGCGACATGCCCTTGATGCGGCACGAAAGATGTCTCTTGAGGTGGGAGCGCTCCCAAACGGCCCTTCGCGCCCTTCATGCCCCTGAATCCTGATTTTGGGGCGCAAAACGCACCATTGGTAACGGTTCCGTTTCGGTGGATTGACGGACACAGCCGGTAAGTGCACCCTTTGTGGGAGCGCTCCCAAAAACTCCCACCGCGGCGGAGCGCGTGCCGCGGTGCACCTCCCCCACCATTCACCCGAGAAGGGGTCTCCCATGATGATCAGCAAGCGTCGCGGTCTTGCCGCGGCCTCAGCCCTGGCCGCGGCGGCGCTGACCGTCGCGTCGTGCGGCAGCGGCGACACGCCGGCCGCCGGCGGCTCCCCCGCCTCCTCCGCGGCGGCGGCCGAGCCCGTCACCATCCGGGTGCAGACCTTCGGCGGCGGCTCCAACTTCGGCTACAAGAACGCCATCGAGAAGTGGAACGCCGAGCACAAGGACATCCAAATCAAGGAAGAGCACCTGACCGACCAGTTCGAGCAGCAGTACTGGCCCCAGATGATCCAGTGGCTGCAGTCCGGCAACGGCGCCGGTGACGTCGTCGGCATCGACGAGGGCGGCATGGGCCTGGCCAAGGCGCACCCCGAGTGGTGGGCCGACCTGAAGGAGTACGGACTTGAGGGCCGCAAGGCCGACTACCCCGCCTGGAAGTGGGAGAACGGCGTCACCGCCGACGGCAAGATCTTCGGCCTCGGCACCGACATCGGCGGCATGAGCCTGTGCTACCGCGCGGACCTGTTCAAGAAGGCCGGGCTGCCCACGGACCGCGAGAAGGTCGCGGCGCTGTGGCCGACGTGGGACGACTTCATGAAGGTCGGCCAGCAGTTCCAGGCGAAGGTGAAGGACACCAAGTTCACCGACGGCACGAACACGCTCTACAACGTGGTGCTGTACCAGGAGGCGGCCAAGAACGGCAACGTCGCCTACTTCGACAAGGACAACAACCTCATCGTCGACAAGAACCCGGCGGTCAAGGCGGGCTTCGACTTCGCCTCCAAGCTCAGCCAGTCCGGCCTGACGGCCAAGCTGCGCAACTTCACCGACGAGTGGGCGGCGGGCACCCAGAAGGGCGCCTTCGCCACGGTCGGCTGCCCGTCCTGGATGCTCGGCGTGGTGTCGGGCAACGCCGGTGACGGCATGAAGGGCAAGTGGGACGTCGCCTCGGTGCCCGGCGGCGGCGGCAACTGGGGCGGCTCGTGGGTGGCCGTGCCCAAGCAGTCCAAGCACCCGAAGGAGGCCGCGCAGGTCGCCGACTACCTGACCAGCGCGCAGACCGAGGCGAGCATCTTCACCGACTTCGGCAACATGCCGAGCAACAGCAAGGCCCAGGCCGACACCGCCGTGCAAGGCGCGAAGAACGAGTTCTTCAGCGACGCCCCGATCGGTGAGATCTTCGCCAAGTCGGCGGAGAGCCTGCAGCCGGTCTTCCTCGGTGTGAAGCACGCGCAGGTCAAGAACGCGGTCGAGTCGGTCATCCAGGGCATGGACGACGGCTCGGTGGCCTACGACAAGGCCTGGCAGCAGCTGGTCGACGACGCGGTGAAGGCCGCGGGCTGATCTTGCTCCGCCCGGCCCGCGATCCGCGGGCCGGGCTTGCCGCCGAAAGGTCTGTTCATGAGCTTCGACTCCCATCCGCGGCCGGTGCGGACGAACCGCCGCCGTGCCCGCCCTCCCGGCCGCCTCTGGCGTTCACGACTTGACGTCAAGGCCATGCCGTACGCCCTGGTCTCCCCCTACTTCCTGCTGTTCGCCGCCTTCGGGCTGTTCCCGCTGGCCTTCACGCTCTACTACTCGCTCTACGACTACGACCTGGCCGGCGACACCAAGTGGGCCGGGCTGGGCAACTACGCCGCGCTGCTGACCGACGAGGACTTCTGGAACGCCGTCACCAACACCGTCGGCATCTTCCTGCTGGCCACGATCCCGCAGATGCTGATGGCCCTGTTCCTGGCCAACGCGCTGAACAAGAAGCTCCGCTGGCGCCTGCCGATCCGCATGAGCGTGCTGTTGCCGCTGGTCACCTCGGTGGTCGCGGTCGCGGTGGTGTTCACGCAGCTGTTCGCCCGCGACTGGGGCCTGGTGAACTGGGTCCTGGGCATGTTCGGCGGCGAGAAGACCAACTGGCGGGCCGAGCGCTTCCCGTCCTGGCTGGCCATCGCCGCGATGGTCGACTGGCGCTGGACCGGCTACAACGCCATCATCTTCCTGGCCGGCATGCAGACCATCCCCAAGGACCTGTACGAGGCGGCCGCCATCGACGGCGCGTCCCGGCGGCGGCAGTTCTGGCAGATCACGCTGCCGATGCTGCGCCCGACGATGATCTTCGTGGTGCTCAACTCCACGATCGGCGGCCTGACGCTGTTCTCCGAGCCGACCACCTTCTACAACGGCAACGTGGACGGCGGCTCCCAGGGCCAGTTCCAGACGGTGGCGATGTTCGTCGTCAAGCAGGGCTTCCGCGAGTTCGACTACGGCTACGCCGCGGCCGCCGCCTGGCTGCTGTTCCTGCTGATCCTCATCGGCGCGGCCGTCAACTTCCTGTTCGTCCGGCGGATCGGAGGCGCCAAGTGACCGCCTGGAAACCGACCGTCATGACGCGGGTCATGCTGGGGGTGGCCATCTTCCTGTCGGCGTTCCCGCTGTACTGGATGCTGGTCATCGCCTCGCGCACGAACTCCGACGCCGTGGCGGTGCCGCCGAAGTTCCTGCCCGGGGGCAACCTGGGCGAGAACATCGTGGCGGTGCTCAACAACGAGGACGCGCACTTCCTGCTCGGCCTGACCAACTCCTTCATCAGCGCGGCGATCGTCACGGTCTCCGTGGTGATCATCTCGACCCTGGCCGGGTTCGCCTTCGCCAGCCTGCACTTCAAGGGCCGCAACATCCTGCTGCTGCTCGTGCTGCTGACGATGGCGGTGCCGTTGCAGCAGATGGGCGTGGTCCCGCTCTACCGCATGATGGTGAGCCTGGAGTGGACCGGCACGCTCAAGGCGATCATCCTGCCGTACCTGCTCAACGGGTTCGGCGTGTTCCTGATGACGCAGTACACGCGTCAGGCCGTGCCGAACGAACTGGTCGAGGCGGCCAGGGTGGACGGCGCGGCGACGCTGCGGATCTGGTGGAACGTCGTGCTGCCGGCCGTGCGTCCGGGCATGGCGGTGCTGGGCATCAACACCTTCATGCTCATGTGGAACGACTACATGTGGCCGCTGATCGTGCTGACCCCGGACAACCCGACCGTGCAGATCGCCATCAACTCGCTCAACGCGCGCTACTCGACCAGCTACTCGCTGATCTTCGCGGGTACCGCGCTGTCCATCATTCCGCTCATCGCGGTATTCGTCGCATTCGGCCGCCAGATCGTCGGCGGACTCATGGAAGGTGCGGTCAAGGCGTGACGACACAAGAGGAACAGATTCGTCCCGGGCTGCGCTTCCCCGCCGGCTTCGCGTTCGGCGCGGCGACCTCGGCGTACCAGATCGAGGGCGCGGTCACCGAGGACGGGCGCGGCCCGTCCATCTGGGACACCTTCACCAAGACGCCGGGCCGGGTGCTCAACGGGCACCACGGGGACGTGGCCATGGACCACTACCACCGCTACCAGCAGGACGTCGCCATCATGGCGGAGCTGGGCCTGACGGCCTACCGCTTCTCGGTGTCCTGGCCCCGGGTGCAGCCGACCGGCTCGGGCGCGGTCAACCAGAAGGGCCTGGACTTCTACAAGCGGCTCACGGACGAGCTCCGGCAGAACGGCATCGACCCCTGGCTGACGCTCTACCACTGGGACCTGCCCCAGGAGCTGGAGGACAAGGGCGGCTGGCCCAACCGCGACACGGCCTACCGTTTCGCCGAGTACGCCTCGATCGTCCACGAGGCGCTGAAGGACCACGTCCACACGTTCAGCACGGTCAACGAGCCATGGTGCGCCGCGTTCCTCGGCTATGCCTCGGGCGAGCACGCCCCGGGCCGGCGTGAGCCGCGCAACGCGATCAGGGGCGCGCACCACCTCAACCTCGCCCACGGCCTGGCCGTCCAGGCGATGGACGCGCGCCGCGTCGGCGGCTGCGTCAACCTGTACGCGATCTCCCCCGAGACCGGCAGCGAGGCCGACCTGGAGGCGGCCCGCCGCATCGACGGCCTGCAGAACAGGTTCTTCCTGGACGCGCTGCTGACCGGCCGCTACCCCGAGGACGTCCTGAACGACATCCCGATCGACGACGACCTCGTGCAGCCGGGCGACATGAAGATCATCAACGCTCCGATCGACGTGCTGCTGGTGAACTACTACAGCCGCTTCACCGTCTCCGGCGCGCCCGGCGGCAAGGCGTCGGCGGCGGCGGCCCCCACGGACACGGCCTCGCCGTGGGTGGGCAGCGAGCACGTCTCGTTCGTCAACGGCGGCCGGCCGGTCACCGCGATGGGCTGGGAGATCGACGAGGGCGGCCTGGTGGAGGTGCTCACCCGGGTGGCGCGGGACTACCCGCCGATCCCGATGGTGGTCTCCGAGAACGGCGCCGCCTTCGACGACGTGCTGGCCGACGGCCGCATCCACGACGCGCAGCGGCAGGCGTACGTGGAGGCGCACCTCGGCGCGTGCCGGGAGGCGATCGACGCGGGCGTGCCCCTGCAGGGCTACTTCGCCTGGTCGCTGATGGACAACTTCGAGTGGGCCTGGGGCTACGGCAAGCGCTTCGGCCTGGTCCACGTCGACTTCGACACCCAGGAGCGGCTGCTGAAGGACAGCGCGCACTGGTACTCGGAGATCATCCGGCACAATAGGCGACATGAACCGACCGACTCTTGAGGCAGTCGCGGCCCGGGCCGGTGTGGGCCGGGGCACGGTGTCGAGAGTCATCAACGGCTCGCCGAACGTCAGCGCCAAGGCCCGCGAGGCCGTCGAGCTGGCCATCCGCGAGCTGGGCTACGTGCCCAACAGGGCGGCGCGTGCTCTCGTCACGCGCCGCACGGACACGGTCGCCCTGGTGGTGTCCGAGTCCCAGTTCCGGGTCTTCGACGAGCCGTACTTCGCGGGCACCATCCGCGGCATCGGCTCGGCGCTGGCCGAGACCGGGCTGCAGCTGATCCTGGCGATGGCGCGCTCCCCCGAGGAGCACGAGCGGCTGGAGACCTACCTGACGGGGCAGCACGTCGACGGCGTGCTGCTGCTGTCGCTGCACGGCGCCGACCCGCTGCCGGGCAGGCTGGAGGAGATGGGCGTGCCGACCGTGCTCGGCGGCAGGCCCGTCGGCCTCGACCCCTACAGCTTCGTGGACATGGACAACCGGGCGGGGGCCAGGCAGGCGGTCAAACACCTGCTGGGCCTCGGCCGGGCCGCGATCGCCACGATCGCCGGCTCCCAGGACATGGGCGTGGGCGTCGACCGTCTGGCCGGCTACCGCGACGCCCTGCTGCCCTCGGGGCTGCCGGAGATCGTGGCCTTCGGCGACTTCTCCGAGGAGAGCGGCGCCACCGCCATGCAGGAGCTGCTGGAGAGCCATCCCGATCTCGACGCCGTCTTCGCCGCCTCCGACCCGATGGCCCTGGGCGCGATGCGCGTGCTCAAGGCCGCGGGCAAGGCGATCCCGGGCGACGTGGCGGTGATCGGGTTCGACGACTCCAAGGCCGCGCTGCACGCCGACCCGCCGCTGACCACCGTCCACCAGCCGACCGAGGCCATGGGCCGGCAGATGGCCCAGCTCCTCGTGGCCCGCATCAACGGCGAGGAGCTGCGCCAGCCCGTGGTGATCCTCGACACGCACCTGGTTCGCCGAGAGTCGGCCTGACCAGGGGATATCCTGGCCCGGCTGCTCGCAGGCCCGACGAAAGGACCTTCTCCGTGCCCCAGCTCGAAGGCGGCGGCTACACCGCGCAGATCAGCCCGCGTGGCGCCGCGGTCAGGACGCTCAGGCACGGCGGGCGCGACCTGGTGACGACCTGGCCCGAGCAGGGCCCGGTCCCGTACTTCGCGGGCACCGTCCTGGCTCCCTGGCCCAACCGGGTGGGCGGCGCCCGCTACACCTTCCAGGGCCGCCCGTACCAGCTGGAGGTGACCGAGCCCGACCGCGGTCACGCGCTGCACGGCCTGGTCGCCGTCGTCGACTGGAAGGTGGCCGAGGCCGAGGCCGATCGCGCGCGCCTGACGTACGAGCTGGCCGGGGCCCCCGGCTACCCGTTCACGCTGGCGCTGTCGGTCGAGCACCGGCTCGGCCAGGGCGGCCTGACCACGACGGTCACGGCCCGCAACGCCGGCGAGGCCGACGCCCCCTACGGCTGCGGGCCCCACCCGTGGCTGCTGGGCGAGGAGCTGGAGCTGCCCGCCGCCCGCTACCTGGAGACCGACGACCGGCTGCTGCCGGCCGGCCTGGCCGACGTCGCCGGCACCCCGTACGACTTCGGCAAGCCGCGCCCGGTCGGCGACACCGTGATCGACCACGCCTTCACCGGGCTCGACCGCGGGGAGGTGCGGGTCGGCGGGGTGCGGCTCGCCTGGGACCCGGCCGTGCTGCCCTGGGTGCAGGTCTGCACGAGCCGGCAGCTGGGTTACGAGGGCGTCGCGGTCGAGCCGATGATCTGCCCGCCCGACGCCTTCAACTCCGGCACCGACCTGGTCGTGCTGCGGCCGGGCGACGAACACGTGGCGAGCTGGACGATCAGCGCCGCCTGAACCCGGAAGGGGCCCACGTGGACAGTAGGACCAAGCGCCGTTTATCGCCCGCCGAGCTCGACGCGCTGGCCCGGCGGGCCGTGGGGGCGGGCGTCTTCACGGCCACCGAGCTGACCGACGGCTACGCCAACGCGGTGTGGCGGCTGACCCTGGAGGACGGCCGCGAGGTGGTGCTCAAGCTGTCGCCCTCGCCCGATCTCGACCAGCTCAGCTACGAGCGCAACCTGCTGCGCATGGAGGCCGCCGCCTACGAGCTGGCCGCCGCCGCGGGCGTGCCGATGGCGGAGCTGCTGGTGGCCGGGTTCGACGACCCGGTGCTGGGCGGCGACTACCTGATGCTGAGCGCCCTCGACGGCGTCTCCTGGAACGACGTCAAGCCCGAGGGCGAGCGGGCGCTGCGCCGGGAGCTCGGCCGCCACCTGGCCGCGTTCAACGCGGTGACCGGCGAGGTGTTCGGCTACCCGCACGCCGGGATCGTCGGCTCGACCTGGCGGGAGGCGTTCCTGGCCATGGTGGGCGCGCTGCTGGCCGACACCGAGCGCTACCCGACGCCGCTGCCCCGCCCGGCCGCCGAGATCATGGCGGCCTTCGAGCGGGCCGCGCCGGTGCTGGACGAGGTGACCACGCCCTGCCTGGTGCACTTCGATGTGTGGGCCGGGAACGTGTTCCTCGACCTGACCGGCGAACCGCGCATCCAGGCGATCATCGACCACGAGCGCGCGTTCTGGGGCGACCCGATCGCCGAGTTCGTCACCCCGACGATCTTCGACGAGCTGCGCGAGGACGACCCGCTGCTGGCCGGCTACCGCGAGGTGACGCCGCTGGAGCTGACCGCCTCGGCCCGCGCCCGGCTCGACCTCTACCGCGCCTACCTCTACCTGATCCTGCTGGTGGAGAACGGACCCCGGCAGTACCCGGAAGCCGAGTACGCCAGGGTCCGTGATCTGGCCGTCAGCTCACTGGCGGAGGTCCTGGACCGCCTCGTACGGCTTCCCCTTGACGCCCGCTGACAGCTTGCCGCACTGACCGCCGCCCGCGCCGTTCACCTGGTTCGGCACGCCGAGGTCGGCCGGCGCCGGGGTGTTGCCGGTGCAGGCGAGCGCGCCCTTGACCGCGACGCCCGACAGGATCGGCGCGGTGTTGCCGGTGAGCACGGCCGCGCCGCGCAGTTCGCCGCCCACGACGGTGAGCTGCCGCGCGCCCGTGACGCTGAGCGCGCCGTCCACGCGGGTCCTGATCAGGTGCACGGCGGCGGGCCCGGCGGCGGTGAGGGTGCCGCTGATCCGGCCGCCGTCGGTCACCAGCGAGGCGCCCGCCTTGACCGTGACCGGGCCGGTGACCTGGGCGTCCTTCAGGCAGGTGACGCCGTCGGCCACGGTGAGCGGGCCCCGGTGCGCGCCGGTGACCGTGCGGTCGCAGGCGGGCGGCGGGGCGATGGTGGTGACGGTGAAGCTCTTGGCCTGCCCGTAGTTGCCGGCGGCGTCGATCGAGCGGTATTCGACGGTGTGCCGGCCGCGCGGCAGCTTGCCGTAGACGAGGGAGTCGATGACCGTGCCCTCCTCGGTGAACGTCCAGGGCAGCTCGGAGGAGGTGGGCCAGCCGAAGTAGTTGAACCAGCCGTCGCCGTCCACCCGGGACTCCGAGACCACGTACCCGTCGCGGTCGTCGTCGCCGGTGAGCTTCATCGTGAACGGGGCGTTGTAGACGTAGGTGTCGCCGGAGCGGGCGAGCGGCTCGGACAGCTCGTACCCGGTGGTGGGATCGGCGGCGTCGACCTGCCAGGTCAGCGTCGTGCCGCCGAGGGTGGCCGTGAGGGTGTGCGCGCCGGGCGTCAGGCCGGCCGCGCCCAGGTCGAACTCGGCGCCGGTGCCCGCCTGCCTGTCACCGTCCAGCGTCCAGGTGACGGCGGGGACGGCCGCCGCCGGGTGGGTGGTCTCCACGTAGACGACGGCGGCGCGCCCGGCCGGGCGGTCCGTCGGCGTGGACGACACGATGCCCGCCTGGACGCCGTCGGGCGGCGTGGTGAGCGTGGTGTCCACGGTCCAGGTGCGCGTCCTGGTCATGGCGGCCCTGACCGCCGGGTCCCGGACGAACTCCGTGGGGTCGGCGACGGTGGCGGTGACCGTGTGCGTGCCGGGGGCCAGGCCCAGGGTGCGCAGGTCGAGGACGTCGGCGTCGCCGGGCAGGTTCTTGCCGTCCACGGCCCAGGTGGTGGTCAGCGAGTGCCCGGCCGGGCGCATCGGCTCGATCCAGAGCACCCGGTCGGCCCCGACGGGCGCGGACGTGGGCGCGGAGTCCTGGATCAGCATCGTCTTGGCGGTGATGCGCTGGGTCATGACCTCGCGGCTGACCTGGTCGAAGTAGTAGCCGAGGGTCTTCATCATGGAATGCCTGCTCGGCCGCCACACGCCGCTCGTGTAGTACATGCCGCCCTCGAAGCGGGCGATCGGGCCGCCGGACTCGCTGTCCTCGCCCAGCCACCGCCACCACTTCCTGCGCTGGTCGAGCATCTGCTGCTCGGTCAGCAGGCTGTGGTGCGCGCTGGACGGCTCGGAGCCGCCGTAGGTCCCGCCGGGGACGCCGCGCTGGTAGTAGTCGTACTCGTCCTGGAGGCCGCCCAGGGAGTGGCCGAGCTCGTGCGGGCTGATCAGGGCGGACATGGAGTTGCTGCCGGAGGCGGTGGCGTAGCTGCCGCCCGCGCCGCCGTAGGTGCCGCTGTTGGCCAGGGCGAGGATCTGCCGGTTGCCCGACGTCGTCCCGGTGACCAGGTTGGCGAAGCGGGTGGCGGCGGAGTTGTCCATGGTGATCAGGCGCTGCACGCTGCCCGGGTTGCACCCTCCCCAGAAGCCCATGCTCAGCGGGGTCGTACGGCGGGGCGCGTCCAGGCCGGGGTCGCAGCTCACGCCGGACTCGCCGGAGACGATGTCGATCCGGTAGACGTTGATGTAGTCGCGGTAGGTCTTGAACGGCTCGATCGACCACATCACGTTGAGGTGCCGGTCCACGTCGGCCCGGAACTTCGCCTGCTCGGCCTCGGTGTAGCCGTCGCCCATGACGATCAGGTTGAACCGCTTGGCGGGGGCGCCGGTGACCTGGACCGGCACGACCGTGGCCGCGCCGGGCCCGTCAGCGGCCGCGGACGCGTGGGCGGATGGGACATATAAGACGGCGGCGGCCAGCACCAGGGCCGCGAATTTACGCATGTCATGCACTATCGGCCCGAAAGGTGCAGGAGTCTCATCCCATAAGGGCATAACTCCGGAGTGATAGCTTCTGCGGGATGCAGCTCGAACTGAGACATCTCAGGACGCTGCGCGCCATCGCCGACCAGGGCAGCGTGACCAGGGCCGCGGCGGCGCTCGGCGTCTCCCAGCCCGCGCTCACCGCCCAGCTGGGGCGGATCGAGCGCCTGCTCGGCGGCGCGGTCTTCACCCGGGACCACCGCGGCGTGGCGGCCACCGCCTTCGGGGAGTTCGTGCTGGCCAGGGCGCGGGTGGTGCTCGCCGGGGTGGACGATCTGCTGGCGGCGGGGCCGTACGAGCTGGCCGGTCAGTCGATCCGGGTGGGCAGCTTCGAGAACCCCGTCGTCGTGCCCCTCGTCGCGAATCTGGCGGGCGCGCTGCCCGAGGCGCGCATCACGCTGCAGACCGAGCACTTCGTCCGGGTGCTGGTGGACATGGTGGCCAACGGGCGGCTCGACGTGGCCCTGGTGGCCGACTACCCCGACCACGAGCTGCGGCCCAGCCCGGCCATGGGCATGGGGGTGGTGGCGGTCGAGCCGGTGTTCGTGGCGCTGCCCGCCGCCCATCCGCTGGCCGGGCGGACGGAGGTGGAGCTGGCCGAGCTGGCGGGCGAGCCGTGGGTGCTGCCGCCGCCCGACGGCATGGGGTGGCCGGAGCACCTGCTGGAGGCGTGCGGGCGGGCCGGGTTCACGCCGCGCGGGCGGTACCAGCTCGTGGAGGCCGGGGTGCGGCGGGAGCTGATCGCGGCCGGGCACGCGGTGTCGGCCTGCCAGGCGCTCTACGACCCGGGTGAGCGGGTGGCGGTGCTGCCGCTGCGGGGGAACCCGCTGTGGATGCGGCAGGTGCTCATCTGGCGGTCGTCGTTCGCGGCGCACGCGCCGGCCCTGCTGGAGAGCGCCCGCGCCGCGCACGCCGCCGTCGCGGCCCGCAGCACGGCGTACACCGCCTGGACCGCCCGCTACGGCCGCCCGCCCCTCACCTCCTGACCCGCTCCTGACCCGCTCCTGACGCGCGGTCCCCTCCACCCTTCGGCACGCCGGAGGGGCGGAGGGCTTGCCCATTTCCCCGGAGAGGGAGACAATCTCATTGGGTGATGAATTATGACGTGTGTAATAGCCGGAGGCGGTCCCGCCGGGGCCGTGCTCGCACTGCTGCTGGCCAGGGCCGGCGTCGAGGTGACGCTGCTGGAGAAGCACGCCGACTTCCTGCGTGACTTCCGAGGCGACACGATCCATCCCTCCACCCTGCGCGTGCTCGGCGAGCTCGGGCTGGCGGAGGAGTTCCTCAAACTGCCCCACCGCAAGGCGCACGAGCTGAGGCTGGCGACCGACGCCGGTGACATCAGGCTCGCGAGCCTGCGCGGCCTGCCGGGCGGCTACGACTACATCGCGTTCGTTCCCCAGTGGGACTTCCTCACGCTGGTCACGAAGGCCGCGAGCGCGTACCCGAACTTCCGGCTGCTGATGAACGCCGAGGCCTACGACCTGATCCGCGAGGACGGCGCGGTGCGCGGGGTGCGCTACCGCGACCCGTCCGGCGAGCACGAGCTGAGGGCGACCCTGACCGTGGCGGCCGACGGACGGCGCTCGGTGCTGCGCGAACGCGCCGGCCTGGTCCCCCAGGACCTGAAGGCGCCGATGGACGTGCTCTGGTTCAGGCTGCCCCGGCACGACGGCGACCCCGACGACACGTTCCTGCGTGTCTCCAGCGGCCACATGATGGTCGCCATCAACCGCGAGACCTACTGGCAGCTCGCCTACCTGATCCCCAAGGGCGGCTACGGGCCACTGACCAAGCAGGGCATCGACGCCCTCAGGCGCCCGGTGGCCACGCTGCTGCCGTACCTGGCGGACCGGGTGGGCCAGATCGAGGGCTTCGACGACGTCAGCGTGCTCACGGTCGCGCTCAACCGGCTGCGCCGCTGGCACCGCCCGGGGTTCCTGTGCATCGGTGACGCGGCGCACGCCATGTCGCCGGTCTTCGGGGTGGGCATCAACCTGGCCGTCCAGGACGCGGTGGCCGCGGCCAACCTGCTCGCCGCGCCGCTCGCCGCGGGCCGGCCGATCACGGAGGCCATGCTGCACCGGCTGCAGCGCCGGCGCATGCTGCCCACGCGGATCACGCAGGCGGCCCAGCGGGTGGTGCAGAACCGGGTGATCAGCGCCGCGCTGGGGCGGCGGTTCGACCCGTCCGGGCTGCCGCGCGACGTGACCAGGATCCCGCTGCTCAACCGGCTGCCGCGGCGTTTCATCGGGTTGGGCGTACTCCCTGAGCACGTAAAGTCTCCCGAAAGCTGATAAATGCATTCTCACAACGTGGACAAGGGGGTCAGTGGGGCGGGGTCAGTGGAATACCCTCGTATCTCGTGAGCAGCAATCTCGTGGATCTCGATTCCTGGCGAGCCCTTCCCGCGGCCCAGCAGCCCGACTGGCCCGATCGCGGTGAGCTCGACAAGGTCGTCGCCGAGCTCGGCGGCCTGCCCCCGCTCGTCTTCGCCGGCGAGTGCGACCAGCTCAAGAGGCAGCTGGCGGCCGTCTCGCGCGGGGAGGCGTTCGTCCTGCAGGGCGGCGACTGCGCCGAGACCTTCTCCGGCGCGACCGCCGACAACGTCCGCAACAAGCTCAAGACGTTGCTGCAGATGGCGATCGTGCTGACCTACGCGGCGAAGGTGCCGGTCGTGAAGATCGGCCGGGTGGCGGGCCAGTTCGCCAAGCCGCGTTCCAAGGGCACGGAGGTCCGCGACGGCGTGGAGCTGCCGGCCTACCGCGGCGACATGGTCAACGGCTTCGAGTTCACGCCCGAGTCGCGTCAGCCCGACCCGTGGCGGCTGCTCAAGGCGTACCACTCCTCGGCCGTGACGCTCAACCTGGCGCGTGCCTTCACCAAGGGCGGCTACGCCGACCTGCGCCAGGTCCACGCCTGGAACCAGGACTTCGTGGGCGAGTCGCCCGCCGGGCGCCGCTACGAGCAGCTCGCCCGGGAGATCGACCAGGCGCTGGCCTTCATGCGGGCCTGCGGGGCCGAGCCCGAGGAGTTCCACACGGTCGAGTTCTACGCCTCCCACGAGGCCCTCATCCTCGACTACGACCGGGCGCTCACCCGCATCGACTCGCGCACGGGCCTGCCCTACGACGTCTCGGCGCACATGGTCTGGATCGGCGAGCGCACCCGCCAGCTCGACGGCGCGCACGTCGACTTCTTCGCCGGCATCCGCAACCCGATCGGCGTCAAGCTCGGCCCGACGACCTCGCCGAAAGAGGCGCTGGCGCTGATCGAGAAGCTCAACCCGGACAACGAGCCGGGCCGGCTCACGTTCATCACCCGGATGGGCGCCTCGAAGATCCGCGAGCACCTGCCCGCGCTGGTCAAGGAGGTCACGGCCGCCGGCGCCCAGGTGGCCTGGATCTGCGACCCGATGCACGGCAACACGTTCGAGGCGCCGAGCGGGCACAAGACGCGCCACTTCGACGACGTGCTCGACGAGGTGGCCGGGTTCTTCGAGGTCCACCGCGAGCTCGGCACGCACCCGGGCGGCATCCACATCGAGTTCACCGGCGACGACGTCACCGAGTGCGTGGGCGGCGGCCACGAGATCGTCGAGGGCGACCTCGCCACCCGTTACGAGACCGCCTGCGACCCGCGGCTCAACCGCGGCCAGTCGCTCGACCTCGCCTTCCGCGTGGCCGAGCTGTACCGGGGCTGAGCACGACGCCTTCCCGGGGCTGACCGCGGTCTCCTGCCGGGTTCCGCGCGGCGTGTCTCTCCGGGGCGCGCCGCGCGGGCAACCGAACCGAATTCCGGTGCGGGCGGGGTCGGCACGGCTATGATCACGCGAAAGACCGAAATTTCGGGAGAAAACGTGGACAGTGCCCCCGAGGGGGTCGACCCCAACGTCCCCAACGTCGCGCGGATGTACGACTACTACCTCGACGGCAAGGACAACTTCGCGGCCGACCGCGCCGCGGCGGAGCAGATCCTCAAGGTGTTCCCCAACACCAAGGAGGCCGCCCGCGCCAATCGCGCGTTCCTGCAGCGGGCCGTCCGGCACCTGGTGGACTCGGGCGTGCGGCAGATCATCGACCTCGGGGCCGGGCTGCCCACGCAGGGCAACACCCACGAGATCGCTCCCGAGGCGCGCGTGGTCTACGTCGACTACGACTCGGTCGTGTGCGTCCACGGCCGGGCGCTGCTGGCCCGTACGGACAACGTCGACTTCCTCCAGGCCGACATCCGCGAGGTCGACCTCCTGCTGGACAAGCTGGGCGCCCTGGTGGACTTCGACCAGCCGGTCGCCTTCCTCATGCTGGCGATCCTGCACTTCATCCCCGACGAGCAGGCCCGCCCGATCGTGGCCGGGCTGCGCGAGGCCAGTGTCCCCGGCAGCCACCTGGTGATCAGCCACGCCATCGACGCCAGGCCCGACACCACCCCGCAGGCCCACCAGGTCTACAACCAGGCCACGGCCGCGCTGAGCCTCAGGACCGACAAGGAGATCCTGAGCTTCTTCGACGGTTACGAGCTGGTCGACCCGGGCCTGGTGTTCCCCCAGGACTGGCGGCCCACCGAGCCGCCCGCCCTGACGAGCGGCACGGACGTCGGCTACGTCGGCGTCGCCCGCAAACTCTGACGAACCCACCGGACCGCCCGGGTCGCGGCCTCCGTGGTCAGGGCAGGGCCGCCAGGAGCTGCCGCACCTTGGCCGTCGGCGGCCCGGACGGCACGGCGAGGTGGGTGAGCACCTCGGGCTCGTCCAGGCCGGCGTAGGCGACGCCGCGGATCGGCGGCAGCTCGTCGAAGACCGGGTAGAACAGCGTCCACGACGGCGGCCCCGCGGCCAGGTCGATGAGCGTGTCGTGCAGCCCGGTGAAGGCCGGGCCCCGCGGCGGGTCCACGCCCGCCCGCGCCAGCGCCCCGGTGACCAGGTCGTGGAAGGACGGGTTGCGCTCGCGGGGGGCGAGTCGTACGGGCAGGTCGCCCAGCTGGGCGAGGCCGAGCGTGCCGGCCGTGGCCAGCGGGTGGCCGGCGGGCAGCGCCACGACCAGCGGCTCGGTCCAGGCGGGGAAGAACTCCAGACCGGGCGCGCTGTCCACCAGCCGGACGAGGGCGGCGTCCAGGTCGCCCGAGCGGACCGCCGCCAGCCGCTCGGCGAGCCCCTGTTTGCTGAGCCGGACCCGCAGGCCGGGGTCGAGCCGGTCGAGCATCGGGTACAGGCGGGTGCCGGGCGCCCGCGACACGCCGAGCCGCAGGGTGGCTCCCTCCAGGTGGGCGGTGACCGCCCGGCGGGCGCGTTCGGCCGCGGCGAGCACTTCGCGGGCCTCGGGCAGCAGCCGCTCCCCCGCCTCCGTCAGCCGTACGTGCCGGGTCGAGCGGTCGAACAGGCGCGCGCCCAGTTCGCGTTCGAGCCGGCTCACCTGCTGGCTGACGGCGGGCTGCACGATGTGCAGCCGCTCGGCCGCCCGGCCGAAGCCGCCCTCGTCGGCGACGGCGACGAAGTAGGCGAGCTGGCGCAGCTCCACTGGGGCTCCATTCATCATGATCCGTGATGGCTGTCCAGGAGAACGTCTTCTGGTTCGCCCGCTCTTCCCGCGATGGACTGGCCCGCATGAACGGGAGTGGATTGATCGGGATCAGGCTGGGCGCGCTGTTCGGCCCGGCCGTGTTCGGCGTCACGGCGGCCGGGGTCGCCCTGCCGGACGTCGCCGCCGCGCTGGGGGCGCGTCCAGGCGCGGTGGTGTGGGTGCTGACCGCGCACGCCCTGGCGCTGGGCATCGGGACGGCACTGTTCGGACGCCTGTCGGACGCGTGGGGGGTGCGCCGCACGCTGCTGCTCGGCTCGGCGGTGCTGGCATCGGGGGCGCTGGCCTGCCTGGTGGCGCCGTCTCTGGGCACGCTCGTGGCGGCGCGGGCGGTGCTGGCGGCCGGATCGGGCGCGCTGTCGGCGGTCGCGCTGAATCTGGCGGCCACGACCGAGCCGAAGCGGCGTCATGCGGTGCTGGCCTGGTTCGGCAGCGCGATGGCGGTCTTCTCGGCGGGCGCGACGCTGGCCGGAGGGCTGGTCACCCAGGCGTTGTCGTGGCGGCTCACGCTCGCCTTGCCCGCGCTGGCGCTGGTGGCGGTGCCGTTCTGCCTGCCACTGGCGCGGCGGGCGGGGTCGGGCGGACGGGTGGACGTCGTGGGCGCCGGGCTGCTGGCGGCGGCGGTGTCGGCGTTCCTCGTGCTCGTCCAGTCGGCCAATCTGGGGCTGACGTGGCCGGTGGCGGCGCTGGCCGGGGCGGTGGCGGCGCTCGCGGGGGCCGCGCTGGTCCGGCGCACCCGTACGGTCGCCGCCGGGTTCGTCCCGCCCGACCTGCCCGCCGACCGGGTCTTCCGCCGGGCCGCGCTGATCGGCGTCGGCGTGTACGGCGGCCTGTTCGCCACCATGTGGGCCGCCCCGCAGCTCCTGGCCGGCGTGCACGGGTGGAACGTGCTGACGATCGGGGCCTGGCTGCTGCCGGGCGCGCTGGTGGGCGTGGTGCTGGCCAGGATCGCGGGCGGCCGGGCCTGGCTGCTGCCCGCCGTGGCCGCCGCCTTCGCCGCCTGCCTGGTCGCGGCCGGGCTCGCCGAGATGCTCGGCGGCGGACGGACGGGCGCGGTGCTGGTGGTGGTGGCCGCCTCGCTCGGGTTCCCGGCGTTCTCGCTGGCCCAGGTGGTGATCACGGGCCGGATGTCGGCGAGCTTCCCGTTGGAGCGGCGCGGCGGCGCGATGGGCCTGCTGAACCTGACGTTCTTCGTCGGCGGCGGGATCGGGCTGGGCGTGGCGGGGGCGCTGTCACGCGTGCTCGGGCTGCCCGGCACGCTCGTGGTGCTCGCGATGTTCCCGCTGGCCGCCGCCCTGACGCGGGTCGGGGGACGCGAGGGCCCCGCCGTGCAGGCGGGGCCTGCCGGGGTCAGTTCTGCTCGGCGTTCTTCAGCTCCTCGCTGAGCTCGGTCCTGATCGCGTCCATGTCGAGGGCCCGGACCTGGCGGATGAGGTCTTCGAGGGCCGGGGCCGGGATCGCGCCGGCCTGGGCGAACACCACGATGCCGTCGCGGATCGCCATCAGCGTGGGGATCGAGGTGATGTCGAAGCCCTGGGCGAGCGCCTGCTCCGCGTCGGTGTCGATCTTGCCGAAGGTGATGTCGTCGTGCTTGTCGGAGGCCGCCTCGAAGATCGGCCCGAACTTCTTGCACGGCGGGCACCACGTCGCCCAGAAGTCGAGCAGCACGATGCCCTTGTCAGCGATGTCGTTGAAGTTCTTCTCTGTTACTTCGATGGTCGCCACAAGTGGCTCCTCGCTCTTCGGTGAAATTGCAACCGTGTCAACCACGTACCCCCCACCAGCATTCCATGCCGCGGCGGCCCTCAAGCCCGATACGGCGGGCGATCTGGAACGCCGAAGGCGCGGCCCCGCGGGCCGCGCCTTCGGCTCGGGCGACGCGTGCGTTCAGTGGCCGCCGGGCAGGGTCAGGCCGATGACCAGCGGGTCGTGGTCGGAGGAGCGGTAGGCGTCCGGCTGGTAGAGGCCGGGCGGGTTGAACTCGGTGTTGTAGTCGCGGATGCGCGGCTCGTCGGAGTTGATGTGCCAGATGGTGGTGCTGGTCACCCGCTTGAGCAGCTGCTTGCCGGCGAAGGCGTGGTCGAGCTCGCCGGCCAGGCCGTCGAACAGGTAGCTGTAGCGCTGCGGCTCGGGCACGAACCGCTTGGTGAGGCTGGTCAGGCCGCCGGCCTCCAGCGTGTCGATCGGGTCCTCCTCGCCGTAGGCGTTGAGGTCGCCGAGCACGAGCGGGTTGGGCAGGTCCTGGTCATCGATGATGCCCAGCAGCGTCTGGGCCTGCTTGACGCGGGTGGGGTTCCAGCAGCTCTGGCCGTCGCCCTGGTCGGTGTCGGGGCCGTCGGCCGGGCAGGAGCCCTTCGACTTGAGGTGGTTGACGATCATGGTGAACGGCTGGCCGCCGCCCTTCCTGCGGAAGGTCTGGATCAGCGGCGGGCGGCTGAAGACGGGGTCCTGGGAGGCCCTGGTCTCGCCGACCGGGGTCAGCTTGCCCGGCTTGTAGATGAGCCCGACCTGGATGAGGTCCGTGCCGGGGTAGGGGTGGGTGAGCGCCGCGTACGTGCCGGCGCCGACCTCGGCGTTGACGGCGTCCACGAGCGCCTGCAGCGCGGTCTGGCCGTTGTTCTCGACCTCCATGAGGGCGACCGCGTCGGCGTCCAGGCCCTTCAGCGCGGCCACCAGCTTGGCGAGCTGCCGCTGCTGCTCGTTGGCGTTGCTCGCGCCGCGTGAGCCGATGGTGGTGAACCAGTTCAGGGTGTTGAACGAGGCCACCTTCACGTTGCCGACCACCGGGAACGGGCGCGGCGTGCGCGGGTTGGCGTCCAGGTAGGCGATCGGCTTGGTGGGCTGGAGGCGGTACTCGCCGAAGCCGTACCCGAGCACGCCGGTGATGCCCGCGGCCACGGTCCCCGCCCGCGTGACGGGCGGCAGGGTCGCCGGGTTCTCCCGGTTGGAGCCGTCGTCGACGAGCAGCGAGCGGCTCAGGTCGTGGGCGGGGTCCACGCCGGGCCGGTCGGTGGGCTGGTACAGGCGCCCGTGCGCCGACACCGTGACCTCGCCGAAGCGGCCCAGGTTGTAGTTGTCGTCCACGGTGAGCGGCTGCGGGAAGGTGAGCAGCATGTTCTCGACGGACTCCAGCCCCGCCCCACCCGCGGCCGGGGGCAGGGTGTACGGCTGCGCCGCCACGTTGCCGGCGCCGCAGACGTCCACGGCGGTGACCGGGGACAGCTCGGTCCAGCCGTTGTACTCGGTGGCCTTGCCGGTGACCAGGACGCGGTCGCCGACCTTGACGTCCTTGAAGGACTCGCGGGCGAAGACGAACAGGCCCTCGGAGGTCCTCGGGTCGGAGTCGGGCTGCGGGTCCTGCAGGAAGAAGCCGCTGAGCTGGTCGGTCCGCTGGAAGTCGCCGGTCACGACGCCTTCGACCCGTACGGTCTGGCCGGCCAGAGGACTGGCGTCGCCGCTGCCCTGCACCTCGGCGACGCGGCGGTCGGCCGGGGTGTCGCAGGGCGCCGCCGCCGTCTCGGCGAGGGCCGGGGTGGCGGTCAGGGTGCCCGCCACGAGGGCAGCGAGTGCTGCTCGGGATAAAACGCGCATGACCGGCACTTTAGAGGGATTATTGTCCGTATATTTCCACACAAAAGTGGATAGAACATTAAATCATCGAACCTTGACATTGGCGCACTGCGGGTATGACCAGTGCATGGACTGGGTCACCTGCGCGTTTTCTGCTGCCTGCCCCGGAATCGCCCACCAGCCGTCCGGCCTGTGCCTGGCGCATCTGCCGGCCGAGGACCTGCCCGCCGTCCTCGCCCGGCTGTCCCCCGGCAGGCTGCTCGACCTCCGCGGCACCACCGTCACCGCCGACCTGCTCTCGCGGGTCCTGGAGGCGACGAGTCGCAGACCGGGCCGCGCCCGGCTCGACCGGGCCAGGTTCACCGGCGACGTCAGGCTGTCGGGCGTGACGTTCGCCGGTGACGTGTCACTCGACGGGGCCAGGTTCGAAAGGCTGGCCTCCTTCTTCGGGGCGTGCTTCGAGGGGAACGTGTCGCTGGCCGCGGCCAGGTTCACGCGCGAGCTGTCCTTCCACGGCGTACGCGTCCGGGGGCACGTCTCGCTCGACCGGGCCGTGATGTCCCGCGACGCGCTGTTCGGCCAGGCCGTCTTCGAGCACGGGCTCTCCTGCGAGGGCGCCCGGTTCGACGGGTACGCCACCTTCGACGACGCCCGCCTGGGCACCGGCGGCACGTTCCGCGGCGCCAGGTTCGGCCGTACCCTCTCCTTCCGCAAGGTGCGCGGGCAGGCGGGGTTCGAGTACGCGCACTTCGCCGGCGACGCGTACCTGTCGGCCACCGGCAGGTTGTCGGCCGCGCGCGCCCGCGCCGACGGCCTGCTCGACGTGACGGTCGCGCGCTGCGGGGTGGACCTGCGGCGGGTCGAGGTCTCGGGGGCCGCCACCGTACGGCTGACCGACTCCAGCGCCGACCTGGAGGGCGCCGTGCTGCACGGGCCCGCCTCGGTGACCGGCAAGGGCCTGTCGATGCTCAGCTCGCTGCGCCAAGTGGACGCCGACAGCCTCACGCTGACCGGCCTCGACCTGTCGGGGTGCGGCTTCACCGGGCTCATGCGTCCGGCCGGGGTGCGGGTCAGGAACTGCACGTTCGCGCTCACGCCGCGCGGCGTGCGGGTCAGCCTGCGCCGTCCGATGCTGCGCTGGTTCTCGCGGCGCAGCGCGCTGGCCGACGAGCACGCCCTGCGCGGCTGGGACGCCTCCGGCGGCTCGCCCACCACGCCCGACCGGCTGGCCGCCCTCTACGCCGAGCTCCGCGGCCGGGTCGAGGACCGCGACACCTCGGCGGACTTCGCCTTCGCCGCCATGGAGATGCGCCGCCAGGCCGGCGAGCACTGGTGGCTGTCGCTGTCGTGGCTGCTGTGGGGGTACGGCATGCGCCTCGGCCGCGCGGTGGCCTGGTGCACGCTGCTCGCGGCGCTGACGGCGGCGGCGGTGTTGTGGAGCTCCACCTCGCACGCGGCCCGCCAGGCGGTCCACCACAACCCGGTCATCCACCAGTAGCCGGGCGGAAATGCGGTGGCAGGCGGCGGATCGGGCTCGCTAGGGTCGCGCCGGTGAGCATCGATCCACTGCCGCTGCTGTGGTTGTCGGGCCCCACGGGCGCCGGGAAGTCGTCGGCCGGGTGGGAGATCTTCGCCCGGCTCGGCCGCGGCGGCGTCAAGGCGGCCTTCCTCGACGCCGACCAGATCAGCCTCTGTCATCCGGCGCCGGATGACGGCACGCATCGCCTGCGGGCGCGCAACCTGGCGGCCCTGTGGCCGGGGTTCCGGCGCGAGGGGATGGACTGCCTGGTCCTGGCCGGTTTCGTGGACACGTCCGAGGAGGTCGGCCAGTACACGTCGCTGCTTCCTGGGGCGGCGTTCACCGTGTGCCGGCTGCGGGTCCCCCACGCGGAGCTGAGGGCGCGGTTCCTGGGGCGGGGCTGGCGTCCGGACCTGGTGGAGGAGGCCGTGGCCGAGGCCGTGGCACAGGACCGCAGCCGGTACGCCGACCTGTGGGTGGACACCGGCGGGCTGACGGCTCCGGAGACGGCCCGGCTGGTGCTCGACCGGCTCGGCGGGTGGCCGCCGACCGTGCCCGCTGGTTGTCCGGCGACCGTACCCGCTGGTTGTCCGCCGACCGCGCCCTCCGGCGAGGTTCCCCTGCTGTGGTTCTCGGGCGCGACGGCGGCCGGGAAGTCGACGGTCGGCTACGAGGTCTTCGGGCGGGTCCACCGGTCGGGCGTGCGGGCCGCCTACGTCGATCTCCGGCAGATCGCCGCGCTGCGCCCGTCCAGTGAGGACGAACGCCGCCGGCTCAAGGCGCACAACCTCGCCGCGCTCTGGGACGGGTACCGGGCGGCCGGGGCCGCCTGCCTGGTCGTCTCCGGCGAGGCGGACTCCGACGAGACCGTCCGCGGCTGCACCCGCCTGCTGCCCGGCCTGGCGCCGACCGTGTTCCGGCTGCACGCCTCCCCCGCCACGCTGCTCGAACGCGTCCTGCTGCGCGGCCGGGGAGGCGGCCCGGCGATCCCCGGCGACGAGCTGAGGGGGCTGGGCCCGGACGCCCTGCGGGCCGTGGCCGCGCGGGCGGCGCGGGAGGCCGCGGCCCTGGAGCGGGCCGGGGCGGGTGACGTGCGCCTGGACACCGACGGCCGCGCCCCGGACGAGCTGGCCTCACAGGCCCTGGCCCACCTGCCACCACCGGGCCCGAGCCCGCTCCGGTGACGGAGCCGAGTGGCCGCGAGGGAGTCGGACGCGGTGAGGCGCCGTGAGGCGCCGGAGCCGAGCGGCCGGGATCAGAGGGTGGCGGCGAGGGACTCGATCGTGGTGAAGTGCCGGGGCCAGCCGCCGCCCATGATCCGGCGGGAGAGCTGCTGGGTGGGGTCGTCGGGGTCGAAGCCCTCGTGGTCGAGGAACAGCCGGGTCCCCCGCCCCTCGGGCACCAGCCGCCAGGTGACCGTCCAGTCGGCCTGCTTGCGGTCGCTCCAGCTGATCCGCAGCAGCTTCTCCTCCTCGAACTCCAGCACCTCGCAGTGGACGACGCCGTCGAACCCCACCGCCTTCCTGGGCTGGGTGGTGAAGGTGAACCGGTGGCCCACCTCCAGCCGGAAGTCGTTGGGCATGAGCCAGCGGGCCATCAGCTCGGGGTCGGTCAGCGCCCGCCACACCTTGCGCGGCGGGTGCGCGAGGAACTCGTCCAGCCGGATCGCGGTCCGGTCGTCAGCCATCTTCTTCTTCCATCTCGTCGAGCAGTGCGGAGAGTCCGGCCAGCTTCCCGCGCCAGAACCTCTCGTACGGGGTGAGCCAGTCGCGGATCTCCATGAGCGGCTCCGGCTCCAGCTGGTAGTGCCGTTCCCGCCCCTTGCGGGCCTCGGCGACGAGCCCGGCGTCCTTGAGCACCTTGAGATGCTCCGAGACGCTGGGCCGGCTCAGGTCGAACCGCTCGGCCAGCCGCCCGGCGGGCTGGGGCCCCTCCTGGAGCAGCAGGCGCAGCAGCTCACGCCTGGCCGGGCTGGCCAGCGCGGTGAAGACGTGGTCGGCGGTCATGCCTGGCTGACCACGAACCCGTTGCCGAAGGGGTCGGCGAAGAGCAGCTGGCGTCCCCACGCCTCGTCGCTCGGCCCTTCGAAGGCGATCTCGTGGGCGGCGAGCCGGGCGGCGAGCGCGTCGAGGTCGGGTGCGGCCAGCACGAGCCCGCCGACGGGGGCCATGGCGGGGAACCAGGAGGCCAGCAGGAGCGTGGTCGCCGTGCCCTTGGGCGCGACGGTGAGCCAGCGGCCCATCGGGAACGGATTGTCGGTGCGCACCTCCAAGTCGAGCACGCCGGTGTAGAAGTCGAGCGCCCGCGCCTGGTCGGCGACGGGCACGGTGACGGTCAGAATCCCGGAAATCAGCATGTGGGCCACTATACGTAGGATTTTTCCGACATATCAAGCCGGTGCGCGAAATATCGGGGACTTCCCTGATAGGCCGATGGCGACCTACTCCGTAGACTGGGATCATGCGGATCGACGACTACGTGGCCGACCTCGATCGCGTGCTGTCCGGCCCCGCCGGCGCGAAGCGCGACCTGGTCGTCGAGGCGCGCGACAGCCTGTCCGACACCGCAGACGCCCTGGAGGCCGACGGGCTCGAACGCGCCGAGGCCGAGCGGCTGGCGGTCGCGGAGTTCGGCCCGGTCACCGAGATCGCCCCGGGCTACCAGAGCGAGCTGACCGCCGTGGCCGGGCGGCGCCTGGGCCTGCTGCTGTTCATCAGCGTCCCGCTGACCGCGCTCATGTGGTCGCTGGTGTGGCGGATCTATCCCGCCGACCCGGCGCTGTGGGTGGGCAGGCCCGCCTGGTACCACCTGCTCTCGCGGCTGCTGGACATCTGCCAGCTCGCGACCGGCCTGTACGGCGGCCTCGCCCTGCTGGCGCTGGGCCGGGGCGCCCGCTGGATCCGCCGCCCGCGCCTGGTGACCAGGTCGCTGGGCATCCTCGTGTGGGGCATGCTGCCGGTCGCGGGCGCCATGAGCCTCGTGCTGTCCTACAGTTCCTCCGGGCCGGGCACGATGACCGACTATCTGCCCGCGTTCCTGGCGAACCTGGTCACGACCGCGTTCTGGGGCCTGCAGATCTACGGCGCGACGCGCTGCCTGCGGGTCACCCGCGCCGGCCGGACCGCCGCGGAACCGTCAGCCTGAGGCCCGCGTGTCGGCCTGGAGCACGCTGCCGATCACGCTGGTGAACTCCCGCCAGGCCGACCGCTCCCCTTCGAGCTGCTTCCTGCCCGAGTCGGTCAGCCGGTACGTGCGCCGCTTGCGCCCGCCCACGGTCGCCCATTCGCTGGCCAGGTAGCCGATGCGCTCCAGCCGCCGCAGCGCCGGATAGACGGTGCCGGTGGGCACGCTGAGCGCGCCTCCGCTGCGCTCCTGGAGCGCCTCGATGATCGCGTAGCCGTGCAGCGGCTCGCGCTCCAGCACCGAGAGCAGCAACGCGTCCATGTGCCCGCGCAGCGCGTCTGGATTCATGTCCTAGATCCTAGACAACCGTTTCGCATGTAGCCAGTCTACATGTAGGCTGCCTATATGTAGGTAGACACAACAACGGAGTCGAGGGAATGGACGTACTCGAACTCGCCCGCACGCAGTTCGCGGTGACGGGAAGCCTGCACTTCCTGTTCGTCGTGCTCACGCTCGGGCTGGCGCCGATCGTGGCGCTCATGCACACCCGCCACGTGATCTCCGGCAGCGCGCTGCACGGAGGCATGACCCGGTTCTGGGGTCAGATCTACGTCGTCAACTACGCCCTGGGCATCGTCACCGGCCTGGTGATGGAGTTCCAGTTCGGGCTGTCGTGGAGCGGGCTGTCCGACTACGCCGGAGGCGTGTTCGGCGCGCCGCTGGCCATGGAGACCCTGGTGGCCTTCTTCCTGGAGTCCACGTTCCTCGGACTGTGGATCTTCGGTTGGGGGCGGCTGCCCAAGTGGCTGCACCTGGCCTGCATCTGGCTGGTGACGCTGACCGCGTACGCCAGCGCGTTCTTCATCATGGTCGCCAACTCCTTCCTGCAGAACCCGGCGGGCTCGGTGCTCAGGGACGGCCGGCTGGAGCTGGTCGACTTCGGCGCCCTGCTCACGAACAAGACGCTGGTGTTCTCCTTCCCCCACGTCATCGGCGCGGGGTTGCTGACCGGCGGCCTGGTGCTGGCCGGGGCGAGCGCGTACCAGTTGCGGCGCCGCACGCGGGAGTCGGTGTTCTTCGGCAGGTCGCTGCGCATGGGGGTCGGCGTGGCGTCCGTCGGCGCCTTCCTGGCCCTGGGGTTCGGCTACGCGCAGTTCGGCGGCGTCCAGGAGGGCAAGTTCGACGGGAACACGGGCGCCGCGGTGCCGCTCGGGTTCATGATCGAGATCGGCCAGCTCCTGGCGTTCGTGCTGCTCTTCATCCTCCTGCCGCTCATCTACTGGCTGCCGCGCTGGCGGTGGACGCACGTGGTGCTGATGCTCATGACCCCGGTGCCGTTCGCGCTGGCGATCCTGGGCTGGATGGCCAGGGAGATCGGCCGCCAGCCGTGGATGGTGTGGCAGAAGCTCACCGTCGCCGACGCCCTGACGCCGGGGCTGACCTCGGGCATGGTCACGGCCTCGCTCATCGGGTTCGCCGGGGTGCTGGGGCTGCTGGCGGTCGTCGACTACGTCCTCATCGCCCGGATCGTCCGGCGGGGTCCGCGCGACCTCGACCTCGGCGCGGTTCCCGCCGACGCCCGGCCCGCCCCGGCGATGACCTTCTAGGAGTGCTGACATGGAAGTGATCTGGTTCCTGTTCTTCGCGGTGCTGCTGGCCGGGTACTTCGCGCTGGAGGGCTTCGACCTCGGCGTCGGCCTGCTGCTGCCGGTGCTGGGCAGGACGCGCGCCAACCGCGACCGCATGGTGGCCGCCATGGCGCCGTTCGTGCTGGCCAACGAGGTGTGGCTGGTCGCGGTGGCCGGGACGCTGTTCGGCGTGTACCCGCGCCTGGAGGGCGAGGTGCTGTTCGGGCTGTATCCGCTGGTGGTGGCCATGCTGCTGAGCTGGATCCTGCGCGACGCCGGGCTGTGGTTCCGGCGGCGGCTGGACGGCGCCCGGTGGCGCGGCTTCTGGGACGCGATGATCGCGTTCGGATCGCTGGGGCTGTCGTTCGGCTGGGGCATGGCGCTGCACGCCGCCGCCACCGGGTTCACCTCCTCGCCGGTGCATCCGGTCGGGGTGCTGCTGGGCGTGCTGACGACCCTGCTGTTCGCCTTCCACGGGTGGACGTTCCTGGCCTGGCGGGAGCCGGGCGCGTTCGGGGGCGTGCGGTCGGGGCGGGCGCTGGCGGTCTCGGGGCTGGTCTCGGCGCTGCCGGTGATCGGCCTGCTCGTGGGGGCGATGCCGTTCTTGCTGGAGCACAGCGCGCCGGCGGCTACGTTGAATGTGCTCAGTGTCATGGCGTTGCCGTTCGCGCCGATCATGCTGGGCGCGCAAGTATGGGTATGGCGGACTTTCCGGCCAGGTAAGGGCGCCGTCCCACTCCCCTCGTTCTTCTGAAGGCCACGTGCATAAGGATCTTCTGCGGCTCATGCGGGCCGAGCGCTCGGTGCGCCGCCATCTGACCGTCACCATGGTCGCGGCCGTGCTGGCCGGGCTGCTCGTGCTCGCGCAGGCCGAGTTGCTGGCCGGGGTGCTGTCCGGCCGGTTCACCGCCGCCGCGCTGGGCGCGCTGGCCGCCGTCGTGGGCGTACGGGCGCTGCTGGCCTGGACGCAGGGCGTCTTCGCCGGGCGCACGGCGACGGGGGTGAAGTCCGCGTTGCGCCACCGGCTGCTGGCCCGCCTGGGCGAGCTGGGCCCGTCCAGGCTGACCGGTCACCGGTCGGGCGAGCTGGTCACACTGACCGGCCGGGGCCTGGACGGCCTCGACGCCTACCTGACCGGCTACCTGCCCTCGATCGCGGTGGCGGCCGTGGTGCCGGTGGCCGTGCTGGTCCGGTTGTTCGCCGCCGACCTGGGCAGCGCGGTGATCGTCCTGATCACGCTGCCGCTGATCCCCGTCTTCGGCGCGCTGGTCGGCATGACGACCAAGGCCGTCACCGAGCGGCAGTTCCACGCCCTGTCGCGGCTCGGCGGGCACTTCCTCGACGTCGTGCGCGGGCTGCCCACGCTGCGCGCCTTCGGGCGGGCCCGCTACCAGGCGACGGTCATCCGGCAGGTCGCCGACGCCCACCGGAGCGCGACCATGCGCACGTTGCGGGTGGCGTTCCTGTCGTCGCTGGTGCTGGAGCTGTGCGCGTCGTTGTCGCTGGCGCTGGTGGCGGTGCCGATCGGGCTGCGGCTGCTCGGCGGGTCGCTGGACCTGACGACGGCGCTGCTGGTGCTGCTGCTGGCGCCCGAGGCGTACCTGCCGCTGCGGGCCATGGGGACCCGGTTCCACGCCTCCATGGAGGGGGTGGCCGCCGCCGACGCCGCCTTCGCCGTCCTGGACGACGCCGCCGGCGACCCGCCCGGCGCGACCCGCCCGTACGGCGGGCACGGCGCGCCGGAGATCCGCCTGGAGAACGTGACCGTCCGCTACCCCGGCCGCGACGAGGCCGCCCTGGAGAACGTGACGCTCACCATCGCGCCCGGCGAGCGGGTGGCGCTGGTCGGCGAGAGCGGCGGCGGCAAGAGCACGCTGCTGCACCTGGTCCTCGGCTTCCTGCGCCCGTCCGAGGGGCGCGTCCTGGTCGACGGCGCCGACCTGACCGAGCTGGACCTGGACAGCTGGCGGGCGGCCCTGGCGTACGTGCCGCAGCGCCCCCACCTGTTCACCACCTCCGTGGCCGACAACATCCGGCTCGGCGCGCCCGGCGCCACCCTGGAGGAGGTCCGCCGGGCCGCGGCCGCCGCGCACGCCGACTTCGTGGACGGCCTGCCCGAGGGGTTCGACACCGTCGTCGGCGAGCGCGGCGCGAACCTGTCGGCGGGCCAGCGGCAGCGCGTGGCGCTGGCCCGGGGCTTCTGCCGCCCCGACGCCACGGCGCTGCTGCTCGACGAGCCCACCGCCCGCCTCGACGGCCGCAGCGAGGCCGCCGTCGTGGCCGCCACGGCCGAGCTGGCGCGGGGGCGGACCGCCGTCATCGTCGCGCACCGGCCCGCGATGATCGACCTGGCCGACCGGATCGTCCGGGTGCACGAGGGCCGCGTCGTCTCCGACACCACCCGCGACCGTCCGGCCCGCCCAGGAGGCGACGATCACAGGGAGCCGCAGGGCGTGGCCTCCCTTCCCGAGGGGAGCGCGCGATGAACCGGCGCATGGGCACCCGGCTGGCCTGGGCCGTGCTGGCCGGGGCGGCCGCCGACCTGGCCGGGCTGGGGCTGATCGCGGCCGCCGCCTGGCTGATCACCCGGGCCGCGCAGCAGCCGTCCCTGGCCGCGTTGAGCGTGGCCATCGTGGCTACCAGGGCGTTCGCGACCGGCAAGGGCGTCTTCCGCTACGCCGAACGGCTCACCGGCCACGACGTGGCCCTGCGCGCCCAGGCCGGCACCCGCGAGCGGCTCTACGAGGCGCTCGTCCCGCCCCAGCGCCCCCGCCACGGCGGCGCCGACCTGCTCAGCCGCATGGTGGACGACACCGAGGCCGTCCAGGACCTGCTGGTCCGCGCGCTGCTCCCGGCTGCCGCCGCTCTCCTGACCGGCCTGGCCGCGGTCGTCATCGGGCTGTTCGTGCTGCCGGTGACCGCGCTCGTGCTGGTGGCCGGGCTGGTGGTGGCGGGCGTGCTGCTGCCCGCAGCAACCGCCGCCGCCGCGCGCCGCTGGTCGGCGCGGATCGCCCCGGCCAGGGCCGCGCTCGCGGCCCGCGTGGCCGACCTCGTGCACGGCTCGGCCGACCTGGCCGCCTACGGCGCGGGTGAGCGGGCGCTGTCCGGCGCGCTGGCCGCCGACGAGTCGCTGGCCGCGCTGGAGCGCCGCCAGTCGCGCGTGCACGCCGCCGCCCTGGCGGTCGGCACGCTGGCCCAGGGCCTGACGGTGGCGGCCATCGTGCTGCTCGCCCAGGGCGCGGGCGCCGGCTCGGTCGCCACGGCGGTGCTCGCGCTGACCGCGCTGGTGTCGTTCGAGCCGGTGCTGCCGCTGGCCGCGGCGGGTGAGCGCATGGCCGGGATCACCGCCGCGATCCGGCGGCTGCGCGAGGTCCGCGCCGCCGCCCCGGCCGTCACCGAGCCCGCCGCGCCCGCGCCCGTGCCGTCCACTCCCCTGACGGTCGAGGTCGAGGGCCTCGTCGTACGCCACCCTGGCGCCACCAGGCCGGCCCTCGACGGCGTCTCCCTGCGCCTCACGCCGGGCCGCCGGGTGGCGATCGTGGGCCCGAGCGGCGCGGGCAAGAGCACGTTGCTGGCCGCGTTGATGCGCCTGGTCGAGCCCGAGTCGGGAAGCGTCCGCGTCAACGGGGCCGACCTGCGCGACCTGTCCGGCGACGACGTCCGCACGCTGATGACCGGGCTCACCCAGGACCCGTACATCTTCCGCACCACGCTGCGCGACAACCTGCGCCTGGCCGGGCCGGACGCCGATGACGAGCGGCTGGCGGCGGCCGTACGGGAGGCCAGGCTCGGCCCGTGGGTCGAGCGCACCGGCTGGGACGCCGAGCTCGGCGAGGACGGCAGGACCGTCTCCGGCGGCCAGCTCCAGCGCCTGGCCCTGGCCAGGGCGCTGCTGTACGACCCGCCCGTCCTGCTGCTGGACGAGCCCGCCGAGGCGCTCGACGAGGAGACCGCCGACCGCCTGATGGCCGACCTGCTGGACGTCATCCGCGACCGCACCACCGTGCTGGTGACCCACCGGCTCAAGGGCCTGGAGTCGGTCGACGAGGTCGTGGTGCTCGACGAGGGCCGCGTCGTCCAGCGCGGGCGGCACGACGAGCTGGTGGCCGTGCCCGGCTATTACCGCGACCTGTGGGAGTCCGAGGCCCTGACCAGGCGGTAGCCGTCCCGCCCGCCCTGCTGTAGAGTTTGCGCCGTCATCAGGTTTAAGATACAAACCTGTTTGCGGGATAAGAGGGGCAGGCATGGTGGACGACGATCACGCGCGTACTCCGGAGGAGACGCTGCGGCTGATCGAGCAGCAGCGGACCGCCACGGTCAGGCGCCTGCACGGCGACCCCGTGCTGCTCTACGTGCCCTGGGGCGTGGCCTGGCTGCTCGGCTTCACGGCGCTGTTCCTGCACTACGGCCTCGACGGCGTGCCCTACGCGCCGATCTCCCGCCCGCTGGCGCTCACGGTGCTGTTCGCGGGCATGTCGCTGGCCGGGGCGATCGCCGTCTTCGGCATGGTGAAGATGGGGGCGCAGGTCCGCGGCGAGACCTCGGCCAAGGGCATGATGTACGGCTACGCCTGGGTGGCCGGCATGATCTCCATGACGGTGCTCGCCGTCCGCCTGAGCCCCCAGCTCTCCGCCACCGAGAGCGGCCTGCTGTGGGGCGGCGGCTTCATGATGCTCGTCGCCCTGCTCTACATGGCCGGCGGCGCGATCTGGACGTACTGGCCGATGTTCTTCGTCGGCGTGTGGACGGCGGTCGTCAACGGGGTGGGCGTCATGCTCGGGGCCGGCTGGCACGCGCTGCTGACGGCCGTGCTGACCGGCGGCGGCTACATCGTGACCGGGATCGTGCTGCGGCGGCGGACGTGAGCCATGGCGGGGCCGTCCCCGAGCTCGACCCGGTCATCCACGCGCAGGCCAGGCTGCGGGTGGTCGCCACGCTCAACACCCTCGGCGGGCGGGACGAGATCGCCTTCCCCTCGCTGAAGGACCTGCTCGGGATGACGGCCGGCAACCTCTCGGTGCATCTGACCAAGCTGGAGGACGCCGGTTACGTCCGCATCACCAAGACCCACAAGGGCCGCACCCCCGTCACGTACGTCGCGCTCACCCAGCGCGGACGGCTGGCCTTCGAGGACTACACCAAGGCGATCCGCGCCTTGCTCGACAACGCTGGAGGAACCCCATGACGGCCCTCGCCAGAACGGTGGAGGTCACCCGCCGCTACGGGGACGTGCTCGCGCTCGACCGCGTCTCACTCGACATCCGGGCGGGCGAGCTGGTCGGCCTGCTCGGCCCGAACGGGGCGGGCAAGTCCACCCTGATCAACCTGTTCGTCGGGCTGCGCCGCCCGACCTCCGGCACGGTCGAGCTGTTCGGCGGCTCGCCCCAGGACCCGGTGACGCGCCGCGGCATCGGCGTGACCCCGCAGGAGACCGGCCTGCCGGAGTCGCTGCGGGTCGGCGAGATCACCGACTTCGTGCGCGCCCACTTCCCCGACGCACTCGGCAAGGACGAGCTGCTCGACCGCTTCGGCCTGAGCGACCTGGTCAAGCGCCAGGTGGGCGGGCTGTCCGGCGGGCAGAAGCGGCGTCTGGCCGTGGCGCTGGCCTTCGCAGGCCGGCCGCGCCTGGTGTTCCTGGACGAGCCGACGACCGGCCTCGACGTCGAGGCCAGGCGCACGCTCTGGGACGGCATCCAGGCCTTCCACGCCGAAGGCGGCACGGTCGTCCTGACCAGCCACTACCTGGAGGAGATCGAGGCGCTGGCCCAGCGCGTGGTCGTGGTCGGCCAGGGGCGGGTGCTGGCCGACGACACCGTGCGGGCCGTGCGCGACATGGTGGGGGTGCGGCGCGTCTCGCTCGACGCCGAGGACCTGCCCGAGCTGCCCGGCGTGCTCAGCACCGAACGCCAGGACGGCCGGATCAGCCTGCTGACCACCGATCCCGACCGGCTGGTGGTCGAGCTGGTGCGCAGCGGCACGCCGTTCTCGGGGCTGGAGGTCAGGCCGACCACGCTGGAGGAGGCCTTCCTCACCATCACCGCCACCTCGGACACCTCGACCGCTTCCAAGGAGGACGCGAATGTCTAGCCTGATCGCGGCCCACACCCGGCTGCAGCTCGTCGAGCAGTTCAGGGTGCCCATCGGGATCCTGGCCAGCTCCATGTTCCCGGCCATCTCGATGCTGGCGTTCGTGGTGCCGTTCGCGGGCGGTGACCCGGCGGCGGCGACGACGGCGACGGGGGCGCTGATGTTCTTCGGCGCCATGTCCTCGGCGGTGATCGGGCTCAGCGCCTCGGTCTCCCAGGACCGCGAGCAGCCGTGGGACCCCTACACGCGCACGCTGCCCGCCGGGCCGTTCCCGCGCCTGGCCGGGCGGATGTTGTCGACGGTGGTCCTCATGCTGCTGTCGGTGGTCCCGGTGCTGGTGGTGGCGGCGCTGCTGACGGAGGCGGTCATCACGCCGGTGCGGCTGGCCCTGGGGCTGGCGGCGCTGGTCGGCGCGGGGGTGCCGTTCATGCTGATCGGGCTGTTCCTCGGCCTGACGCTGCCGTCGAAGGCGGCGCTCGCGGTGGCCCAGATCGTCTTCTTCCCCGTGGCGATCGTGGGCGGGCTGATCCTGCCGCCGCAGATCCTGCCGGACATCGTGGAGACCATCTCGCCGTACGTGCCGTCCAGGGGCGCGGCCGAGCTGATCTGGGCGGCCATCGCGGGGGCGCGGCCGGACGGGATCGCGCTCATCATGCTGGGCGTCTGGACGGTGCTCGCGGCGGCCGCCGCCACGTGGGCCTACCGCCGTGACGAGGGCCGCCGTTTCGCCTGATGGGGGGGTGTGCCGCCGAGTCCGCAGCGATCTCAACGGCACACCCGTCTCCGGGAGGGGGTCCTGGTGTTTACTTCTTCTCTTGGAGGGTGACGGTGACCTCGCCGGACTGTCCGCCCCTCATATATGTGATCTTGACCTGTTGGCCCGGTTTGAAACCTCTGACCTGTCCAACAACGGTATCGCCTGAGTCAACAGGTGTGTCCCCAATCTTGGTGATCAGGTCCCCCTCCTTCAGTCCGGCCTTGGCAGCCGGGCTTTCCGCGGTCACCTGACGGATAAGCGCGCCGGGCACGTCGCCGGTGGCGTCGGTGACGCTCACGCCGAGGAAGGCGTGGCTGACCTTGCCGCTCTTGATGAGCTGCTCGGCCACCTGCTTGGCGGTGTTGACGGGGATCGCGAAGCCGACGCCGCCGCCGGCCGCGTCGGAGGCGATGGCGGTGTTGATGCCGACGAGGGCGCCGGCCGCGTTCACCAGCGCGCCGCCGGAGTTGCCGGGGTTGATGGCGGCGTCGGTCTGGATGACGTCGCCGATGGTGGCGCTCGGCGCCTGGCTCTGCTGCTGCTGCTCGCCGCCGAAACCGGGCGGAAGCTGCTGGCGCTGCTCGCCGCCCAGGTTGAGGGTACGGTTCAGGGCGCTGATGATGCCCCTGGTGACCGATCCGTCAAGGCCGAGCGGGCTGCCGATGGCCAGCACGTCGTCGCCGACCTTGAGCTGGTCGCTGTCGCCCAGCGTGACCTTGGTCAGCCCCGAGACGTCCTGGGCCTTGATGACCGCGAGGTCGGTGGCCGGGTCGGTGCCCACGACGCTGGCCTTGGCCGTCCTGCCGTCGCTGAACTTGACCGTCATCTGCCCCCCGCCCTGCGAGGCGCCGACGACCACGTGGTTGTTGGTGAGGATGAGGCCGTCCTCGGAGAGCACGACCCCCGAACCCTCGCCCGTCTGCCCCTGGATCATGACCACCGACGGCTGCACCCGCTCGGCCACCTCAGCGGTGGAGAGCTGGTTGGAGGCCGACCGCAGCACCGGGCTGGGCGCGCTGACCACCTGCTGCGGCTGCGGCTGGAAGGCGGTGGCGACGGCCGCTCCCACGACCCCGCCGCCGATGGCCATCGCGGCCAGCGCCAGGCCCGCGACGGCCTTCTGCCCGGCGCTGAAGCGCGCCTTGACCAGGGCGGACGGCGGAGGAGGAGGCGGCTGCTCCATGACGATCGTGTCCCGCCGGGGGAAGCCCCCGGCGGCCGGTGGCGTGGCGCCGAACTGGCTCCAACCACCGGTGCCCTGCTCGCGAGGCTCGTTCGCGTCCATCTGTCATCTCCCTCAAGTCCCTATGGCTCAAGGGTGCCAAGGACGGCGTAAGAGCTGGTTAAGCCGTTGATCGGAACTCTGTGAGACGACTCACTCACGCCTTATCTGCGCTGCTCGCAGGCCCTGCCGCCGCGCCGAGAACGGGCAAAAAAAGGTGAAATACGTGCGTATCGGCCCGTCGCAGGGGGTGGTCAGGTGCGGGCGGGCCAGTATTCGTCCCTCAGGAGGCGCTTGTAGAGTTTGCCGGTCGGGTGGCGTGGGAGCTCGTCGCGGAAGTCGACCGACTTCGGGCACTTGTAGTGCGCCAGGCGGTCCCGGCAGTACGCGATCAGCTCCGCCTCCAGCGCCGGTCCCGCCTCGGCCGCCGTCATCGGCTGGACCACGGCCTTGACCTGCTCCCCCATCTCCTCGTCCGGTACGCCGAACACGGCCACGTCGGCCACCTTGGGATGGACCGCGAGCACGTTCTCGGCCTCCTGCGGGTAGATGTTCACCCCACCGGAGATGATCATGTACGAGCGGCGGTCCGTGAGGTACAGGAAGCCGTCGGCGTCGAGGTAGCCGATGTCGCCGAGGGTGGTCCAGCCGCGGCCCTTCGGGTCCTGCGCCGAGCGGGTCTTGTCGGGGTCGCCGTGGTACTCGAAGCGGGCGCCGTTCTCGAAGTAGACCGTGCCGTGCTCGCCGGGCGGCAGGTCCTCGCCCTCCTCGTCGCAGATGTGCACGACGCCGAGCAGCGAACGGCCGACCGTGCCCCTGTGCGCCAGCCAGTCCTGGGAGCCGACGTAGAGGAAGCCGTTGCCCTCGGTGCCCGCGTAGTACTCGTGGATCACCGGGCCCCACCAGTCGATCATCTGCTCCTTGACCGGCACGGGACACGGCGCGGCGGCGTGGATGGCACAGACCAGCGACGACAGGTCGTACTTCTTCCGGGTTTCTTCGGGCAGCTTGAGCATCTTGATGAACATCGTCGGCACGAGCTGCGAGTGCGTCACCCCGTGCCGCTCGACCAGCCGCAGGTACTCCTCGGGGTCGAAGCGTTCCATCACCACCACCGTGGCGCCGAGCCGCTGGAAGGACAGGCAGTAGCGCAGCGGCGCGGCGTGGTACAACGGCGCGGGCGAGAGGTAGACGCTGTCCGCCGACGGCGCGAACAGCCCCTGGATGAGCCGGACCAGCGTGTTCGACTCGGTCAGCGGGGCCAGCGAGGCGGCCACCTTGACGCCCTTCGGACGGCCGGTCGTGCCGGAGGAGTAGAGCATGTCGGCGCCCTGGCACTCGTCGGCGATCGGGGTGACCGGGCGGCCGGCCACGGTCTCCTCGTAGGAGACGAAACCCTCGGCGACGCCGTCGAGCATGAGCCGAAGCTCCACGCCCGGCGTGGCGGCGGTGATCGAGGTGGCCACCTCGGCCAGGTCCGCGCTGGAGATGAAGACCCGGGCGCCGCAGTTGTCCACGATGTAGGCGAGTTCGTCGGTCCGCAGGCGGGAGCTGATCGGCGTGTAGTACAGGCCCGCGCGGTGCGCGGCCCAGGCGACGGCCAGGAAGAGCGGGTGGTTGGCGAGCATGAAGGCGACGTGGTCGCCGGGCTTGAGCCCGGCCTCGCGGAAGGCGTGGGCCAGGCGGTTGGACTCCTCTTCGAGCTCGCGGTAGGTGAGGACCTGCCCGGAGCCCGCCATGATCACAGCGGGCTTGTCGGGGGTGACGGCTGCGATGGCTCCCGGGTACATATTAGAACAGTATTCGGTCCGTCGGCGGCGGCGCTAGGGCACGCCGAAGCCGCGGCTCCCCGGTGGAGGGCCGCGGCTTCGGCGCCGATCGACGCCGGAGGTCACTCGGCGGGGATCACCGAGCCCTCGTACTTCTGCTTGATGAAGTCCTTGACCTTCGGGTCCTGCAGCAGCTTGCCGAGGGTGACGATGCCGGCGTCCTTCTCGTGGCCGGCCTGCACGACCAGCCCGTTGACGTACGGGTTGCCCTCGGTCTTCTCCAGCACGAGCGCCTGGCTCGCCGGCTTGAGCCCGGCCTCGATGGCGTAGTTGCCGTTGATCACCGCGGCGTCCACGTCGTCCAGCGCGCGCGGGAGCTGGGCCGCCTCAAGGGGCTTGAACTGCAGCTTCTTCGGGTTGTCCGTGACGTCGCGCTCGGTGGCCGCGGTGCCCGCGCCGTCCTTGAGCTTGACCAGGCCGTTGTCGGCGAGCAGCTTGAGCGAGCGGCCGAGGTTGGTGGCGTCGTTGGGGACGGCCACGGTGGCCCCGTCGGCCAGCGCCGACAGCGAGGTGATCTTCTTGGAGTACAGGCCGAGCGGCTCCAGGTGCACCGGGGTGACGAAGCTCAGCTTGGTGCCCTTGGAGGCGTTGAAGTCGTCCAGGTAGGGCTTGTGCTGGAAGAAGTTGGCGTTCAGCTGGCCCTCGTCGAGCTGCACGTTCGGCTGGACGTAGTCGGTGAACTCGACGATCTCCAGCTTCAGCCCGGCGGCCGGGGCCAGGTTGTCCTTGACGAACTTCAGGATCTCGCCGTGCGGGACGGGGCTCGCGCCCACCTTCAGCACCGTGTCGGCCGACTCGGCGGCGGGGGTGCTGGTCGCGGACTGCGACGTACCGCATGCGGCGAGCAACAGGGACAGCGCGGCAGCACCCAAGATCGAACGGATCTTCATGTTTTTTCCTTACTTATGTGAAATGCGCCGAGCGACCCAGTCGCCCAGACTCTGCAGAATTTGCACGATGACGATGAGCAGGACGACGGTCACGATCATCACGAGCGTCTCGAACCGCTGGTAGCCGTAGCGCACGGCCAGGTCCCCGAGCCCGCCGCCGCCGACGGTGCCGGCCATGGCCGAGTACCCGATGAGCGCGACGATCGTGACGGTCAGCCCCGACACCAGGCCCGGCAGCGCCTCGGGCAGCAGGACCTTGCGCACGACGGCGGTCCGGCTCGCGCCCATGGCCTGCGCCGCCTGCACGACGTCGGTGCCGACCTCGCGCAACGCCGTCTCGACCAGCCGGGCGAAGAACGGCACGGCCCCCACGGTCAGCGGCACCACCACGGCCGCGGTGCCGATCGTGGTGCCGATGACGAACCGGGTGAACGGGATGATCGCGATCATCAGCACGATGAACGGCAGCGACCGCCCGACGTTGACGACGATCCCCAGCGTGGACTTCAACGCGGGCAGCGGACGCAGCCCGTCCCGGTCGAAGGCCACCAGCGCCACGCCGAGCGGCAGCCCGAACAGCACGGTGAACAGCGTGGCCCACCCCACCATCTGGGCGGTCTCCCAGGTGGCCGGCCACAGCAGCGGAACGATCTCTTCCCAGGTCATGCGGCCTCCCCCGCGACTTCGACGATCAGCCCGGAAGCCCGCAGGAACGACAGCGCCGAGGACGACTCCGCGCCGGTCAGCGACACCCGCAGGCGCCCGACCGAACCGCCGGCCAGGTCCTCGATCGAGCCGCCGAGGATGTTGACGTCCACGTCGAACTTGCGCACCATCTCCGAGACCAGCGGGCGGCCCGGGTCGCCGGTGAAGGTGAGCGTGACCGCGCCGGCCGGGGCGGGCTCGGGCAGCGGGAAGATCTCCCTGGTCAGACGGGATCCGGGGGTCCTGATGAGGTCGGCGATCGCGCCCGACTCCTCGACGCGTCCGCCGGACATGATGGCGACCGAGTCGCAGACGCTCTTGACCACGTTCATCTCGTGGGTGATGAGCAGGATCGTCAGGCCCAGCTCGGCGTTGAGCCGCTTGAGCAGGGCGAGGATCGACTGGGTGGTGGCCGGGTCGAGCGCGGAGGTGGCCTCGTCCGACAGCAGCACCGACGGGTTGCCCGCCAGCGCCCTGGCGATGCCGACGCGCTGCTTCTGGCCGCCGGAGAGCTGGTGGGGGCGGTCGCCGCCGCGTCCCTGGAGGCCGACGAGTTCGAGCAGCTCGGCCACGCGCCGCTGCCGTTCGGCCCTGGGCACGCCCATGACCTCCAGCGGGAAGGCGACGTTGCCGGCCACCGTGCGCGAGGACAGCAGCGCGAAATGCTGGTGGATCATGCCGATGCGCTGCCTGGCGCGGTTGAGCTCGCGGCCGGGCAGCGCGGTCAGGTCCTGCCCGGCGACGGTGACCGTGCCCGCGGTGGGGCGTTCGAGCAGGTTGACGCAGCGCAGCAGCGTGCTCTTGCCGGCGCCGCTCTGGCCGAGCACGCCGTAGATCTCGCCCTCGCGCACATGCAGGTCGACGCCGTCGAGCGCGACGGTCTGGCCGTACTGCTTGCGCAGGCCGGAAGCCTGGATCACGAAAAATTCCCCACGACTGAGAGCGGCCGGTGGCGGGCCGCTTCCTGACACGAACATCACCGTCGAAACGGTGGGATCTAGTGGCTGCCCGGAGGGAACGGCAGGTGACTCAGCCTGCGCAGCACGAAGCAAAAGGTGTGGATCATGGTGACCTTCGAGGAGAACGGGCGGGATCTGGTCTCTAACGGGCCGGCATTCGCCCCATACGCAGGCGACAACACATGGCGTCCCGGTGGGCGCGGTGGTCGTTCGCGTATGCCTCGTTCACGCCGTTGCTAACACCGCTTTTACATACTCCTATTCCGGGGAATTGTGGTGATCTGCGTCACTGCGGGTGGCGGTGAGGAAGGCGCCGCCCGGGGCGCGGCGACCGTAGCGGGCGGCCAGGGCGGACGCGTCGACCGTACGCGCCCGCCAGCCGCGGGCGTTCAGCCGGGCGACGGCGTCCTCACCCAGGCCGCCCTTCCACAGCGTGGCGATCCGGCGCAGCTCGGGCATCGTCCGCGCCCGTTCGGCCGGCGCGGCGGAGGCGGCCGGGTCGTGCTCGAAGGCCAGCCTGCTGCCCGCCGCCGACAGCGCGCCGATGCCGTCGAGCAGCCGTGCGGCCTCGGCCGGGCTCAGGTAGATCAGCAGGCCCTCGGCCAGCCAGGCCGTCGGCCGCGCCGGGTCGAACCCGGCCGCGCGCAGGCTTCCCGGCCAGTCCTGGCGCAGGTCCACCGGCACCGGGACGCGCTCGCACCGCGCCGTCGCGCCCAGCCCGCGCAGCACGCCGTCCTTGAACGCCAGCAGTTCGGGCAGGTCGAGCTCGAACAGCCGCACGCCGGGCGGCCAGTCGAGCCGGTAGGCGCGGCTGTCGAGCCCGGCGGCCACCAGCACGACCTGGCCGCAGCCGGACTCGCTCAGATAGTCGTCGAAGAACCTGGTCCTGAACACCAGGTGGTCACCGAAGAGCCCAGCCGCCCCGCTCCCCCGCCCCGCATCCGCCCGCTCGGTCTCGGCCGCCGCCACGAAGGCCGCCGCGTACGGGTCGTCGAACAGCCGGTCGGGCCGCTCGCTCTCGCACGCCCGCAACCACGCCGCGCCCACCGCCGTCTTCGCCACCCCATTCATATCGCTGACGATACATCTCCAGCGATACAATCGGCGACCATGAACGTGGCGCGGATGCGAAGGCTCGGACGGCGGCTCGTGGAGCTGTCGAAGACGGCGGCCGGCGAGACCAAGGGCCCGCCCCTCACCCCCGGCGAGGAGGCCGTCTTCGAGGACGCGCTGCGCCACCCGGGCAGCACCGTCGGCGAGATCCAGGCCAGGACGGGCTTCGTCCAGAGCCACGTGTCGGCGTCGGTGGCCAGGATGCGCGAGCGGGGCCTCGTCCGGACCGCGCCCGACCCGGACGACGGGCGGCGCACCCAGGTCACGGTCACGGAGCCGGCGCTGAACGCGGTCCACCGCCGGGCGGCCAGGCCGGTGGCGGAGGCGGTGCGGGCGGCGGTGGGCGACGACCCCGAGCGGGCCGCCCGGGTCGTGGCGCTGCTGGAGGAGCTGGAGACGCTGCTGGTCACGGACTGAGGCCCTCTTCCGGCCACACATGGGGCCGCCCCGCCGCCCCCGGAAGGAACCGGGTGCGGCGGGGCGGTGTCGGAGGGAGCGGGCCGGGGTCAGGCCGCGACCGTGGTGGCGACCTCGGCCGGGGTGAGCGCGATGTCGAGCACCTCGCGCACGTCGCTGACCGCGTGGATGGTCAGCTCGTTGCGGACCTCCTCGGGCACGTCGTCCAGGTCGGGCTCGTTGCGCGCCGGGATGAGCACCGTGGTGATGCCCGCCCGGTGGGCGGCCAGCAGCTTCTGCTTGACGCCGCCGATCGGCAGGACCCGCCCGGTCAGCGAGATCTCACCGGTCATGGCCACGTCGGAGCGGACCTGGCGGCCGGACAGCAGCGAGGCCAGCGCGGTCGTCAGCGTCACGCCCGCCGAGGGACCGTCCTTGGGGACGGCGCCCGCCGGGAAGTGCACGTGCACCGACCGGTCCTTCAGCGCGGTGACCGGCAGCTCCAGCTCCGCGCCGTGCGAGCGCAGGTAGGACAGCGCGATCCGGGCCGACTCCTTCATCACGTCGCCGAGCTGGCCGGTCAGGGTCAGGCCGGTCTCGCCGGTCTCCGGGTCGGCCAGCGACGCCTCCACGTAGAGCACGTCGCCGCCGGCCCCGGTCACCGCCAGGCCCGTGGCCACGCCCGGCACCGAGGTGCGCTGGGTGGACTCGGGCAGCGACGACTCCGGCACGAACCGCGGCCGGCCGATGTAGCCGACCAGGTCGTCGGCGCCGACCGTGACGGGCAGCTCGTCCTTGGCCGCCACCTTGCGCAGGATCCGGGCGACCGCCCGCTCCAGCGAGCGGACCCCGGCCTCGCGGGTGTACTCGCCGGCCAGCCTCCGCAGCGCGGCGTCGTCGACCTTGACCTCCTCGGGGGTCAGCCCGGCGAGCTCCAGCTGCCGGGGCAGCAGGTGGTCGCGGGCGATCGAGACCTTCTCGTCCTCGGTGTAGCCGTCGAGGGTGACGACCTCCATGCGGTCGAGGAGCGGGCCGGGGATGGCCTCCAGCACGTTGGCCGTGGCCAGGAACAGCACGTCGGACAGGTCGAGCTCGACCTCCAGGTAGTGGTCGCGGAAGGTGTGGTTCTGGGCCGGGTCGAGCACCTCCAGCAGCGCCGCCGTAGGGTCGCCGCGGTAGTCGGCGCCGACCTTGTCGACCTCGTCGAGCAGGACGACCGGGTTCATCGAGCCGGCCTCGCGGATGGCCCGGACGACGCGGCCCGGCAGGGCGCCGACGTAGGTGCGCCGGTGTCCGCGGATCTCGGCCTCGTCGCGCACGCCGCCGAGGGCGACCCGGACGAACTTGCGGCCCATGGCGCGGGCCACCGACTCGCCCAGCGACGTCTTGCCGACCCCGGGAGGGCCGGCGAGGGCCAGGACGGCGCCGCTGCGCCGGCCGCCCACCACGCCGACGCCCTTGTCCTGGCGGCGCTTGCGCACGGCCAGGTGCTCGATGATGCGGTCCTTGACGTCGTCGAGGCCCGTGTGGTCGGCGTCGAGCACGGCCCGCGCGCCCGCGATGTCGTAGTTGTCCTCGGTACGCTCGTTCCACGGGATGTCGAGCACCGTGTCGAGCCAGGTGCGGATCCAGCCGCCCTCCGGCGACTGGTCGGAGGTCCGCTCCAGCTTGTCGACCTCCTTGAGCGCGGCCTCGCGCACCTTCTCCGGCAGGTCGGCGGCCTCGACGCGGGCCCGGTAGTCCTCTTCCTCGCTCTCGGCCGTGTCGCCGTTGAGCTCCTTCAGCTCCTTGCGGACGGCGGCGAGCTGCTGGCGCAGCAGGAACTCGCGCTGCTGCTTCTCCATGCCCTCCTGGACGTCCTTGCGGATCGTCTCGGCGACGTCGAGCTCGGCGAGGTGCTCGCGGGACCACTCGATCAGCCTGGCCAGGCGGTCGGCCGGGTCGGCGGCCTCCAGCAGCTCGACCTTCTGGGCGGTGGTCAGCCACGGGGTGTAGCCGGAGCTGTCGGCCAGCACGGAGGGGTCGTCGATCTGGTTGACCTGGTCGACGACCTGCCAGGCGCCGCGCTTCTGCAGGATGGTGGTGGCCAGGGCCTTGTACTCCTTGGCCAGCTCCTGGGCGCGCTCGCCGGCCGGAACCGTGTCGACCGTGTCCGCCTCGACCCAGAGTGCGGCGCCGGGGCCGGTGGTGCCGGTGCCCACGCGGACGCGGTCGACACCGCGGACCACGGCGGCGGGCTCACCGCCGGGCAGCCTCCCGACCTGCTCGACCACGGCCTGGACGCCGACGGCGCCGTAACGGCCGTCGATCCGGGGAACGAGGAGGACCCGCGGCTTGTTACCACCGGACGCGCGGGCCGCGTCGATCGCAGCACGCACCTCGGAGTCGGACAGGTCCAGCGGAACCACCATGCCCGGCAGGACGACCTCGTCGTCGAGCGGCAGCACCGGGAGGATCAAGCTCTCACTCATACGAACTCCAAAGGGTTGAGTTATACCGACTCAATTCATCAGAGCGCGCTGTTGTTCCCAACCTTGCCGATGTTCGCTCACGGCGATCGTAATGATGTAAGCGATACCTGAGAGTGACACCGCTATCAAACCTGGGTCTGATGCCGGGCCGCCCGGCCGTCCGTATCCTTGACCAGGTGAATCACCGTGACCGCCGCTCCGCGCCTCCCGCCCTCCCGGGCGACGCGCGCGCCGGCGCGTCCCCGGCTCCCGGCGGCCCGCCCGGTGAGCCCGCGGCATCGTCCGGAGGGGCGGCCGTGCGGTTCGTGATCGCGCTGGGCCGGGTGTCGGCGGCCGTGCTGCGGCCGTTCACGCTCGCGCTGCTCACGGGCAGCGCCGATCCTCCGCCGCGGCCCCGTTCCCGGTGGCTGCGGATGCCGGTGCCGCGGTGGCTGGCCCCGCTGGTCCCGGTCCAGACGTTCAGCCTGCTGCAGGTGGCCGAGCTGCTGATCGCCGTTGAGCTGTTCGGCGTCACGCTGTCCACGGTCACGGACTGGAACGAGCAGGCCGCCGCCACGCCGGGCGCTCCCCTGCCGCTCTGGGGCGGCGTCGTCGTGCTCGCGGCCCTGGCCGCCGGCCTGCCCGTGGCGTTGCGCAACCGATGGCCGCTGGCGGCCTGGCGGGCGGCGGTCGTGCTGACCCCCGTCGCCGTCTACGCCCAGGTCACGATCGGGCGGGACGAAGGCTACGCCCCCTACCCGATGACGGTGGGGCTGGCGTACCTGCTGGCGCTCTACTCCGTGGGCGTGCGCTGCGAGCGGCGCATCACGCTGGGGGCCGGGATCATCACGGTCCTGCTGTGCCTGGCCGTCGACGCCGACTCGGCGCCCGTGGTGGCGGGCGCTGCCGGGATCGTCGTGCTGTTCGGCTACAACGTCCGCGCCCGGCGCAACGCCACGGCCAGGCTCATCGAGGAGGAACGGCGCACCCGGCAGGCCGAGGGCGCGCACGCGGTGCTGGAGGAGCGCGCCCGCATCGCCCGCGAGCTGCACGACGTGGTGGCCCACCACATGTCGGTGATCGCCATCCAGGCGGAGGCCGTGCCGCTGAGGGCCGCGGGCGACCCGTCGCAGCTGGAGGCCGGGCTGGCCGAGATCCGCGCGCTGTCCCTGGAGGCCATCACCGAGCTGCGCCAGGTCCTCGGCGTGCTGCGCGACCCCGACGGCCGCACCGACACCGCGCCGCAACCCGGCCTCGACCGGCTGGAGGAGCTGGTGGGCAACGCCCGCAACGCGGGGCTGACCGTGGAGGTCGGCCTGCGGCGGCCGATCGGGCCGCTGCCGCAGGCGGTGGGGTTGTCGGCGTACCGGATCGTCCAGGAGTCGCTCAGCAACGCGATGCGGCACGCGCCGGGGTCGAGCGTCACCGTGGAGATCACCCACGACGACGGCACGCTGCGCCTGCGCGTCGCCAACGGCCCCGGCCGGTCCCCCGCCGCCGCTCCCGGAGCCGGGCAGGGGCTGGCCGGCATGCGCGAACGCGCGGCGCTGCTCGGCGGCACGCTCGACGCCGGGCCCGCGCGGGGCGGCGGCTACCAGGTGAGCGCCGAGCTGCCGATCGAACCGCCGACCGAGTCGCCGATCAAGTCAGCGATCGGGTCGCCGATCGGGAAGAGGGAGGGTGCCGCGTGATCCGCGTGCTGATCGCCGACGACCAGGGGATGGTCCGCACGGGGTTCACCGTGTTCCTGAGCGGCCAGCCGGACATCGAGGTCGTGGGCGAGGCCGCCGACGGCCGCGAGGCGGTGACGCGGGCCGTCGCGCTGAGCCCCGACGTGGTGCTGATGGACGTGCGCATGCCGGTCATGAACGGGCTGGAGGCGACCCGGGAGTTGCTGGCGGCGTGCCCGGCGTCGAAGGTGCTCATCCTGACCACGTTCGACCTCGACGACTACGTCTACGAGGCGCTGCGGGCGGGCGCCAGCGGCTTCCTCCTCAAGGACGCGTCGGCGGCCCAGCTCGCGGAGGCCGTCCGCGTGGTCGCGGCCGGCGACGCGCTCATCGCGCCGGCCATCACCAAGCGGCTGATCCACGAGTTCGCCCGGCTGGGCGGTCCCCGTCCGCCGTCGGGCCGGCGGCCGGAGGAGCTGACCGAGCGCGAGACCGAGGTGCTCATCCTGGTCGCCCAGGCCATGTCCAACCAGGAGATCGCCCAGAAGCTGTTCGTGGCCGAGCAGACGGTCAAGACGCATGTGGGGCGGGTGCTGACGAAACTCGGGCTGCGCGACCGCGCCCAGGCCATCGTCTTCGCCTACGAAACCGGCCTCGTCCGCCCAGGCGAGTAACCCCACCGCCCCTTGTGGACGGAAGCCGCCGAGCGACACCGGCCGTACAGCGCCCCACGGGCGGGGGTACGGCGGGCACAGGGTACGGCGGGCCCCGCGAACGGGCGCTGACGCGAGGGTGCCAACGCATGCGCACATCGAGGCGGAGCTGCGCGAAGACACGTGTGCGCGAACGCGAAGGTCCATGGCGCGGAAGTGGGCGCACGCGGGCGCGGAGGGGAGAGGGGCGGGCGGCGGGAGTGTGAAGCAGGGGGTGATGAAGCCTGCCGATCCATCCGCTCACGTTCACCCCACCTGGTCCCACGGAATGGCCTCGATGCGCTCGACGTGCTCCTCGCCCCACTCCCCGAGCGGCGCCATTGCGGTGTTCAGTGAATGACCGAACTCGGTGAGCGAGTACTCCACCTTCGGCGGGACCTGGTGATAGACCTCGCGATGCAGCAGCCCGGCGGTCTGCATCTCCCGCAACTGCAGGATCAACACCCGCTCGCTGATGCCAGGCACCGCGCGCCGCAACTCCCCGAAGCGCAGGGGACCATCCTGGAGCGCGAAAAGGATCAGTCCCTTCCACTTGCCTCCCATGACAGCGATGGCGGCGTCGAGACCGCAGGTGAACGTCCGCTTCTTCGTCTCCTTCACCGACCTATGCTTACATTTATGTCAGTACCCGGCAAAAATGTAGGTACTTGAGAGAATGCAGGCGCTCCAGGCAGCATGGAACAGGCCCGCGCCAGACCACAACGGTCTCCACTACAGCGCGCCCATCTCCTCATCTCTGTGGCTGGAGCATGCATATGACCGCGAAGAACCTGACACCTGTGACCGTCATCGGACTGGGCTCCATGGGCACAGCACTGGCCGAGGCCTTCGTCAAGGCCGGACACCCGACCACCGTCTGGAACAGGACCGCCGCCAAAGCCGCGCCCCTCATCGCCATGGGAGCCAGACATGCGGAGGCCATTGAGGACGCGGTGGCGGCAAGTCCCTTGGTCATCACCTGCCTGACCACCTTCGAGGACACCCGGGTGGCACTGCGGCCCGCCGGCGCGTCGCTGCGCGGACGAGCCCTGGTCACCCTCAACAGCGGTTCCCCGGCCGGCGCCCGAGAGACGGCCGCCTGGGCCATCGGCCATGGCGCCCGGGTCCTGGCCGGCGCGGTCAAGAACGTGCCCTCGGCCGTGGGAGCGCCGGACACCCTGCTGTACTACAGCGGCGACAAGGCGGTCTTCGAGGAGTTCGAGACGACCCTGAAGGTGCTGGGTGGCGACACCGTCCACCTCGGCGACGAGGCCGACCTGGCCGCCCTGTACGAGATGGCGGTGGGCGCCATGCTGCTGCCGGCACTCGTCGGCTTCTTCCAGGGCGCCGCCGCGGTCCAGGCGCGCGGGCTGGAGGTGAACACGATGGTGCGCTTCGCCGGCAAGTGGCTGGACATGATCAAGTCCTTGCTGCCGATCTACGCCAAGGAGATCGACAGCGGCGACTACACCGACGCCGCCTCCTCGGTGAACCTGTTCCTGGCGGCGGCTGCCCACGACGAGGACCTGGCCAGGGAGACGAACGTCGACACGACCTGGCTCGCCCCGCTCCATGACCTGGTGAGGCGGGCGGTCGAGGCGGGCTACGGCGATCAGAACATCTCGGCCCTCACCGAGGTGCTCAGGAAGCCTGCACGACAGCCGTAAGCCGGCTCAGCTCATCGATAGGAGTCGATGAGCCGTGCGAGGTGCCTACCGGCGATCTCCAGCGGCGCCTCGCTGTGGGACACCTGCGCCGACAGCTCCGCGCCCTCCAGCATGTTGATCACGCTGTGGGCGAGGTCGTGCGCCACGTCGCCGGCGAAGTCGAACGCCGCGCGCAGGAATTCCGTGAACTCTCCGTCCCCGCGCCGTCATGGCTGAGCATTCTGCCTCACCAAGATCGGAGCCGAAGGCGGAATCCGACAGCTCACCCTGAACACCGACAGCTTCAGCTGCAACCGGCAGTGCCGAGCGCGGAGGGGGCGGGGGGTTGGAGGGGTGTGGGACGTAGTGGGTGGTGTCACCATGGGGGTGGAGACGATCAATCAGTGGAGGGAGGAGGCGTGGTGGGCGTTCAGGGCCGGGGTTCTGGGCGGACGGCCGCGCGTACCCCATGGATCCCCTTGAGCTCTTTCATCAGGTGGCCGCGACCGTGCCGGCCTATCGCTCGTTCCTGGCCGAGCACGGGGTCGAGCCCGCGAGCGTGACCGCTCCGGAGCACTTCAGGCGGCTGCCGATGACGTCCAAGGACGCCTACATCCGCCGTCACCCCCTCCCCGACCTCTGCCGGGACGGCGTGATCGGGGACATGATCGCCGTGTCGTCCGGTTCGACGGGTACGCCGTCGTTCTGGCCGCGTTCGGTCGCCGACGAGCGGGTGATCGCCGCCCGTTTCGAGGAGGTCTTCCGGGACTCCTTCGACGCCCGCGAACGCCGTACGCTGGCCGTGGTCTGCTTCGCCCTCGGCACCTGGGTGGGCGGCCTGTTCACCATCGAGTGCTGCCGTCACCTGGCCGAGCGCGGCTACCCGATCACCGTCGTCGCGCCGGGCACCGACCGCAGGGAGATCGCCCGGGTGCTGCCGGAGCTGGCGCCGCACTTCGACCAGGTGGTCCTGCTGGGCTATCCGCCGTTCCTGAAGAACGTCATCGACACCGAGCCGCTCCCCTGGGCCGACTGGAACGTCAAGCTGGTCACGGCGGGCGAGGTGTTCAGCGAGGAGTGGCGCACGCTGGTGGCCGAACGGGCCGGGATCGCCGACCCCGTGCGCGGGATCGCCTCCCTGTACGGCACCGCCGACGCCGGGGTGCTCGGCAACGAGACCCCGCTCTCGGTCGAGCTGCGCCGATTCCTGGCCGGACGTCCGGACACGGCCAGGAAGTTGTTCGGGGAGTCCCGCCTGCCGACCCTGGTGCAGTACGACCCTCGGGTGCGCTTCTTCGAGGAGCAGGAGGGCACGCTGCTGTTCTCCGGCGACAACGGCGTCCCCCTGATCCGGTACCACATCGCCGACGAGGGCGGGGTGATCCCGTACGAGCGCATGCTGGAGTTCGCCGAGCGGCACGGTTTCAGAGCCGCCGCCTCCGGCCCGCGCCACCCGTTCGTCTACGTGTTCGGCCGCAGCCACTTCACGCTGTCCTACTACGGCGCGAACGTCTACCCCGAGAACATCGCGGTGGGGCTGGAGCAGCCCGAGGTCAGCGGGTCGGTGACGGGCAAGTTCGTGATGGAGGTGGCGGAGGACGCCGACCGCGACCGGCATCTGACGGTCACGGTGGAGCTGATGCCCGGCGAGAAGCCCTCCGACGAGGTCGCCCAGGCGGTGGGCGCCTCGATCCTGGCCCAGCTTTTGCGGCTGAACAGCGAGTTCGCGAACTACGTGCCGGTGGCGCAGCAGATGCCGTTCATCCGGTTGCGCGAGGCCGGGGACGCCGAGTACTTCCCGCCGGGAGCCAAGCACCGCTACACCCGCTGACGCGCCCCCAGGAGGCCCCCAAGAGGCCGCCGGGACTGCGCGGTCAGGTTCCGGCGGAGTCCGCGTCGGGCGTGCGGCGGACGACGACCAGCGCCACGTCGTCCTCGCGCGCCCCGAACGCCGCCAGCATGCGCTCGGCGAAGTCCTCCAGGTCGTCCTCGACGGTCTCGGCGAGCTGCCTGGCCTTCTCCATGCTGTCGTCGAGCAGGACGTGCCGGTCCTCCAGCAGCCCGTCGGTGAACAACATCATCGTGCCGCCGGGCGGCAGTTTGAGCCGGTCCACCTGGTACCGCTCGGGCACCGCGCCGAGCAGCAGGTTCCCCAGCGTGTGGTAGGAGCTGCCGGGCCCGGCGAACAGCGGCGGCATGTGCCCGGCATTGGCCAGCTCGATCTCGCCGGTGGCCGGGTCGATGAGCATCAGGCACACGGTGGCGGTCAGGCCCCGGTGGTAGCGCCGCATCATCTGGTTGAGCAGGTCGAGGGAGGCGCTCAGGTCCACCTGGGCGATGAGCGAGGCGCGCAGGGCGTGGCGCACCTCGGCCATGACGGTCGCGGCGTGCAGGGAGTGGCCCTCCACGTCGCCGACGGCGACCAGCACGCGTCCGTCGACCTGCAGCACCTCGTAGAAGTCGCCGCCGACCTCGACGTTGTCCACGGCGGGCTGGTAGCGCAGCGCGACCTGCAGGCCCGGCACCTCGGGGATGCGGCTGGGCAGCAGGCTGCGCTGCAGGGTCAGCGCGATGTCGTGCTCCTCGGTGTAGGCGCGCAGCGCGCCCAGGGCCAGCGCCAGCTCCTGGCCGAGCTGGCGCAGCAGGTTGACCTCGTCGGCGTCGAGCGGCGAGACGGCCTCGACCCCGAGGTAGACCGGCGACGGGGAGTTCTTGGTACGGCAGAGCACGCCGGTGGTGGAGCCCTCGGCGCGCACGTCGGGCAGCAGGCCCTGCCACTCGGTGCTGTCCAGGGTGAACACCCGGGCCCTGGCGGCGTCCTTGAGCGCCAGCTTCGACAGGCGGTCCAGCACGTCGGGGGCGGCGGCCTGGGCGGCGGCGGGCTCGCCGGGCCGGGCGCGGTAGCGCCGCAGCCGCCCGTCGGGCAGCACGGCGAGCGTGCCGCAGTAGCGGCCGAGCACCTCGGCCGTGCCCTCCACGGCCACGGTCAGCAGCTCGTCGAACGTCTCGGCCTCGTTCATCCGCAGGGTCACCTCGGCCAGCTTGGCCAGGCGTTCGGCCATCAGCTCGGCCCGCCAGCGCGCCCGGTAGTAACGCAGCATGGCCTCGACGGTGGCGGCGAACTCGGTGGGCTCGATGGGCTCGCTCAGGTAGGCGTCGGCGCCGCGTTCCAGGCCCTCGGTGCGGTCGGCGGGGGTGATCGCGTTGGCCGACACCTGGATGACGGGGATGGAGGCGGTGGCCGGGTTGGCCTTGATCAGCTCGCAGACCTCGTAGCCGCCGATGTCGGGCAGGCGGACGTCGAGGACGACCAGGTCGATCTGGTTGGCGGCGAGCATGCCGAGTGCCTCCTCGCCGCCTCTCGCCTCCAGCACCTGGTGCCCGGAGCGGCGCAGCCAGCTCGACAGGATGTAGCGCTTGGTGGGCGTGTCGTCCACCACCAGCACGCGTGCGGACTCAGACATCCTGGTCCTCTCCAGCACCGCCGTTCTCGCCCTGGCGGGCGCTGCGGATGGCCTGCAGGAGGTGTTCCCTGCGCAGCCCGTGCTTGGACAGTACCGGCCGATTGCCGGGGGCGTGCTGCGGAGCGATGGTCACGATGACGACGGGGATGCCGCTCAGCCGCTCGTCCTCGGCCATCTGGTGCAGCAGGACGTTGCCGTCGACGCGGGGCATGAGCAGGTCGACGAGGATCACGTCGGGCGGGGAGGCGGCCATGACGTCGAGCGCGGCGGCGCCGTCGGCGGCCTCGTCCACGTGGACGGTGAAGCCGTAGAGCATGCGGCGGGCACTGGCGCGGAACACCTCGTCGTCGTCGGCGATCAGCACGCGTTCCAGCTCGGGCGTGCCGATCTGGTGCGGCAGCCGCAGGGTGGCGACGGTGCCCTCGCCCTGGGTGCTGGTGAGCTCCAGCGTGCCGCCCAGCGCCTCGGCGAGCCTGCGCGCGTACGGGAGGCCGAGGCCGGTGCCCCTCGCCCTGACCTGCAGCGAGCCGGGAACCTGGTAGAAGTCCTCGAACACGCGCCTCAAATGTTCCTCCGAGATGCCGATGCCGCTGTCGGTGACCGTGATGACGATCTCGCCATTGGCTTCGTCGGCATGCGCGGCCAGCACTATCTGCCCGCTTTGCGTGAATTTGAGCGCGTTCGAGAGCAAATTACGCAGAATTCTGATCAACATGCTCTCGTCGGCGTACAGCTCGGTGGCCTCCGGAGCGATCTCGTGACTCAGCGTCACCCCGGCGCGCTCGCTGGTGGGACGCATGGTGACGTGCAGCTGCCCGGCCATCCGGGACAGGTTGACCAGCGTGGGCTGGGGATCCAGGCGGCCGGACTCGGCCTTGGCCATGTCGAGCAGCTCGCTGACGAGTTCGAGCAGCGTCTGCGCCGAGTCGCCGATCAGCCCGATCTGGTGGGTCTGCTCCTCGGTCAGCGGCTCGCCCCCCTGGCCGGTCAGCAGCCGGACCAGGCCGATGACGGAGTTCAGGGGGGTGCGCAGCTCGTGGCTGACGGTGGCCCAGAAGCGGTTGCGCGCCTCGATCGTCTCGCGGAGCTGGGTGGACTTCTCGTCCAGCTCGGCGTACAGGGCGACGACTCCCCTGTTGGTCTCCTCCAGCTCGGCCGAGAGCTGGTTGTACATGGCCAGCACGCCGGTGTTGGTCTCCTGCAGCTCGGAGTTGAGCCGCAGCACGTCCTCCAGGGTCTCGGCGAGCTCCCTGTTCTGCTCGCGCAGCTCCTCCAGCGCGCTGACCGGGGCCAGCTTGGCGAGGCCCGCGCGGATGGACTCCAGTGAGACGGCGGCCGCCCGTGGCCGCAGCCGCTTGGTGATCGTGACGTGGCCGTCGCCGAGGGTGATGTCGTCCACGAGCCGACCGGCCAGTGTCACGCCTTCGGAGCGGTCCAAACCGGATGGCCTGGTGTGCCGGATGGTGATCAGCAGCACGTCGCGGCCGAGCGTGATCACGGCGGCGGCGCCCTTGCCGAACGCCTCCCTGCCCACCTCGCTGAGGGCGGTGGCGACCCTGGTCTGGTCCTGCGACTCCAGCCCGACCAGCTCGGCGGCGGCCCGGCCGAGCCGGCGCAGGACGAAGACGTCCTGGTCGGTGTCGAGGCCGATCCTGACGAGCTCAGTTCCCGCCATTGCCGGGCCTCACCGTCACCACGCAGGCGTCGTCACGCCTGCTGCCGGCCTCGCGCAGCAGGCCCGCCGCGATGACCGCGGGGGTGCGCGCGAACAGCCCCGGCACGTTCCCGGGGTCCCATCGGTCGGTCAGGCCGTCGGAGTGCATGACGACGGTGGCGTACGGGGCGATGCGGTACTCGTACTGGCGCAGGGTGCGTCCCTGGTGGCCGGCGATGCCGGGCAGCGAGATCATGCCCTGCCGGCCGGTCGCGTCGGCCACCCAGCCGGAGACGTTGCCGAGCCCGGCGTAGGTGACGGTGTCCGGCCCGACCCTCGCCACCGCGACGGCGCCGCCGCGGGTCCCGTGCAGCCCGCGGTGCAGGTGTTCCAGGATCGACAGCGGCTCCTGGTCGTTGACCTGCGCGAACAGCTCGACGGCGGTCTCCGCGGCGACGGCGGCGATGTGGCCGTGGCCCAGCCCGTCGCACAGCAGCACCGTCGTCGTCTCTCCGTTCTCGGCGATGGCGTAGCCGTCCCCGCAGCTCACCTCGTCGCCGATCGGCCGGGTCAAGCCGCTGGCGCGCAACGGCGGGCCGGGCGTGCCCTCAGCGGTGAAATGCATGACGAGCACAGTGCCCATACCGGGCACCGAGTGAACGTCGTATCCGGTGGCGATGCGGGCGATCGCGCCCATGCCGATGCCGAGCGTGCCGGAGGTGGAGTAGCCGTCGCGCAGGGCGCGGGCCACGTCGGCCATGCCGGGGCCCTTGTCCACTGCGACGAGTTCCACCCCGAGCGGGGCCTCGGGGTGCGGCCGGACCAGGACGACGCCCTCCACGGCGTGCTTGACCAGGTTGGACACGGCCTCGCTGACGGCCACGGCGATCTGCCCGGTGCGGGTGGTGTCGAAGCCGGCCACCTCGGCCAGCGCGACCGCCTGTCGCCGGACGGCGCCGACGGCGCTCGGGTCCTCGGCGCGCACCCAGGCCGGGGTCACCTGGCCCATTTGGTCACCGTCACGGTCGTGCCCTTGCCGGGGGCGGAGATCAGGTCGAACTCGTCGACCAGCCGGCGCGAGCCGCCGAGGCCGAGGCCCATCCCGCCGCCGGTGGTGAAACCGTCGGTGAGCGCCTTGTCGAGGTCGGGGATGCCGGGGCCCTCGTCGCTGAAGATCAGCTTGAGGCCGCGTTTCCTGCCGTTCTCGACGAGGTCGATGCGCACGTCGCCGCCGCCGGCGTAGACGAGCGCGTTGCGGGCCAGCTCACTGGCCGCAGTGACGATCTTGGTCTGGTCGACGAGGGACAACCCCGCCTCGATCGCGAGGGTCCGTACGACCTGCCGGACCATCACGACGTCCGCGCTGCCCGCGATCGTCATCGTCTCGGTCACCTGTCGGCGCCCCTGACGTGGTCAAGGAGCGCCACTCCCTTCTCCAGGTTCAGCGCCGTACGCACACCGCCCAGCGACAGGCCCAGCTCGACCAGGGTGATCGCCACCGCGGGACGCATACCGACGACGACCGTCTGGGCGTCCAGCATGCGGCACATGGTGGCGATGGTGGCCAGCATGCGGCCGATGAAGGAGTCGACGATCTCCACCGCGGTGATGTCGATGATCACGCCTCTGGCCCCGGTGGCGACGACCCGATCGGCCAGGTCCTCCTGGAGGGCCAGCACGCTCTGGTCCTCCAGGTCGATCTGGATGGAGACGATCAGGATGTCGCCGAGCTTGAGTACGGGCACCCGCTGCATCAGGCGTCCTCCGCCCGCACGGCGATCCGGGCGTTGTGCGACCGGATCACCTGCACGCCGCTGCGCCTGAAGGCGTGGGCGAGCGCGTCGGCCAGCGACGCCTTGGTGACGATGTCGCCGAACTCGATGCCGAGCGTGACGATGGTGTGCGCGATCTGCGGGCGGATGCCGGAGATGACGCACTCGGCGCCCATCAGCCTGGCGGCCACCACGGTCTTGAGCAGGTGCTGGGCCACCTGGGTGTCCACGGCGGGCACGCCGGTGATGTCGATCACAGCGTGCTCGGCCCCGGTGTCGACCAGGGTCTGCAGCAGCTTCTCCATCACGACCTGGGTCCTGGCGGAGTCGAGGGTGCCGATCAGCGGGACGGCGACGATGCCCTCCCAGAGCTTGACCACCGGGGTGGACAGTTCGAGCAGCTGCTCGGCCTGGTCCAGGATGATCTTCTCGCGGGCGTCGGAGAAGGTCTCGAAGGTGAGCAGGCCCAGGTCGTCGATGAGCCGGGAGAACCAGATGAAGCCGCGCAGGGCCTCGGCCTCGCCGTCGGCCTCGACGACCTCGTACAGGGCCTCCTTGAGGCCGAAGACGGCGCGGGCGGTGTCGGCCGGCGCGTGGCCCGCGCGGGCGCGGGTGCGGGAGAGCTCCGCGAGCAGGCCGCGGACGTCGGCGAGGTCTCCCTTGCCCTGGTCGAGCGCGGACTGCAGCGCCCGGTATATGTCGAGGAGCTCGTCCGACGGGGCCTTGGCGAGCTGCACCCAGCGGGCGAGGATCTGCTCCTCGTGCTGCCGGAGCAGGTCCTCAATGCGTCGCCTGGCGACATCGGCTTGGACGGTCAAGATCACTCCTGGGTCGGCTGGCGGCTGACGGTGTCACCGTATGTTAGAGCGATTTTTCCAGGTAGCGGACCGTTTGGCGTCCGCCACTGTACGCGACGGGGGCCTTGCGGGGTGTGCCCTCTTGAGTTCGTTCTTCCTGGGTAGATGAACGGCGAGGCGAGTTTTGCTGACATGCTGTCGTCATCGCCTTGACGGAGCCTCCGAGGGTTTGTGACACTGTGTCAGAAACAGTCGCGCGAGTTGAGGAAGTGCTGTGACGACGTCGTTCTCCGAGACCTTGAGGGCCGCCACCTGGGGCGACCACGAGTCGGCCGAGTCCGAGGGCTACCTCGCCGAGCTGATGGGCGGCCGGTTGAGCGAGCACGAGTACGGCGAGATGGTCGCCCAGCACTACTTCGCCTACCTCGCCCTCGACGGCGTCTCGAAGGAGCTGGCCGACCACCCGGTCGCCGGCCGCTTCGTCTTCCCCGAGCTCTACCGCGAGCCCGCCCTGGAACGCGACCTGGCCACGATCTACGGCCCCGCCTGGCGCGAGCGCGTCACCCCCTCCAAGGCCACCCGCACCCTCCAGGCCCGCATCGAGCAGATGGCCGACTGGCCCGGCGGGTACGTCGCCCACCACTACACCCGCTACCTCGGCGACCTGTCGGGCGGCCAGTTCATCCGCATGGAACTGCAGAAGATCTTCGGCTACCAGGCCGGCGGAGGCGTCGACTTCTACATCTTCGACGAGGTGGGCAGCCTCCCGCGGTTCAAGACCGAGTACCGGGCGCGGCTCGACGCCCTCGGCGCGGAGCTCGACGAGCGCGAGCAGCGGCGGATCATCGGCGAGGTGCGGCTGGCCTACCAGCTCAACACCGAGGTCCTGGCCGAGCTCATGCACGTCGTCAGGGCCACCGCCTAACCGTCGTCGGCGTCGGAGGCGGAGGCGGGGGCGGGGGCGTCGTCGGTCGGCTGCATGGCCAGGACGGCCAGGCGCGTGGGCAGGCGCGGGCGGCGCTCGGCGCGGCGTTCGCCCGAGGCCAGCCGGTAGGGCACCAGCGTGACCATCACCCCGGGGACCAGCAGCAGCTGGTCGCGCAGCCGGGCGGTCAGCCGGTTGTGCAGGGCCGGCTCCCACCAGTGGCCGGTCACGTAGTCCACGATGTAGACGGTCACGATGTGGCCGGGGTGCAGGGCCAGCCGGTCGCGCACGTGCCGCAGGATCGGGCCCACAGTCGTCCGGTAGGGCGCGTCGATCATCGTCAGCGGCACGGAGGAGGGGGCGTACCGCTCCCATCCTTCGCGCAGCTCGCGGGTCGTCTCCTCGTCGGTGCACACGTGCACGGCCTCCAGCCCGGCCGGACGGGTGGCCGCGGCGTAGGCGACCGCCTGGAGCGCGGGGCTGCCCAGCCGGGAGACCAGCACCATGGCGTGGGCGCCGGCGGGCAGCTCGACGGGCGTGTCGGGCGTGGTGGCCGCCTGTACCTGGTCGTAGTGCCGCCTGATGCCCTTCATGAGCGCGAACAGCCCGGGGATGGCCAGGCAGACGAGCCAGGCGCCGTTCATGAACTTGGTCACCAGGACGATCACCAGGACGGCGGCGGTCACCGTCGCGCCGGTCGCGTTGACGGCCTGCCGCCGCCGCACGCCGGGCGAACCCGGGCCGGTGCGCCGCCAGTGCCGGACCATGCCGGCCTGGCTCAGCGTGAAGGAGATGAAGACGCCGATGATGTAGAGCTGGATGAGCCGGGAGCTGTTGGCGTCGAAGACGACGAGCAGCACGGCCGCGGCCGTCGCGAGCAGCAGGATGCCGTTGCTGAACACCAGCCGGTCGCCGCGCTTGTGGAGCTGCCTGGACAGGTAGGAGTCGGCGGACAGGATCGAGGCCAGCATGGGGAAGCCGTTGTAGGCGGTGTTGGCGGCCATGATCAGGATCGCCGCGGTGCTGGCCTGGAGGAGGGCGTACAGGACGCCGCGGCCGAGGACGGCGTCGCCGATCTGGGCCAGGGCGGTGGGCTCGACGTACCCGGCGGGCATCCCGGCGAGCCTTCCGGGGTGGTCGGGGTCGGTCATCCGCACGTGGGTGAGCAGGGCCAGCACGGTGATGCCGGTGAACATGGTGACCGACAGCACGCCCATGATCGCCAGGGTGTTCGCCGCGTTCCTGCTCTTGGGCCGGCGGAAGGCGGGCACGCCGTTGCTGACCGCCTCCACCCCGGTCAGCGCCGTGCAGCCGGAGGCGAACGCGCGCAGCACCAGGAAGACCGCGACGAAGCCGACGGGCTGGTAGAGCGGTTCGATGGTGAAGTCGGCGCTGACCGCGCGGGGATGCTCGCCGGTCAGCAGCCGCCAGGCGGCGACCAGGAACATCAGGTAGACCGTGGCGATGAAGGCGTAGGTGGGCACCGCGAACCCGCGGCCGGACTCGCGGGTGCCGCGCAGGTTGACCAGGGTGAGCAGCGCGACGCAGGCCACGCTCAGGGGCGCCGACCAGCGGTTCAGGCCGGGCGCGTAGGAGGTGATGGCGTCCACCCCCGCGGCGACGGAGACGGCCACGGTCAGCACGTAGTCGACCAGCAGCGCGCTGGCGGCGACCAGGCTGGCGTTGACGCCCAGGTTCTCCCGGCTGACGACGTACGCGCCGCCGCCGCCCGGGTAGGCGTAGCAGGTCTGCCGGTAGGACACGATGATGATCACCAGCATGGCCACGATGGCCGCCGCGATCCAGCCGGTCAGGTGCAGCAGGACGAGGCCGCCCAGGGTGAGGGCCATGATGATCTGCTCGGTCGCGTACGCCACCGACGAGATCGGGTCGCTGCAGAAGACGGGCAGCGCCAGCCGCTTGGGCAGGAGCTGCCGCTCCAGGTGCTTGGTCCGCAGCGGGCGGCCGACCACGGCCCGTTTGGCCCGCTCCCACGGGGACGGGACGGTCATGGGCGTTCCCGCCTCCTTCCGGTCAGCCGGCCAGCGCCCTGCCGAGCAGGTAGCCGAGGCTGACGACGGCCAGGCCGAGCACCACGTTCATGGCGATGTTGGCCAGCGCCCGGCCGGTGGACCCGGCGGCCAGCATCTTCCAGGTGTCGGTGCTGAAGGTGCTGAACGTGGTGAGCGCGCCGCAGAACCCGGTGCCGACCAGCGACAGCACGGCCGGCGGCAGGGAGTCGCGCGAGGCGATGCCCATCAGGACGCCGAGCACGGCCGAGCCGATGACGTTGACGGCCAGCGTGCCCCAGGGCATCGCCTTGCCGGCCGCCTTGGTGACCCCGGCGTCCACGAGGTATCGGGCGGGCGCGCCGATCAGGCCGCCGACGAAGACCACCAGGACGAGGATCACCGCCGGCCGCCCAGCTTCAGGCCCGCCCAGACGGCCACCAGGCCCAGGACGACGCTGAGCACGAGGTAGACCGCCGCCCAGCCGGCCGCGCCGTCCACGGTCAGCTCGCGGACGCCGTCCACCAGGTGCGAGAAGGTGGTGAAGCCGCCCAGGAAGCCCGTGCCGAGCAGCGCCTTGACCGGCATGCGGTGCAGCGGGTGCCGGGTCAGCTCGCCGGTGAGCAGGCCCATCAGCAGGCAGCCGACGACGTTGACCACCAGCGTGGGCCAGGGCAGCGGATGGTCGGCGCCCATCAGCGTCTGGGTGAGCAGGTGGCGGACGACCGCGCCGACGCCGCCGCCCACCGCCACCAGGGCGAGGGCGCGGGCCGGATGCCGGGTGGCGGCCATCAGTCCTCCGTCCCGAGTTGCGCGTCGGTGCCGGCGAGCTGTTCGGCCTCGGTCTCGCGCATCCGGCAGACCCGGTCGACGACCCGGCCGATCAGGTAGGTGACGATGAAGGAGTAGAGCGCGACCACGATGATCGCGGCGATCTGCTTGAGCAGCACCTGGATCGAGCCGCCGTAGAACAGGCCCTTGGTCGTGCTGACGCCGACGCCGGTGGCGAGCAGGCCGATGAGGGCCGTGCCGACGATGCCGCCCGCGCCGTGCACACCGACGACGTCCAGGGTGTCGTCGTAGCCGAGGACGAGCTTCCAGGTCACGGCGAACGACACCACGACGGCGGCCACGATGCCGATGATCAGGGCGCCCTCGGAGTTGACGTACGCGCAGGACGGCGTGATGGCCACCAGTCCGGCCAGCGCGCCGGTGGCCGAGCCGAGCCGGGTGAAGTGCCGGTACCGGAACCATTCGATGACGAGCCACGTGAGCATCCCGGCCGAACCGGCGATCATGGTGGTCAGGAAGGCGTTGACGGCGATGCTCCCGTCGGCCATGGCCGAGCCGGCGTTGAAACCGAACCAGCCGAACCACAGCAGGCCCAGGCCGAGCATGACGAACGGGATGTTGCTCGGCCGGGGCGGCTCCTTCCTGCGGAAACGCACGCCTGGACCGAGCGCGAGGGCCAGGGCCAGGCCGGCCATGCCGGAGTTCAGCTCGACGACCAGGCCGCCGGCGAAGTCGAGCACGCCCCACCGGCTGATCCAGCCCTGCCGGTCGAACACCCAGTGCGCGATCGGGAAGTACACCAGCGTCACCCAGACGATCGAGAAGACGATCCACGGCCCGAGCCGGGTCCGGCCGGCGACCGATCCGCTGATCAGGGCCACCGTGATGATGGCGAAGGTGAGCTGGAACAGCGCGAAGGCGTAGGTGGGGACGCGGCCGTGCAGCATGGTGGGTGTGATGTCGGCGAAGCGCAGGTCGCCGAAGCCGATCACTCCGGCGCCGCCCACGTCCGGGCCGAAGACGAGGCCGTACCCGTAGCCGAACCACAGGATCGTGACCAGGGCTATCGAGACGAAGCTCATGAAGAGCATGCTGAGCACGTTCTGGGCGCGGACCATGCCGCCGTAGAAGAAGGCCAGGCCGGGCGTCATGAGCAGCACCATGGCGGCGCTCACGAGCACCCAGGCCGAATCCCCGGTGTTGAGCCCTGGCGGCATCGCTCGACCTCGCTTCCTGTCCCCAGACAGGATGATCGGCCGGAGTAGACGTAAAACGCCCTGGTCAAGGGCCTTTGCCGGGCCTGTCCATTGTTGAGGTGCTCTTAGGTCTCGACTCGTTTTCGACGGCCTTTGCAAAGAATGTCCATCGAATCACCGCCGCCGCGTGGCGCGCCGGACGCCGGGGAATGTTGCCGCTCGTTGACCCGGTTCCGGCGAGTGGCGAGAGAGGCAGGCGTACATGCGTGCCGAGATGCCCGACCTGCCGCTCGCCACGCTCCGCGGCTTCAGCCAGGTGGACCTGCAGAACAACCTGGCGACCGCGATCTGCTTCGTCGTAGCGTTGCTCGCCGCCGGATGGCGGTTCGCGCTCTTCGGCCTGATCGGCGCCGCCGTGGGCACGCTCACCGCCTGGTTCCTCGGCGCGGCGCGGGAGAGCGTGACCGCGGGGCTCGAAGGCTTCAACGGCACGCTGATCGGCGTCGCGCTGGTGCTCTACTTCCAGGCCCGGTGGATCACGCTGCTGCTGGTCGTCGTCGGGGCGATCATGGGCAGCGTCCTGACGGCGGCGCTCAAGACACTGCTCGGGCCGCATGGCCTGCCGGGGCTCACCGCGCCGTTCTGCGTGGTCGCCACGATCATGGTGGTCGGCGGCCCGTCCTACGAGCGGGTCTGGCGCAGGCACACTCTCGCGGCGCCGCCGTCGGCCACGTCCCCGGGGACCACGGTGACGTTCGCGGACCTGTGGCAGGGCCTGCTCAACGGCGTCGGCCAGGTGTTCTTCCAGGGCAAGTGGTACGTCGGGCTGATCTTCCTGATCGGCCTGGCGCTCGCCGGATGGCGGGTCGCGGTGGCCGCGCTGGCCGCCAGCGCCGTCGGGATCGTGGTGGCCGTGCTGCTCGGCGCGCCCGCGGCCGACATCGGCGCCGGCCTGTACGGCTACAACGCGGTGCTCACCGGCATCGCGCTGTGCTGCGCGTTCGTCGTGCCGACCGTGCTCGGCCTGCTGTACGCCCTGGCCGGCGTGGTGTCGGCGACCGTGCTGACGGCGTTCGTCGGCCACCTGTTCGCGCCGGTCGGCGGGCACACCCTGACCTGGCCGTTCGTCCTGGTCACCTGGATCTTCCTGGCGGCGGTCCCGGCGTTCTCCGGCGTCCGGCGCGCTTCCACCTAAGGAGAGCTCATGAACCTCGCACCGCGCGAAATCGACAAGCTGCTGATCTACGTGGTCGCCGACCTGGCCACCAGGCGCCGCGACCGCGGCGTGAAGCTGAACTACAGCGAGGCGGTGGCGCTGATCAGCGTCGCGGTCCTGGAGGCCGCGCGGGACGGCAGGACCGTGGCCGAGTGCATGGAGCTCGGCAAGCAGGTGCTCGGCGCCGGGGACGTCATGCCCGGGGTGCGCGAAATGCTCAAGCTGATGCAGGTCGAGGCGTCGTTCAAGGACGGTTCCAAGCTCGTTTCCTGCCACGACCCCATCGGCGGCTGACACCCGCCGCGACCAGAAAGGAGCGGTTCGCCATGACGGACACGGACCGGATCATGTACGGGGACGACCCGATCGAGATCAACGCCGGTCGCGCCTCGGTCACCCTGACCGTGCGCAACACCGGCGACCGGGCCATCCAGGTCGGCTCGCACTTCCACTTCTTCGAGGCCAACCGGGCGCTCAGCTTCGACCGTGAGAAGGCGTACGGCATGCATCTCGACATCCCGGCCGGGACCGCCGTCCGCATCGAGCCGGGTGACACCCACCAGGTCACGCTGGTCGAGTTCGCCGGCGGCATGCGCGTCGTCGGCTTCGCGGGACTGGTGGACGGCGGACTGCGGGCCAGGGACAGCCGCACGCACGCCCTGCGCCGCCTGGCCGAGCTGGGGTACGCCGACCAGCCGGAGCCCGGGGCCACCGTCCGCGCGGCGGGCGAGGAGAAGCCGGCGCGGAAGGCGGCGGGCGAGGAGAAGCCGGCGCGGAAGGCGGCGGGCGAGGAGAAGCCGGCGCGGAAGGCGCCCGCCAGGAAGGCCGCCGCCAAGAAGCCGGCCGCCGGGAAGAAGAAGGCCTGAGCCGATGAGCACCATGAACCGCAAGCAGTACGTCTCCATGTTCGGCCCCACCGTGGGCGACCGGGTCCGACTGGCCGACACCAACCTGGTGATCGAGATCGAGAAGGACCACACGGCCGGCTACTACGGCGACGAGGCCGTCTACGGCGGCGGCAAGACCGCCCGCGACGGCATGGCGTCCGACCCCGGTTCCCAGAACGCCACGATCGCGCTCGACCTGGTGATCACCAACGCGGTCGTCCTGGACCCGGTGCTCGGCGTCGTCAAGGGTGACATCGGCATCAAGGACGGCCGGATCGTCGGGATCGGCAAGGCGGGCAACCCGCACACCCAGAACGGCGTGGACCGCCGGCTGGTCATCGGCGCCGGGACCGAGGTGCTGGCGGGCGAGAACATGATCGCCACTCCGGGGGCCATCGACCCGCACGTGCACCTGATCGCGCCGCAGCAGGCCCAGACCGCGCTCACCAACGGCATCACGACGCTGATCGGCGGCGGCACCGGCCCCACCGACGGCACCCGCGGCACCACCTGCACGCCCGGCCCGTGGAACATCGGCCGCATGTTGCAGGCCGTCGAGGCGCTGCCGGTCAACATCGGCATCATGGCCAAGGGCAACGGCAGCCTGCCCGCCGCGCTCGCCGAGCAGATCGAGGCCGGGGCGTGCGCGCTGAAGGTGCACGAGGACTGGGGCTCCACCCCGGCGGTGGTGGACTGCGCGCTGCGGATGGCCGACGAGTACGACGTCCAGGTGGCGCTGCACGCCGACAGCCTCAACGAGGCCGGCTACCTGGAGGACACGATCAGCGCCATCAACGGCCGCGCGATCCACACCTTCCACACCGAGGGCGCGGGCGGCGGGCACGCGCCGGACATGATCCGCATCGCCGGCGAGCCGAACGCGCTGCCGTCCTCGACGAACCCGACGCTGCCGTACACGATCAACTCGGCTGACGAGCTGCTGGACATGGTGATGGTCTGCCACCACCTCAACCACGACATCCCCGAGGACGTCTCCTTCGCCGACAGCCGGGTGCGGGTGGAGACCATCGCCGCCGAGACCGTGCTGCAGGACATGGGCGTGATCAGCATGTTCTCCTCCGACTCCCAGGCGATGGGCCGGGTCGGGGAGACCTTCACCCGCGCCTTCCAGACCGCCCACCACTGCAAGGACCAGCGCGGCCGGCTGCCGGAGGACTCCGAGCGCAACGACAACGCCCGGGTGCTGCGCTACCTGGCCAAGCTGACCATCAACCCGGCCCGTACGACCGGCATCGCCGAGACCGTCGGCTCGCTGGAGGACGGCAAGCTGGCCGACATCGTGCTGTGGCCGTTCACGTCGTTCGGGGCCAAGCCCGCGCTGGTGGTCAAGGGCGGCCTGATCAACTGGGCGCAGATGGGCGACCCGAACGCCTCGCTGCCCACGCCGCAGCCCGTCTACTACCGGCCGATGTACGGCGCGATGGGGATGGCGCAGCGCAAGAGCAACGTGACGTTCCTGCCGGACGCCGCCATCGCCGCCGGGGTGCCCGAGCGGCTCGGCCTGCAACGGCTGATCGCCAAGGTGCGCCACACCCGGACGGTGGACAAACGGCACATGATCCGCAACAACGCGCTGCCGAAGATCACCGTGGACCCGGAGACGTTCAAGGTCACCGTGGACGGCGAGCACGCGACGATCGCGCCGGCGCAGGAGCTGCCGCTGAACCATCTGTTCTTCCTGGCATGAGCCTGCTCGCCCAGCTCCAGCTCACCGACTCGGCCTTCCCCGGCGGCCTGTACACGCTCTCGCACGGGCTGGAGGCGTACGCGCAGGCCGGGCCGGTGGACGTCGCCGCCCTGCTGGAGGACCTGCTGCTGCACGCGGCGGGGCCGGGCGACGCCACCGCGCTGGTTCTCACCCACCGGGCGGTGACGGCGGGCGACTGGGACGCGGTGGTCGAGGTCGACCGGCGGCTGCACGCCGTCAAGCTCGGCCGGGAGATCCGGGCCGCCGCCACCAGGACCGGCAACCAGGTCCTGCGCACGGCGGCGCTGGTCTTCGCGACGCCGGAGCTGGCCCGCCTGTCGGGGCTGGCCGACGCCAGGGTCACGCCGGGCAACCACGCCGTGGTGCTGGGCACGGCCTACGCCGGGCTCGGCGTCCGGGAGGCCGACGCGGTGACCGGCGACCTGTACGCCTTCGCCGCGAGCTGGGTCGGCGCCGCCGTACGGCTGCGCCGGCTGGACTTCCGGCAGGCCCAGGCCGTCCTGTACGGCGCGGCCGGCGCGATCGGGCGGGCCGCCGCGCACGCCCTGGCCGCCCGCGGCCCGCTCGACCTGCACGCCGCCACCCCGCTCGCGGACACGATGAGCGCCGCCCACGAACGCGCCGAGGCCCGCCTCTTCGCCACCTGACAGGCCCGGCCGAGAGCCCCATGCCCAGAACCGGCGGAGAGCCGCCGGAGCGCCACTGATGACAGCCACCTGAGAAAGAGGCCGCGCACATGCATCACCACCACCCGCACCCCGCCGTCGAGGTGCCCTCGGGCACCGCCATGGACCACGTCTTCAAGATCGGGATCGGCGGGCCGGTCGGCTCCGGCAAGACCGCCCTCATCGAGGCACTGGTGCCCGTCCTGCTCGAACGGGGACGCAACGTGGCCGTCGTCACCAACGACATCTACACCCAGGAGGACGCCCAGCACGTCCGGCGCACCCTCGACGGCGTGCTGGACCCCGCGCGGGTGGTGGGCGTCGAGACCGGCTCCTGCCCGCACACCGCCGTGCGCGACGACCCGACGATGAACCTGGCCGCCGGGGCCGAGCTGCTGGAGCGCTTCCCCGACATCGACACGCTGCTGTTCGAGAGCGGCGGCGACAACCTGACCCTCACCTTCAGTCCCGTCCTGGCCGACGTCTACGTCTTCGTCCTGGACACCGGCGAGGGGGACAAGATGCCGCGCAAGCGGGGGCCCGGCATCACCGACTCGGACCTGCTGGTCATCAACAAGATCGACATCGCGCCGTACGTGCGGGCCGACCTGGAGGTGATGTCCCGCGACGCCGACCGGGTCCGCGACGGGCGGCCGGTCGTGCTCACCGACGCCCTGCGCGGCACCGGCGTGGCCGAGGTGGCCGACTTCGTCCTCAGCGGCGCGACGGCATGCTCGCCGGCCCGGTAGACCGGCTGGCCGCCGGCCACTACACGATCGACTCGGTCCCGGCGGACGTGGCCCGGTACGCCGACGTGCCCGACACCCTGCCGGTCGGCAGCCCCGGCAAGGTCGGCGTGCTGGACCTGGCGTTCGAGCGGCGCGGCGGGCGTACCGAGCTGACCGGCCACTACCAGAAGGCGCCGCTGCAGATCATGCGGCCGCACTACTACGACCCGGCCCGGCCGGACCTGCCGTACCTGATGGTGATGTCCACCGGCGGCGGCGTGCTCCAGGGGGACCGCCACCGAATCGACGTGACCTGCGGCGCGGGCGCGTCCGTGCACGTCACCACGCAGGCGGCCACCAAGATCTACCGGATGGAGCAGGACTACGCCACCCAGCTCCTCACGCTCACCGTGGGGCCGGACGGCTACCTGGAGTACCTGCCGGACCCGGTGATCCCCTTCGCCGGGTCCCGCTTCTACCAGCGCACCCTGGTGAACGCCGGGCCCGGCGCCACGGTGATCCTCGGCGAGACCGTGCTGGCCGGGCGGCTGGCCCGGGGCGAGCGGCACGCCTACACCGCGTACTGCAACGACCTGGACGTCCACGACGCCGGCGGGCGGCTGCTGTTCGCCGACCCGATCAGGCTCGTGCCCGGCCGCGCGCCGGTCACCGGCCCGGCGATGTTCGGCGACCACGGCGTCCTGTCCACCCTGTACGTGATCACCTCCGCCGTGCCCGCGGACGAGCTGGCCGGGGCGCTGCACGAGACGGCGGCGGGCAGCGGGCTGGCGGGCGGGGCCAGCACGCTGCCCAACGGGGCGGGCGCCTGGGCGAGGCTGCTCGGCCCGGAGTCTCCGCCCGTCCTGGCCACCCTGGAACGCCTGTGGGACCTGGCCCGGCGCGCCGTCACCGGCGACCCGGCGCCGGACCGCCGCAAACCCTGAGCCGGGCCCGAGAAGGGGTCTGACCCTGCCCCCAGGGGCCGTCCCGGGTGCGCCGGGGGCGATCCGGCCTACCATGGGCCTATGCCCCGCATCTCGGCCGCCACGATCGGCGAGCATCGCGCCCAGACGCGCGACCGCATCCTGCAGGCCGTCTCACGCCTGTCCAGGGCCCAGGGCATCGACGCCATCTCCCTGACGGACGTGGCCCACGAGGCCGGCATCACCCGCACGGTCCTGTACAACTACTTCCCCGACAAGGCCGCCCTGCTGCTGGCCTTCACCGAGCGCGTGACCAGCTACTTCATCGAGAGCTACGAGCGGGAGCTGCCTGAGGAGGCCTCGCCCGCCGACCGGTTGCGGGCCTTCGTCCGGCTCCAGCTCGCGGGGCTGCTCGCCCACCCCCACCCGGGCGCGGCCGACCTCGGCGCGGCGCTCGGGCCCGACGCCTACCAGCAGCTCGCCGAGCACGTCGCACCCATGCAGCGGGTGCTGGTGGAGATCCTCGACGACGGCGTGCGGTCCGGCGACTTCCAGGTGCCGGAGGTGGGGGCGACGGCACGCATGGTGCTGGCCGTCATCGGGGCCGAGCGGGTGCCGCTGATCAGCGGCGAGGTCACGGTCGAGACGGCCGAGCAGGCGGTGGCGGGCTTCGTGCTCCGGGCCCTCGGGGCGCGCCCGTAGGGGTCCCGACGCCGGGGTGGCCGTCGCGGGCCGCCGGAGCCGGTGACAAGATTGTCAGATGGGACAGAACGGGCACATCCAGGTCAGGTCGGCGCGGGGGCGGTGGATCCTCGGCGCGACCGTGCTCGGCTCCGGGCTGGCCCTGCTCGACAGCACCGTCGTCAACGTCGCGCTGCCGTTCCTCGGCAAGGAGCTGCACGCGGCCATGGACGGCCTGCAATGGACCGTCAACGCCTACACCCTCACCCTGGCGGGCCTGATCCTGCTGGGCGGCTCGCTGGGTGACCGCTACGGGCGGCGCAAGATCTTCCTCATCGGCACGGTGTGGTTCGCCGTGGCCTCGGCGTTGTGCGGCCTGTCGCCGAACATCGAGTTCCTGGTGGGGGCCCGGGCGTTGCAGGGCGTCGGCGGCGCGCTGCTCACCCCGGGGTCGCTGGCCATCATCCAGGCGTCGTTCGTCAAGCAGGACCGGCCGCGGGCCGTCGGCGTCTGGTCCGGGCTGGGCGGCGTGGCCAGCGCGATCGGGCCGCTGCTCGGCGGCTGGCTGGTGCAGACGGCGGGCTGGCGGTGGGCGTTCCTGATCAACCTGCCGTTCGCGCTGGTCGTGGTGCTGGTGACGCTGCGCCACGTGCCGGAGAGCCGCGACGAGGAGGCGGGCGGGCGCTTCGACGTCCTGGGGTCGCTGCTGGCGGCGCTGGCGCTGGCCGGGATCACGTACGGGCTGATCGAGAAGGGCGCGCCGGTGCCGCTGATCGCGGGGGTGCTGCTCGGGGCGGCGTTCGTGGTGACCGAGCGGCGCCGGTCGCCCCAGGCGCTGGTGCCGGTCGCCATCTTCAGGAACCACGTCTTCACGGCGGTCAACGTCGTCACGCTGATCATGTACGCCGCCATGGGCGTGGTGTTCTTCCTGCTGGTGATCCAGCTCCAGGTGGTGTCCGGGTTCTCGCCGATCGCGGCGGGGCTGGCGATGTTGCCGACCACGATCCTCATGATGCTGCTGTCGTCGCGGGCCGGGGAGACGGCCCGGCGGTTCGGGCCGCGCTGGCCGATGACGATCGGCATCCTGCTGGCGGGGGCCGGGTTCGTGCTGATGAGCATGATCGGCCCGCACGCCTCCTACCCGCTGCTGGTGTTGCCCGCGGTGACCGTCTTCGGGCTCGGCCTGTCGGCGGCGGTCGCGCCGCTGACGGCGACGGTGCTGGCCACGGCCGACGAGCGCTACGCCGGCACGGCCAGCGGCGTCAACAACGCGGTGGCCCGCACCGGGAGCCTGCTGGCGGTGGCCGCCGTGCCGCCGCTGGTCGGCCTGGTGGGCGACGCGTTCCAGAACCCGCCGGTGTTCAACGCCGGGTTCCGGACGGCCATGCTGATCAGTGGCGGCATGATGGCGGTCGCCGCGGCCATCACCTTCTTCACCATCAGGACGAACGTGCTGGCCGGAGAGCCCGAGGCCGTCAGTACGTGAACGCCTGACCGCGCACGCTGTTGTCGAAGTTCGACAGCAGCAGGTCGGGCTCGCCGACCGAGCGGATGCCGGGCAGCCTGGTCAGCAGCTCCCTGAACATCGTGCGCATCTCCTGCCTGGCCAGGTTGGCGCCGAGGCAGAAGTGCGGGCCCGGCCCGCCGAACCCGACGTGGGGCTTGGTGTCGCGGGTGATGTCGAAGGTGTCGGGGTCGGGGAAGACCGACTCGTCGCGGTTGGCCGAGCCGTAGAACAGCACGACCTTGTCGCCCTGCTTCAGCTCCAGCCCGCGCAGCGTGTAGTCCTCGGTGACGGTGCGGCGGAACTGCATGATGGGCGAGACATAGCGGACCATCTCCTCGATGGCGCCGTTGATGTGGGCGTCGAAGTCGGAGGTCAGCAGCTCGCGCTGGGCCGGGTTCTCGGTCAGCAGCCGGATGCCGTGGGCCATCGTGTTGCGGGCGGTCTCGTTGCCCGCCACCAGCAGCAGCGAGAAGAACGAGCCGAGCTCCTTGTCGGTCAGCTTCTCGCCGTCGGGGTTGGCGTTGACCAGCAGCGAGACCAGGTCGCCCTTGGGCTCGGCGACGCGCTCGTGGCCGAGCTTGATGACCATGCGCTGCAGGGCCAGCAGGGCCAGCATGTTCTGGCCGGCCATCTGGACGCTGCGGGCCAGGCTGGGACGCACGCCGGTGTAGGCGGTGGAGACGTCGACGTGCTGGTGGACCTTGGCGCGCAGCTCCTGCGGGATGTCGAGCATGTCGCAGATGACGTGGATGGGGAGCTTGGCGGCCACCTGCGTGACGAAGTCGCGCGGGCCGTCGGCGACGACGTCGTCGACGATGCGGGCGCAGGCGGCCTCGATGTCGCTCTGGAGCCCGGCCAGCATCTTCGGGCTGAACGAGCGCGTCACGATGCGGCGCAGGCGGGCGTGGCGGGGGTCGTCCATGTTGACCATGGACTCGCCGAACACCTGCTTGACCCAGCCGGGCGGCTCGGGGTTGGTCACCGCGGGCTCGCTGGAGAAGATCTTGGCGTTGCGGCTGGCCTCGACCACGTCGGCGTGCCGGACGAGGGCGTAGAAGCCCTTGCCGGAGCGGAGGAGGGGCACCTTCTTCTCCGGGAAGAACACCGGGTGCTCCAGTTGCCGGAGCCGGGCGAATGCCTCATTCCGCTCTTTAAGCGGTTTGCGCCAGAAGTCCAGATCAGCGAGGTCGATGTCCACCCGTCTATCCTGGCACGCTCCCACCCCCGGCCGGACGGGCCGAAAGTCCCTTCCGAAGCGGATGTGCATCGTGCCCTCCTGGCCCGTTCTCGTGGCGTTAAGTCCGGGTTCGACCACAACGGAGATGACTGTCCGTATGAACGCGTTGCTCGCCGCCTGCCTGGTCGTCCCCCTCGTCTCCGGCACCGGCCCCGCCGCCGCCCGCGCGTGCGGCGGGCACCCCCTCGACTTCGACGGCGACGGCCGCGCCGACATCGCCGTCGCCGCCCCCTACGACGACTCCAGGGCCGGTTCGGTCACCGTCATGTACGGCTCGGGCCGGACCGTCAAGCTCACCCAGCCCGGCGCGGAACCCGGGGACGCCTTCGGCTCGGCGCTGGCCGTCGGCGACTTCAACGGCGACCGCTGCGCCGACCTGGCGGTCGGGGTGTCGGAGGAGTTCGACGGGGCGCGGGTGCCCGGCGCGGACGGCAACGGCGTCGTGCAGATCTTCGACGGCTCCCCCGGCGGCCTGGTCGCCGGCGAGGAGCTGGCGCCGGCCGGGCGGGGCAGCGACCGGTTCGGCGCGGCGCTGGCGGCCGGCGACTTCGACGGCGACGGCCACGACGAGCTGGCCGTGGGCTCCCCCAGCCACTCCTCGGGCGGCGCGGTCACCGTCTACTGGACGAAGGGGCGCGGGACGTACCGGGTCACCCAGCAGACGTCGTGGGTGCGGCAGACGGCGAACGTCACCGACCAGTGGGGGGCGGCGCTGGCGGCCGGCGACTTCGACGGCGACGGCCGCGACGAGCTGGCCGTCGGCGCGCCCGCCGACAGCGTGCGCCTGGACGGCCAGGGCTCGGTGACCGTGCTCGACCCGCGCGCCCGCCGGGCCCGGCTGCTCACGCAGAGCTCGCCCGGCATCGCCGGCGCCGCGGAGAAGTGGGACGCCTTCGGCGCGGCCCTGGCCACCGGCGACTTCGACGGCGACGGCCGCGACGACCTGGCGATCGGTGTCCCCGGCGAGGGCCTCAGCGCGAACCAGCGGGCCATGGACTACGGCGACGGCACCGTGGACGTCCTGTACGGCTCGCGCGCCGGCCTGCGCACCCACGGGAGCGAGGCGTGGTCGCAACGCTCGCTGAAGGGCGAGCCGCGCTACTACGACCGGTTCGGCGCGGCGCTGGCCGCCGGGGACTTCACCGGCGACGGCAGGGACGAGCTGGCCGTCGGCGTGCCGGGCGAGCACGCCGTCCAAGTGCTCCAGGGGCGCGCGTCGGGCGGCCTGACCCGGGTGGGGAACCTGCTGATCAAGGGTAAGGGCCGCGACTTCGGCGCCTCGCTGGCCACGCTCCCCGGCGGGCGCGGCGGCCGCTTCCGCGCGCTGACCGCCGGACGCCCCCTGGACGGGCTGCTGGTCGCCGCCCCCGACCAGGGCCTGGTCATGTACGCCCCTGGCGTCCGCGAGCCCGGCCTGCGCCTGGGCCCGCTGCGCCAGGTCTCCCAGGGCGCCGGCCTGTACGGCTACGCCTTCGGCTGACCCCCGGACCCCGCGGCGGCCCGCCCCGGCGGCGGCTCGGACGGCAGGAGCACGCGGAACAGGGCGCCCTTGCCCGGCTCCCCCTCCGCCATGACGACGCCGCCGTGCGCCTCCACCAGCGTCGCCGCGATCGACAGCCCCAGCCCGGCCCCGCCCACCCCGCGCGCCGGGTCGGCCCGGTAGAACCGCTCGAACACCCGCTCGGCCACCTCAGGCGGGAACCCCGGCCCCTCGTCGGCCACCTCCACCACGGCCCGCTCACCGTCCACGCCGACGCGCACCTCGAACGGCGTCCCCGGCGGCGTGTGCTGCAACGCGTTGCTCACCAGGTTCCCGAGCACCTGGCCGAGCCGCGACTCGTCGCCGGTCACCAGCACCTCGCCCTCGCCGCCGTCCAGGCGGACCAGCTCGATCCGCCGGTCCGGGGCGAGCGTCTGGGCGTCGATCACCGCGGTCGCGGCCAGGCTGAGCAGGTCCACCGGCCGCCGGGCCAGCTCCCGCCGCTGGTCCAGCCTGGCCAGCAGCAGCATGTCCTCCACCAGCAGCCCCATGCGCGCGGCCTGTCCCTCGATCCTGCTCAGCAGCCGCACGGCCTCGGCCAGGTCCTTCTCCTGGCCCAGCCGGAACAGCTCGGCGAACCCCCTGATCGAGGTCAGCGGCGTGCGCAGCTCGTGCGAGGCGTCGGCCATGAACCGGCGCATGACCTCCTCCGAACGCCGCGCCGCCGTGGCCGACTCGCGCGCCGACTCCGCCGCCGCCTCCCGCTCGCGCACCGCCGCCTCGATCTGGGCCAGCATGCCGTTGAGCGAACGGCCGAGCTTGCCGACCTCGGTGGTGCTCGCCCACATCGGCACCCGGCGCGACAGGTCGCCGCCCGCGATGTCCCTGGCGGTGCTGCCGATCTCGCGCAGCGGGCGCAGGCTCCGCCGGACCAGCCAGTAGCAGGCGACGCCGAGCACGACCAGCGTGCCGCCGCCGGCGAAGGCCACGATGAGGGCGAGCCGGCGTACCGTGCCCTCGACGTCGCCGAGGCTGATGGCGATGATCCGGCTGCCGCCGTCGCGGCCGGGCACGGCGACCACCCGCCAGTCCGGCCCGCCGGGCGCCGTCGACTCGACGGTGAACGGCCGCCCGCCGCGCGCGGCGACGTCCGCGCCGGTCAGCCGGGGCAGCCTGGGCGTGTGCTCCTCGGTGGACTCGCTCATCACCCGTACGGTGGCGCCGCCCGCGTCCACCAGCACCGAGTGGAACAGCCCGAAGAAGCGCTGCGGCTGCCGTCCGACCGGCCAGGCCTCGGGCGGCGGCGGCATGTCGCGCGGCGCGCCGGCCGCCACCAGTTGCCGGTCCACCCGCTCGACCAGGTACCCGCGCAGCAGTCGCACGGCGAACAGGCCGGTCAGCGTGATGGCGAGGGTGACCAGCAGCAGCGTGGCCGAGACCAGGCGCAGCCAGAGCGGGGCGCGGGCGAGGTGCTTCCTCATATGCGGGGCGGACGCAGGATGTAGCCGACCCCGCGCAGCGTGTGCAGGTACTTGCGGTCGCCGTTGTCGATCTTGCGGCGCAGGTAGGACACGTACGACTCGACCAGGCCCACGTCGGTACGCCAGTCGCCGTTCCAGACGTGGTCGAGGATCTGCGTCTTGGACAGCACCCGGCCCACGTTCAGCATGAAGTACCGCAGCAGCCGGAACTCCGTCGGCGACAGCCGCACCGGGACGCCGTCGCGCCAGACCTCGTGGCTCTCCTCGTCCAGTTCCAGGTCGGCGACGCTCAGCCGGTTGGGCGGCGGCGCGCCCCTGCGGGTCCTGCGCAGCACGGCCCGGATCCGGGCGATGACCTCCTCCAGGCTGAACGGCTTGGTCACGTAGTCCTCGCCGAGGCCGAGGCCCGCGATCCGGTCCTCCGGCGTGTCCTTGGCGGTGACGAACAGCACCGGGACCCGGCGGCCGCGGGACCGCAGCCTTCCCGCGACCGCCAGGCCGTCGATGTCGGGCAGCATCACGTCGAGCATCACCAGATCGGGCGTGCTCTCCTCGGCCACCCGCAGCGCCTCCCGCCCGTCGGCGGCGGTCAGCACCTCGAACCCGGCCATGCGCAGGCTGGCCGAGAACAGCTCCCTGATGTTGGGTTCGTCGTCGACCACCAGCAGCCTGGCCTCGGGTCCGCTCATCGCGGGCCCCCTCCCTGCGTGCCCTGCGTGATCGTGGTCGCGGTGACCGAGCCGTCGCCGGACTGCTGGCCGCGCACCACGATCGTGGTGCCGGCGGCCAGGTCGGCGACCTTGCCGGGCTTGGAGATCTGGACCGTGGTCTGGTCGCTGGTGGTGACCGTCACCGTGGAGCCGTCCATGGTCTTGACGTAGAGCTTGTCGCCGTCGACCTTCTCGACGGTGCCGATCGTGCCGCCGCCCATGCGCTGCCCGAAGCCGCCGTTCTGGCCGCCGCCCGGCTGTCCTCCGCCGGGCTGGCCGCCGTAGCCGCGCTGGCCGTAGCCGCCGCCGGGGAACTGGCCGTTCTGACGTTGGAGCTGCGCGGCGGCCGGCGTCCCGGTGGACGTGCCGAACAGCTTGCCCGCCTGGATCCCGATGAGGACGCCCGCCACCAGCAGGACCCCGGCGGCCAGCCCGAGCGTCAGCTTCGAGACGCCCTTGCGCGGCTGGACGGCGAGCTCCTCCCCCAGGTCGTCGGGGAAGGGCGAGGAGTCGAGCCTGTCCATGTCATTCTCCTTACTCATGCCGCAGGGCCTGGATCGGCCGGAGCTTGGCCGCCCTGTTGGCGGGATAACTGCCGAAGAACAGCCCGATCCCCACCGACACGCCCAGCGCCAGCGCGACGGACGAGGGCACGAGGACCGGTTCGATGCCGGCCACGGTGAACCTGGTGCCGAGGAAGGCCACCAGCACCCCCAGCAGCCCGCCGACCAGGCTGAGCAGCGTGGCCTCCATCAGGAACTGGCCGAGGATCGCGCCGCGCGGCGCGCCGATCGCCTTGCGGATGCCGATCTCGCGGGTCCGCTCGGTCACGGTGACCAGCATGATGTTGGTGATGCCGATGCCGCCCACCAGCAGCGAGATCGCCGCCACGGCCCCGAGCAGCACGGTGAACGTGCCGGTCGCCTCGCTCACCGTCTCCTGCAGCGTGGCCTGGTTGAGTATGCGGTAGTCGGCGTCGCCGTCGGTGATGCCGTGCCGCTGGTTGAGGATGGCGGTCACCTCCGACTGCGCCGCCGTGGTGGCCTCCGCGCCGGTGGCCTGCACGACGATCGAGCCGAGCGAGCCGAACCCGCTCAGGCTCTGCTGCACGGCCGGCAGCGGCGCGACGGCCACGTCGTCGGCGTCCTGCATGCCGGTGGAGCCGCTCTCCTTGAGCACCCCCACCACCGTGAACGGCACCCCGGACACGCTGACCTGCCGGCCGATCGGGTCCACCGTGCCGAACAGCTCCTCCACCACCGTCTGCCCGAGCACCACGACCTTCCTGGCGGCCAGCACGTCGTCGTTGAAGAAGTACGTGCCCTTGGCCACCGGCTTGTTCATGGCCTCGAAGTAGCTGGGGTAGGTGCCGACGAACTGCGCGATCGTGTGGCTGGCGGCGCCGTACGCGGCGGTGGAGGAGGCGGCGTCGACCACCGGCGAGACGGACCTGACCGACGGCGCGAGCGTCCGGTCGGTCAGCGCCTTGGCGTCGGCCAGGCTGAGCTGCCTGGCCTGGGTGCGCGGCCCGGTGTTGCCGCCGCCACCGCCCGGCCCGCGCCCGCCGAAGCCCCCTCCGCCGCCCCCGCCGGAGAAGGACGGGGAGATCGTCAGCGTGTTGGCGCCGAGGCGCTGGATGTTCTTCTGGATGCTCTGCGAGGAGCCCTCGCCGACCGCCACCAGCAGGATGACCGCGGCGACGCCGATGAGGATGCCCAGCGTGGTCAGGGCGCTGCGCATCTTGTTGGCCAGCAGGCCGCGCAGCGCGAAGCGGAGGATCTCAAGCTGGTTCACTGGCCGCCGTCCTCGGGGGCTGTCCGTCGACCGGCGCCTGGCGGCGGTCCTCCACGATCTCGCCGTCCACCAGCCGGATCACCCGTTTGGCGTGCGCGGCCACGTCGTCCTCGTGGGTGATGAGCACGATCGTGCGTCCCGACTGGCTGAGCCGGTCGAGGATCTGCAGCACGTCGCGGGTGGAGGCGGTGTCCAGGTTGCCGGTGGGCTCGTCGGCGAGCAGCAGCGCGGGCGCGGTGACCAGCGCCCTGGCCACGGCCACGCGCTGCTGCTGGCCGCCGGAGAGCTGGTTCGGCTCGTGCCGCACCCGGTCGGTCAGCCCGACCTGCTCCAGCGCGGCCAGGGCACGGGAGCGCCGCTCGGCCGGGGCGACGCCGCCGTACACGAGCGGCAGCTCGACGTTGGCCAGCGCGCTCATGCGCGGGATCAGGTTGAAGGACTGGAAGACGAACCCCACCCTGCGGTTGCGCAGGATCGCGAGCTGGTGCTCGGCCAGCCGCCCCACGTCCGAGCCGTCGATCTGGTACGTGCCCGAGGTGGGCACGTCGAGGCAGCCGAGGATGTTCATCAGGGTGGACTTGCCGGAGCCGGAGGCGCCCATGATGGCGAGGTAGTCGCCGCGCTCGACGTCCAGGCTGATGCCGCGCAGGGCGCGCACCTTGGCGTCGCCCTCGCCGTACTCCTTGACGAGGTCCTTCACCCGCAGGACGGGCGCCGCCGTCGCGGTGGCCGGGGCCGTCATCGCCCGCCTCCCGGCATGCCGCCGCCGGGGAACCCGCCGCCGAACCCGCCGCGCTGGTTGGTGCCGCTCTGCGTGCCGGTCGCCGGAGGCACGAGCTGGTCGCCCTCCGACACCCCCGACCTGATCTCGGTGAGCGCCGTGCCCTGGACGCCGACCTCGACCGCGGTTCTGACCTGGCGGCCGTTCCTGAGCAGGGTGACCGTGGTCTGACCGCCGCTGGTGGAGACCGCGGTGGAGGGGACGGTGACGACGTCGTCCGCCTGGCCGACGACCACCTCGACGGTGGCGGTCTGGCCCAGCCTGACCTGGGACGGCACCTTGGTGAAGGTGACCGTGACCGGGTACTGGACGACGTTGTTGCTGGTGGTGGCGACCGGCTGGATCTGTGTGACCTTGCCGTCCGCGGTCACCCCCGGCAGGGCGTCGAAGGTGACGGTGGCCTTCTGGCTCTGCTTGAGCTTGCCGACGTCGGACTCGGTGAAGGTGCCCACGAGCTGGAGGCGTCCGGTGTCGGCCAGGTCGACGAACCCGCCCGTCCCCGTGCCGCCGCTCTGGGACTGGCCCTGCGACTGGCTCTGGCCGCTCGTACTCCCACTCCCGCTTCCGCTTCCGCCCGAGCCGGAGGCGGTGCCTCCGACGGATCCGTTCACCGCCGTGACCGTGCCCTTGAACGGCGCCCGCAGGACGGTGGCCGCGACCGTGCGCTCGGCCTCGCGGTAGGCGTTGCGCGCCTTGACGTAGGAGGCGTACAGGGCGGCCGTGCCGGTGCCCTCGTCGATCGCGCTCTGGTACGTGGCCTTGGCCGCCGACAGGCTCTCCTGGGCCGCGGAGTCGTCGAGCCTGGCCAGGATGTCGCCCTTGTCGACCTTGTCCCCGGCCTTGACGTAGATCCGCTCGACCGTGCCGCTCGTGCCGAACGACAGGGCCCTGGTCTTGGAACTGGCCACCGCGCCCGACGCGGACACCGACGCGGTCACCGAGCCGCGGCTCGCGCTCACCGTGCGCACGACCGTCTCGCCCGCCGCACGGTCCGTGCCGAGCTGGACGTAGGCGAGCGCGGCACCGCCCAGCAGGAGCACGCCCAGTGCTCCGTTGGTCATCAGCGCTCTGCGCGTTGTCGACACCTTCACAGCCGGTGACCCTTGCACACCAGCCTGCGCCGCAGCCGTGACGGAGCTGAACGTTCGCTGACAACCTGGGCCCGCGCCGGGCCACACAGGGAACTCTCAGGCTGCTCGCAGGCTGCCGTGAACCTGGTCGGCCAGGATGGGCGGTCATGAGACCGACTTTCGCGCTGGGCGGGCTCGCCCTGGCCGTGCTCGTCGCCGGGTCGGGCCTGGCGCTGGCACTCCGCGACGACGCCCCTCCCGCCGTGCGGGTACGGCTCGCCGCCGCTCAGCGGGGCCAGGTCACGGCCCTGGTCAGCGCCGCCGGCAACACCGTGGACGGGGCCCGCCGGGACCTGGCGTTCGGCTCGTCCGGCCCGCTGACCAAGGTGTACGTCAAGGTCGGGGCCAAGGTGTCCAAGGGGCAGGTGCTGGCCAGGATCGACGGGCGGGCGGCGCGGGAGGCGTACGCGGCCGCCAAGGCCGACCTGGCCGCCGCCCAGGAAGCCCTCGACACGTCCACCGCCACCGGCACCACGTCCACCCCGTCCACCCCGTCCCCCCGCACCGCCGTCACCCCCGGCTCACCGAACCCGGCCGCCACCGGCACCCCCGGGACCCCTGGGTCGCCGAACTCCGCCGCCTGCCCCACCCCGTCGGCCTCCCAGAAGCCCACCCCGAGCAGCGGAAGCTTCAAGGGCGAGGGCGTCCTCGGCCCGACCACCCCTCCCAGCACCCCGGCCACCCCCACCAGCCCCGGCGAGGCCACTGCTCACAACACCGCCGCGACCCCCACCCCCGGCGGGCCTCCCGCCAACACCAGGACCCCCACCACGTCCCCCACCCCCGGCAGGACGCCGACGCCCACCCCCACCGAGAACACCCCCGAGCCCCATCCCACGGCGACGGTCACCGTGACCGCCACGGTGACCGCCACGGTGACCGCCACGGTGACCGCCACCGTGACCGTGACGGCGACCCCGCCCGGCGACGGCCCCCCAGGAGGCGGCCACACCTCCTCCCCCGGCACGCCGTCCACCCCCACACCCCCCGCCACGACCACCCAGACCCCGTCCCAGAGCGCCAGGCCCACGGCGAAGGCCACCCCCAGGACGTCCTCCCCCCGCCCCACCGGCTCCTGCTCCCCCGGCACGACCTCCCGGGCCACGACCTCCCGGAGCACCACCGCCCGAACCACCACCACCGGTACGAACCCCGGCACCGGCACGAACGCGGGCACCGGCGCCAAGGGCGGGATCACCGAGGACCAGGCCGCCGCGAACGTGGACCGCGCCGAAGCCGCCCTGGAGCAGGCCGCCGACGCCGTACGCGCGACCCGCATCGTGGCCCCCGCCTCGGGCACCGTCCTGTCGGTGGCGGGCGCGGTCGGCGACACGGCCGGCACGGGCGCCTTCATCAGCCTCGGCAACCTGAACGAACTCCAGGTCCAGGCCATGGTCACCGAATCGGACGTCAACCGCCTCAAACTCGGCCAGAAGGCCACCGTCACCCTGGCCACCCGCCCCGGCGAGCACCACAGCGGGACGGTCACCGCCATCGCCCCGACCGCCACCGTCGAGGACCGGCTCGTCCGCTACTCCGTCACCCTGGCCTTCGACGAGCCGCCCACGGGCCTCATGCTCGGCCAGACCGCCACGGTCTCGGTGACGACGGCCGAGACCAAGGACGCGATCTACGTCCCGGCCGCCGCCGTCCGCAGCCGTTCCGACGGCGCCCAGGTCGTCACCGTACGCTCGGGCGGGCAGGACGCCGCGAAGGTCGTCGCCACCGGCGTCCGCGGCGACCAGTACGTCGAGATCACCTCAGGTCTCGACGAGCGCGACCAGGTCGTCATGTCCGGCACCGCCACCGGCGAGTTCCCCGACGCCACCTGGCCGGGCGCCTGAGCGACCATCCGGCACCGGCGGTTCCCAGCCGATCCCCAGCCCGCTCCCAGCAAACCTTCAGCCGCCCCCCACGAAGCCCCCGCCGTCCCTCAGCCGTGGCGCGGCACGCGACGGACGGCGGCCCGCCCCGCCGCCGAGCGGGCCGGTTCGGCCGGGACGGTGAGCCGGTGCGCGGTGCGGGCCTGCGCGCCGCGGCGGGAGATGTGGTCGAGCGTGCGGAAGTCCACCGACAGCTCGTCCCGGGTCAGCCGGGCCATGAGGTATCCCCGCCGCTGGTCGATGAAGGAGATGTGCGGGTTCTCCTGGAGGGCCTCGGCGATCCACGTCCGGTCCCGGTAGCCGTCGCCGTCGCTGGCGATCGACGACGTCACCAGTTCCCTCGCCACCACCGGCGAGTCCGGGTCGTCGAAGTCGGCCTTGAGGTCGGCCAGGTGGTGCATGTGGGCGTCCCCGGTCAGCACGACGGGGTTGGAGGTGGTGGACAGCGACCCGAGCAGGCGGGTGCGCTCGGCGGCGTAGCCGTCCCAGGAGTCGAGGTTCACCTCGTGGCCGGGCCCGATCTTGTAGTCGCGCTGGGCCATCAGGATCTGCTGCCCCAGCAGGTTCCACCGGGTTCCGGACCCGCTCAGCCCCTCCTCCAGCCACCGCCACTGGGCCGAGCCGAGCAGCGTGCGCCGGTCGGACAGCCGTTCGTCACAACCGGCCCGCACCCCGTCCAGGCAGGCCTGGTCGTCGCGGAACTGGCGGGTGTCCAGCAGGTGGAAGCGGGCCAGCGTCCCCCAGGAGACGCGCCGGTTGATGCGCAGCACGGCTCCCTGGAGGCTGGCCCGGCGCAGCGGCATGTTCTCGTAGTACGCGCGGAAGGCGTCGGCGCGGCGGCGGGCGAAGCCGGGCGCGCCGGTGCTGGAGACGGGGCCGGCCCAGTTGTTCTCCACCTCGTGGTCGTCGAAGGCCACCAGCCAGGGCGCGACCGCGTGGGCGGCCTGGAGGTCGTGGTCGCTCTTGTACTGGGCGTGCCGCAGCCGGTAGTCGGCGAGCGTGGCGCACTTGCCCGGCGTGTGCGTGCGCACCCGTCCGGCCAGGGCGGTGTAGCCGCTGGGGCCGTACTCGTACATGTAGTCGCCGAGGAAGACGACCAGGTCGGGCTCCTGCTCGGCCAGGCGGCGGTAGGCGGTGTAGTAGCCGTGCTCGTAGTGCGCGCAGGCGGCCACGGCGAAGGTGAGCGGGCTCTCCCCGGCGGGCGTCGTCCTGGTGCGGGCGGCGGGCGAGAGCCGGCCCTGGCTCCTGAACCGGTAGAAGTAGTCGCGGCCGGGCTCCAGGCCCTCCAGCTCGACGTGCACGCTGTGGGCGTCGCGCGGCCGGGCGGTCGCGGTGCCCGACCGCACGACCGTGGAGAAGCGCTCGTCGGTGGCGACCTGCCAGTCGACCTCCACGTCGCGCGTGGGCATGCCGCCGCGGCCGTCGCCGCTCAGCGGGTCGACGGCCAGCCGGGTCCACAGGACGAAGCCGTCGGCGGAGGGGTCGCCGGAGGCCACGCCGAGGGTGAACGGGTCGGACTTGAGTGTCGTGGCGGAGGCGGGCGGGGTGACGGCGCCGGGCGCGAGGAGGCCGGCCGCCGCCGCTGTCAGGAACGTTCTGCGGTCCACGCTCCAGGTATGTCCGCCCGCGCTGACCCCGTCGTGACAGGCGAGTCAAGCGTGGGTGAACAGCGGCGGTCGTCCCGGCGGGCGGTCAGCGGGGCAGCTCGCGCAGGGACTTGCGGAGCGCGGCGGCGCCGGTGAACAGCACGCCGGTCATGCCCGCGCGCTCGGCGCCCTCGACGTTCTCTGCGCGGTCGTCGACGAAGACGATCTCGGACGGGTCGGCGGCCAGCTCGCGGGCGACCTCGTCGAAGATCTCCCGGTCGGGTTTCACCAGGCCCATCCTGCCGCTGTAGAAGCGGTGGCCGATGGCGGCGATCCAGGGCAGCTCGTCCAGGCCGTCGGCCATGCAGACGGGCATGTTCGACAGCAACGCCACGCCGCCGCCCGCGTCGAGGATCTCCCCGAGGACGGCGACCGTGCCCTCGTCGGGGTAGGCCCAGCTCGCGACGTCCATGGCCACCAGGCGGGCGACCTCGGACGGGGTGGCGGCCCGGCCCAGCACGGCCGACCAGTAGGCGACGGGGCTCAGGCTCGCCCGGTCGAACTCCAGGCGGTGCTCCCAGTAGCCGCGTGCGAACCCTTCCGGCTCGGCCCCGACGGCCCGCGCCATGGCCTCGTTGTCGGACTCGGACTGGGGAAGGGACAGGACGCTGCCGTAGTCGAACACAATCCACGTCATGCAAGGAATGGTCGCAGATGCGGGTCGAGCGCCGGGCAACCCAGGTACTTCTCGGCCGTGTGGAAGTCGATCCAGTCCAGGTTGACCAGCTCTTCGACGTCCACGCCGGTGAAACTGGCGCGCAGCGCGGGCGGGATGGCGGCGATGTCGTCCTTGTCGGCGATGTTCACCCAGCGGGCGACGTTCTTCGGGCGCTCGCCGAGGCCGTTGACGGGGGCGGGCAGGAGGCGCTCGAAGACGACGTTGCGCATGCCGAGCGGGCTGCCGAGCGTCAGGAGCAGGTCCACGGGCAGGTCGGGGTTGGCCCACAGGGCCTCGTACGCCACGACGCTGCCGAGCGAGTGGGCGATCACCACCCTGGGCCGGTTCCTGCGGATGGCGTCGGCCACGGCCCGCCGGCACCGCTCGCGCCTCTCCTGGTCGGTGAGGTAGACCGCGACCTCGGGCGCGAACAGCTTGGCGAACGCCGCGGACCTGGTGTCGAGCCTGCCGAGCAGCCACCCGGTGAACGACTTGAGCGCGCCGGTGACGTGCTCGCCGAGCCCGAGGTCCTTGGCCCATTCGACGAGCACCTGCTGCGTGGCGGCCTCCACCCGCGCGGCCGCCTGCGGGGAGCTCTCCCCCGGTTTGGGGTCGCGCAGGAGGTGGGAGAAGTAGGCGACCTCGCTGAAGTAGGCGCCGGTCCCGCCGCCGAGCGCCGCGTGCAGGTAGCGGTCCCATTTGAGGCGCATGGCCTCGGCGGCCCCGGCGGCCGACCCGCCGGCCTCCAGGAAATAGTTGTACTTGCCGATCCCGTGCACGCCCACGATGGCCGTCACAGCGCCTCCCCCACCCCTGACCGCTCGATCTTCCGCGGATATTGGCATACGCCGCTCGTCCACGCGCGTCAAGAGCGGTCGGGGTTTAGGCTTGCCTAAAGGTTTAGGTAGAGCTAAAGTGGAGTCACGAGGACGGACAGCGTCGAGAGCGAGACCGAGATGGCCTTCCGCCGGAACTCCCGCGACGAGGTGGGCGGTCTCGCCCAGGAGGTCGTCGACGAGATCACCTGGTACATGCGGGAGCACAAGATCACCCGGGCCGATCTCGCCGCGTCGCTGGGCGTCTCGCCCGGCCGGGTGAGCCAGATACTCTCCGGCGACGAGAACCTCACGTTGCGCACGCTCGGCGCGGTCGTCGACGCGCTCGGCGCCCGCCTGGAGCTCACGCTCGGCGACGCCGAAGGCTCCCCCACGGCACTCACCTGAGCCGGTTCAGCGCGCCCGTTCAGCGTGCTCGCATGATGTGCTCGCCGGCGCGGGCCCGTGACGGCGGCACGTACCCCGGCAGGGAGCGGTAGCCGGCCCGGTAGGCCGCGGCCAGCAGGCGCAGCACGTCGTTCTCGGCGTCGTGCCGCAGCACGCCGTGCAGGCGGTTGAGGTTGCCGAGATAGCGCTCGTACCTGGGGGTCTTGGTGTGGCGGGAGAGGGTGAGCGCGGTGGCCACCTTCGAGCGGGCGGCGCCGTCCTCGATCAGGGCGGCCACGTCCAGCCTGCGCTCGACGGCGTCCAGCCGGGCGTGCACCCGTTCGCGCCGCCGGTCGTCGGCCGACAGGCGGTCGCGCATGCGCTCGTGGTAGCGCGCCGCGGCCAGGCTCAGCTCGTAGACGTTCCAGGACGGGTCCACCCGCTTCTCGCACCAGACGCGCTCGTCCTCGGCCATCGCCTGGTCGAGCCGGGCCAGCAGCGACACCAGCCAGAACGTGGCCGCCTCCCGGGCCAGCGAGCGCCGCTCGTCCTGCCTGGCCCGCATCTGGCTGAGCCACAGGCCGCTCGGCGCGACCGCGCCCAGGACGGTGGCGAGGGAGTCGTTCAGCAGCGCGTGCCCGGCCAGCGCGACGGTGGCCGACAGGCCGCCGGTGAGCAGGCTGATGGCGACCGCGAGCCGCCGCCCGGCGGGCCCGAACGGCCGCCCCTTCCCCTGGCACCGCAACAGCAGGAAGACGACGGCGGAGACCACCGCGAGTCCAACGGTGAGCGCCGCCTGGGCGACCCACTTCGGGTCCATGGAATTAGCCCCTCCCGCGGAATGTTCTCTCCATATTCGCAGTGAGGGCAAACATTGAAAATGCCGTTGCGTACGGTATACGTCGCTCATATACGGTGACAATGACCTCGACAAGGCGCATCCACCTGGAACAGGAGCCCCACCCATGCCCGGCCCGCTGATCGTCAACGACTCGATCGTCATCCCCGACGCCGAGCTCGTCTGGCGTTTCTCCCGTTCCTCAGGTCCGGGCGGCCAGGGTGTCAACACCACCGACAGCCGTGTGGAGCTGGTCTTCGACGTGGCCGCGAGCACCGCGATCCCGCCCGCGCTCAAGGCCCGCGCGCTCGACCGCCTGGGCGCCGGCACGATCACCGTCGTGGCCTCGGAGTACCGTTCCCAGCTGCGCAACAGGGAGGCCGCCGGTCACCGGCTGGCCCAGCGCCTCAGGGAGGCCGTCGCGCCGCCGCCCAAGCGCCGCCGTCCGACCAAGCCCAGCCGCGGCTCCGTCGAACGCCGCATCGCGGGCAAGAAGCTCCGTTCCGACGTCAAGCGCCTGCGCCGCGACCCGCACTGAACCCGCGCGGGCTCAGAGGGAGAACGCCGGCTCCCTGACGCCCGCCGGGCAGAGCTGCCCGATCACCGCGCGCACCTGGCCGCGCAGCACGGGGTCGGTGAGGTGGCCGTCGTCGTCGAAGTGCGGGCAGGCCGGCGAGATGACCAGCTCGGCGCCCATCACGACCGCGTCCGCGCCCTGGAGCCGCTTGTAGAGCTCCGCCTGCGCCCACATCGCGCCGCACGCCCGCGCGCTCGCGCTCATCACCGCCACGTGCTTGCCGGACAGCACGTCCCCGGCCGACAACCACTCCAGCGTGTACGTCAGCTCCATCGGCAGCAGGCTGTGCTCGGGAGCCGTCAGCAGCACCGCGTCGGCCCCGGCGACCAGGCCGAGCAGTTCCCTGGCCGCCACCGGCACCTTGCCCGGCTGGTACGGCGGGACGTCGCCCATCCCCGTCCAGATCTCGAACCGGACGCCCTCCGGCAGTTCGCCGCCCGCTGCGTCCAGCAATCTGTTGATGAATGACCCCGCGTGGAGACTGGCGGCGATCCCGATGATTTTCACCTATGCTCCCCAGGCGTTCCGGTGTCACCTGGAAACTTCCCGATGCCTGGGATGTCCAAGACCAGCTCAAGGTCAAAAGCGGCTCTGTCTTCGGCTCAGCGCCGGTGACGCTCCTGGTCAGGCGGGCGCCGGAAGATCAACGCGAGCACCCGCAGCACCATGATCGCCGCGATCACCAGCAGGTTGTAGCCGAGGAGCTGGTACAGGCTCGTGGTGCCGATCACGACGGGGCCGCCCTCGATGCCGAGCAGCAGCACCGCCATGAGCCCGGCCGTGGCGCCGAGCACGGTGAGCAGCACCTGGTGGACCAGCCCGGTGACGTAGCGGCGATCGCGGTCGTCGGCCAGCAGCCGGACGTTCAGGCTGAACCTGCCGTGCTCGGCGGCGCTGGCGATGCGCTCGACCCGGCGGGGCAGGCGGCGCAACATCGGCAGCAGCGCGGCCAGCTCCTGCCCGACGGCCTCCTTGACCGACTCGGGCCCGGCCCGCTCGGCCAGGTAACGGCCGGCGAACGCGCGGGCCTCGCCGATCAGGTTGAAGCCGGGCGACAGGCGCACGAGCGTGCCCTCCAGCGTGGCCAGGGCGCGGAAGACGGCGGCCACCTCGGGCGGGATGGACAGCCCGTACTCCGAGACGATCCTGAACAGGTCGGTGAACATCTGCGCGCTGTCCATGCCGGGCCCGAGGTGCCGGGCCATGAACTGGCCGAGCGCCCTCTCCAGCGCGGCCTCGTCGATCTCCTCCGGCCGCGGCACCACCTCCAGCAGCGCGTCGGTGACGCCGAGCGGGTCCTGCCGGTTCATCGCGAGCAGGAAACGTTGCAGGGCCGAGCGGACGGAGGCGTCCAGGCGGCCGACCGAGCCGAAGTCGAGCAGGCCGAGCGTGCCGTCGTCGAGCAGCATGAGGTTGCCGGGGTGGGGGTCGGCGTGGAAGACGCCCTCGACGAGGATCTGCCTGAGCAGGCAGTCGAGCAGGTCGCGGGCCAGCGCGGGGCCCAGCTCGGGGGCGGCGGCGGTGACCGGGCCGCCTGACAGGCGCCGCATGACCAGCACCTGTTCGGTGCAGAGCGCGGGGAACGGCTCGGGGTAGGTGACGCCGCCGCTGCCGGAGGCGGCCACGGCGGCCATGTTGGCGGCCTCGACGCGGAAGTCCAGCTCCTCGCGGATGGCGGTGGCGAACCCCTCGGCCAGGTCGCGCAGCCCCAGCGAACGCCCCCACCGCGTCCTGGACTCCAGCGTGGCGGCCAGCCGGCGGACGATGTCGAGGTCCTGGGCCACCACGCGCTCGATGCCCGGCCTGCGGACCTTGACCACGACGCTCTCGCCGGTGTGCAGGCGCGCGGTGTGGGCCTGGCCGATGGAGGCGGCGGCCAGCGGCGTACGGTCGAAGGCGGCGAACACCTCCTCGACCGGCCCGCCCAGCTCGGCGGCGAGCACCGGCTCGATCCGCTCCCACGGCGCGGGGGCGACGTGGTCCTGAAGGCGGCCCAGCTCGTCGATGAATTCGGCCGGCAGCAGGTCGCGCCGGGTGGACAGGACCTGGCCGAGCTTGACGAAGGTGACGCCGCCGTCGTCGAGTGCCTGGCGCAGCGACCTGGCCAGGCGCACCTTGCCCGACCTGTCGTCCAGGCTGTCGCCGCGGCCCCGCAGGTAGGGGCCGAGGCCGTGCCGGAACGCGATCCTGGTGATCTGCGAGTAGCGCCTGGCCCGGCGGATCCGTCCGCGCAGCGAGCGCAGCACCTCCAGCGGCCCCGGCACCGAGCCGGGCGGCACCAGCGCCTCGGCGAGCACCAGGATCACCATCGGGATGAGCACCATGCACATGGCGACCAGGAGCAGCATCCCGAGCGCGCCCGCGTCGGGCGTGGTCTGCGGGTCGACCGGCCCGAACGAGGCGATCACCGGCGTCAGCATCGGCTGGGCCAGGCCCCAGGCCACCATCGCGGCCAGAAAGGTGCGTAACGCGCCGAACCTGACCCCGAGCAGGCGTTGGGCCGCCGTCGCCAGCAGCAGGATCATCACCAGGATGGCGAGCGAGACGAACAGCGTGCCCAGGAGCTCCATGAGGAGGGATCATGCCACGCCGCGTGGGTGGCGGCGGCGCGCCGGCCCCGGTGCCGGCCCCTGGCGTCAGCCCTTGGCGGCGGCGCGGGCGCGGCGCTCGTCGCGGCGCTCGACGAAGCGGGCCGCGGTCACCTCGGTCTTGGCCAGGAACGCCGACAGCTCCTCGCGGGCCTGCTCGCCCTCGGCGTCGAGCCCGGTCTTGTCGAAGACCGCCCACTGCCGCAGCACGGGCATGAGCACGTCGTCGAGGTGCAGGCGCAGGTCGTAGATGCCCTCATTGGCGATGATCATGGCCTTGCGGGCGAAGCCCTCCATGCCCGTGCCGGGCATCTGGAAGGTGGTGACGACCTCGGTCACCGCGCGCATGGTCTGGTTGGGGTCGAGCTCGAAGGCCGCCTTGAGCAGGTTGCGGTAGAAGAGCATGTGCAGGTTCTCGTCGGCGGCGATGCGGGCGAGCAGGCGCTCGCAGCCCTCGTCGCCGGAGGCCCTGCCGGTGTTGCGGTGGGAGATGCGGGTGGCCAGCTCCTGGAAGGAGACGTAGGCGAGCTGCTGGAGCATGGTGCCGTACGCGGTGGTGAAGCCCTGCTCCATGTGGTGCATGCGGGCCCGCTCCAGCGCGACCGGGTCGACCGCCCGGGTGACGGTGAGGTAGTCGCGCAGAGCGGTGCCGTGGCGGTCCTCCTCGGCGGTCCAGCGGTGCACCCAGGTGCCCCACGCGCCGTCGCGGCCGAACGTGGTGGCGATCTCGTGGTGGTAGCTGGGCAGGTTGTCCTCGGTGAGCAGGTTGACGATGAGCGAGATGCGGGCGGCCTCGGGGATCTTCGAGTCGCCCTCCTCCCACGCCTTGCCGCCGTAGATGCCGTCGAAGTCGCGTCCTTCGCTCCACGGGATGTACTCGTGCGGGAACCACTCCTTGGCCATGGAGTTGTGGCGATCGAGCTCCACGCCGACAACAGGCTCAAGCTCGTGCAGCAGTTCCGTCTGAGACATCGCCATAAAGATCTTCTCCTTCAGGTTACGGGACCGTAGGTTAGGCTACCCGAAGGACATGTGATGCGGTGTCTACCTGGTTGTCCTAAATGCCAACGCGTTGCAACAAGCGGTCCAGCTTGATGTTCAGATCGAGGATCTCCGAGCGCAGCGAGTTGAACTCCTCGGCCATCGCCGTCCGGACGAACCTGAGCTCCTCGGTCACCTCGATGCGCAGTGTCGCCAACTCCTGCGCGGCCTGCGCGTCCTTCTCCCCGGGCTCGTCACGCCACATCGCTGCCTCCCCGAAATCGGTAAGTCACCTTCCGCTACCAAGGATCTCAGCCGGACGGGCACCGCGTCGCCGGACGGCGAACGCCGGGAGTGGTTTTCTTCTCCCGCGCCGCGATCCTTCGCGCCCCGGGAGAAGAGTTGTCACCCTGCTCGCGCTCCCCGCCGGGCTCAGATCAGGTCGACGAGGTCGGCGACCGACTCCACGACCAGGGACGGACGGTAGGGGAAGCGGTCGATCTGGTCGCGCTGGGTGACGCCGGTCAGCACCAGGATCGTGAACAGCCCCGCCTCCATGCCGGAGACGATGTCGGTGTCCATCCGGTCGCCGATCATGGCGGTGGTCTCGCTGTGGCCCTCGATGGCGTTGAGCGCGCTGCGCATCATGCGGGGGTTGGGCTTGCCCACGAAGTAGGGCTCGACGCCGGTCGCCTTGGTGATCATCGCGGCCACCGCGCCGCAGGCCGGCAGTGAGCCCTCGGTGGAGGGGCCGATCGGGTCGGGGTTGGTGGCGATGAAGCGGGCGCCGGCCTCGATGAGGCGGATCGCGCGGGTGATCTGGGTGAAGCTGTAGGTGCGGGTCTCGCCGAGCACGACGTAGTCGGGGTCGAGGTCGGTCAGGACGTAGCCGACCTCGTGCAGGGCCGTGGTCAGGCCGGCCTCGCCCATCACGTACGCCGAGCCGCCGGGGCGCTGGTCGTCGAGGAACTGGGCGGTGGCCAGGGCGGAGGTCCAGATGGACTCGGCGGGCACGTCGAGCCCGGCGCCGGCCAGCCGTACGGACAGGTCGCGCTGGGTGTAGATGGAGTTGTTGGTCAGGACCCGGAATTTCTTGTCGGACTCCTTGAGCCGTTTGATGAATTCGTCCGCACCGGGGATCGGCCGCCCCTCGTGGACGAGGACGCCGTCCATGTCGGACAACCAGGAGTCGATCCGCTTACGCTGAGTCACCCGTTCATGGTATCGAGCGAGCCTTGTCGACTTCTCGCCGCACACATGAACAATGTTCATCATGTCGTTCACTGAATCCGCCCTGGACATGCGGGACGAACTCATCCAGCTCCGCCACTCCCTGCACACCACCCCCGAGCTCGGACTGCATCTGCCGAGGACGCAGGAGAAGGTGCTGGCCGCGCTCGACGGGCTCCCCCTGGAGATCACGACCGGCAAGACGCTCAGCTCGGTCACCGCGGTGCTGCGCGGCGGCCGTCCCGGTCCCGCGGTGCTGCTGCGCGGGGACATGGACGCCCTGCCGGTCGCCGAGCGCAACGACCTGCCCTACATCTCCCAGACGCCGGGCCAGATGCACGCCTGCGGCCACGACCTGCACACCGCCATGCTGGTCGGCGCGGCCCGGCTGCTCAGCGCGCGGCGCGAGGACGTCGCCGGTGACGTGATCTTCATGTTCCAGCCGGGCGAGGAGGGGCACGAGGGCGCCAAGCACATGATCGGCGAGGGCGTGCTCGACGCGGCCGGCACGCGTCCGGTGGCGGCGTACGGGATGCACGTGGTGTCGGCCATGCTGCCGCCGGGGCTGTTCGCCTCCCGGCCGGGCCCGATGATGGCGGCGGCCGACGTGTTCTGCGTGACGGTGAAGGGCAGCGGCGGGCACGGGTCGAGCCCCCACCGCGCCAAGGACCCGATCGCGGCCGGCTGCGAGATGGTGACGGCACTGCAGACGATGGTGACCCGCACGTTCGACGTGTTCGACCCCGTGGTGATCACCGTGGGCACCTTCCACGGCGGCTCGGCCGACAACGTGATCCCCGACGAGGCGCGCTTCGAGGCGACCGTGCGCACGTTCAGCCAGGAGCACCGGGTGCTGGTCAAGCGGCGGCTGGTGGAGGTGGTCGAGGGCATCGCGGCCGCCCACGGGCTCCGGGTCGAGACGTCGTTCGGCATGGGCTACCCGGTGACGGTCAACGACCAGGGCGAGGCCGGGTTCGTCTCGGCGACCGCCGACGAGCTGTTCGGCCCCGGCCGCTACTTCGTGGCGCCGCAGCCGGTGATGGGGTCGGAGGACTTCTCGTACGTGCTGGAGGAGGTGCCGGGCGCGTTCGTCTTCCTGGGGGCCTGCCCGCCCGACCGCGACCCGGCCACGGCGCCCTACAACCACTCGCCGGACGCCCTCTTCGACGACTCCGTGCTGTCCGACGGCGCCGCGCTGTACGCCTCGCTGGCCTACGAGCGCCTGTCGGGTTCGTGATGCGCGCCTGGGTGGTGGCCCGGCCGGGGCCGATGGCGTCCGGCCCGCTCGTACCGGTCGAGCGGGACGTCCCCGAGCCCGGCCCCGGCGAGGTGCTGGTCAAGGTGGAGGCGTGCGGCGTGTGCCGGACCGACCTGCACCTGGCCGAGGGCGACCTCGCGCCGCGGCGGCCGCGGACCACCCCCGGGCACCAGGTGGTGGGCCGGGTCGAGGGCTCCGGCGAGCGGGTGGGGGTGGCCTGGCTGCGCTCGACGTGCGGCCGGTGCCGCTACTGCCTGCGCGGCACGGAGAACCTCTGCCCGGACTCCACATATACGGGCTGGGACGCCGACGGCGGCTACGCCGAGTACGTCGTGGCCCCCGCCGCCTACGTCTATCCGCTGCCCGGCGACGTGCCGGCCGAGCGGCTGGCGCCGCTGCTGTGCGCGGGCATCATCGGCTACCGGGCGCTGGCGCGCTGCGACCTGCCGCAGGGCGGCCGGCTCGGCATCTACGGCTTCGGCTCCTCGGCCCACCTCACCGCGCAGGCGGCCGTCGCGCAGGGCGCCACGGTGCACGCCGTGACCAGGTCGGCCGCCTCCAGGGCGCTGGCGCTGGAGCTGGGCGCGGCCTCGGCGGGCGACCGGCCGCCCGAGCCGCTGGACGCGGCGATCCTGTTCGCGCCGGTCGGCGACCTGGTGCCGCCCGCGCTGGAGGCCCTCGACCGCGGCGGGACGCTGGCGATCGCCGGCATCCACCTGACCGACGTGCCCCCGCTGAACTACGAGCGGCACCTGTTCCAGGAGCGCACGCTGCGCAGCGTGACCGCCAACACCAGGGCCGACGGGCGGGCCTACCTGGAGCTGGCGCTGGCCCATCCGCCGCGGGTGGCGACCACGCTCTACCCGCTGGCCGCGGCCGATCGGGCGCTGGCCGATCTGGCCGCCGACCGGCTCAGCGGCGCCGCCGTGCTGGTCGTGGACTGAGGCCCCTGGACCCGTCGCCCGAGGTCGCGCGATGGAGATTGGCGCCATGCCGGACCTCTATGAAGGAAAGTTACATTACACTCACAACATCTGGAGATTATTGACGCTGCCTGCTGGCGACCGTAGGGTCCGGTCAATTCCCTACAGATCCTCAACAGGTCCGACATCCCCCGGAGCGGCAGATGAAGCGACTGGCAGCGGTAGTGGCGTTGCTGGGCCTCGCCACCGCCACAGCGGCGTGCAGCGGTGGTACTAACAACAAGTCCGGCGGCTCGAGCGGTGGTGGTGGCGGGCTCTTCACCACGATCGACGTCAACAGGCCGGGCCTGGAGGCCACGGCCCCGGCCAACCCGTACAACCCCAAGGGCAACTCCTTCCCCGGCTACACGGCGATGAAGCTGGGCTGGGTGAAGAACCACCTGACCGACCCCAACCAGGCCCTCCCCGGCATCGCGGAGAGCTGGGAGATCGCGCCGGACAACTCGGCGATCACCCTCAAGCTCCAGCCGAACGCCAAGTGGTCCGACGGCAAGCCGGTCACCGCCGACGACGTCAAGATGTCCATCGGCATCGCCTACACCCAGGGCAGCACGGCGTTCTCCATCACGCCGGGCGCCGCGGGCGCGGCGGCGGACGTGACCGTGGTCGACCCCCACACCCTGAAGATCACCCAGGACATGGCGAACCCGAGCCCGAAGTTCGCCCGCGGCGTGCTCGACACGTTCGTCCTGCCCTCCCACGTGTGGAGCAGCGTGCTCCCCGCGGACTTCTGGGACCAGCTCAAGGCCTCCAGGGGCGAGGGCGCCGACGCCGACAAGGCGCGCGAGACGATCACCGGCCTCGGTGAGAAGGTGCTCACCTTCGCCCCGCCGAAGGACACCTCGGCCGGCCCGTTCGTGCTGGAGCGGGTGAACCCGTCCGAGGCGCTGCTGGTCAAGAACAAGTACTTCTACAACGCCGCGAACGTGGCGCCGGCTCAGGTGAAGTTCCTCAACTACACCGGCAACGAGCAGATCTGGAACTACCTCACCGCGGGCAAGCTCGACCACGCCGGCTTCACCGCCGCGCCGTCCGACGTGATGAACCGGATCAAGGCGGCCGCCGGCAACGAGGTCATCAAGGGCTACTCGCCGGTCGCGGTCAGCATGGCCTTCAACCAGTCCAAGAAGCCGTACGACAACGTGCACGTGCGCCGCGGCCTGGCCTACCTGATCAACCGCGAGGAGGTCACCAAGGTCGCCTCCCCCGAGGGCGGCACCGCGGCGGTCACCACCAGCGGCATCCACCAGAAGGCCGCGCAGGCGTGGATCCCCGACGAGCTGCCCAAGCTGGAGCCGTACGCGCCCGACGTGGCCAAGGCCGAGGAGGAGTTCAAGCAGGCCGGCCTCACCAAGAAGGACGGCAAGTGGACGCTGGCCGACGGCTCGGCGTGGAAGGTCTCCATGCACGCGCCCGCCGGCTTCTCCGACTGGCTGTCGGCGCAGGAGAACATCAAGAGCCAGCTCGTCAAGGGCGGCGTGGACGCCGAGGTCGTCACAACCGCCGACTACCCCCTCTACCTGGAGGAGCTGGCGGCCGGCAAGTACGACGTGGGCTTCTGGCTGATGGCGCTCGGCCCCGCGCCGTACGACATCTACCAGCGCCTGTACGGCGCCTCCAACGGCTGGACCAACGTCGCGGGCAAGGTCAAGCACTCCGAGCCCGGCAAGGCCGGCAACTGGATGGGCGGCCCCGAGGAGATCGAGGTCGACGGCACCAAGATCAACCCCGGTGAGCTGACCGGCAAGCTGAACTCGGCCACCGAGGACGAGGCCAAGCCGATCATGGCCCAGCTCGCCAAGGCGGCCAACCAGGACCTCCCGGTCATCCAGCTCTGGGACTACGTCAACACCCAGTTCGTCAACAACAGCCGCTTCACCGGCTGGCCGCACGACGACGAGATCCTGCGCATGGGCGCCGGCGTCCTGCCCTCGGGCGTCTGGATCCAGCTCGGCATGATCAAGGCGAAGTCGTAGTTCATGGCGCTCATCGCACGACGACTCGCGGGCCACCTGGCCCGCGGGTTCGTCATGATCCTCGTAGTCGCGACGATCAGCTTCTTCATCATCAACAACATCCCCGGCGACCCGATGGCCGCCCGCTACGAGAAGCTGGTCGAGCAGGGCATGTCGCCCGAGGCCGCCGCCCAGGCCGTCAAGGTCCTGTACGGCTTCCTGCCCGACGGCACGCTGTGGCAGCAGTACACCGACTACATGACCGGCCTGCTCCACCTCGACCTCGGCATGTCGGTCAGCCGGCCCGGCACCCCGGTGCTCGACGTGCTCACCGACGCGGCCAAGTGGACCGTTCTACCGGTGCTGGCCGGCACGCTGCTGAGCTTCCTCGTCGGGATCGTCCTCGGCGTGTACGCGGCCATCAAGCGCACCGGCAAGCTGGGCGACGCCCTGGCCATCTCCGGCTCGCTGCTGCACGGCATCCCGCAGTACGTGCTGGCGATGCTGCTCGTGGTGATCTTCGCGACGCTCATCCCGATCCTGCCGGCCGACGGCACGGTGGACATCCTGTTCGAGCCGGGCTTCAACGCCGGCTACCTCGGCTCGCTGGCCGAGCACGCGGTGCTGCCGGTCGTCACGTACGCGCTGTCGGCCTACGGCGGCTGGATCCTGGCCATGAAGTCGAGCGTGGTCACCGTGCTGGGCGACGACTTCATCCTGGCCGCCGAGCTGCGCGGCATGAAGCGCTCGATCGTGTTCCGCTACATCGCGCGCAACGCGATCCTGCCGCTGTTCACGATGCTCGCGCTCTCGCTCGGCCTGCTGCTGGGCGGCGCGGTCTTCATCGAGAAGATCTTCAACTACCCGGGGCTCGGCTGGCTGCTGATCAGCGGCGTGCAGGACCGCGACTACGGCCTGATGGGCGGGGCGTTCCTGCTGATCACGGTCGGCACGATCATCGCCAACATCGTGGCGGACCTGTTCTACACGGTCATCGACCCGCGGGTGCGCAGCGGAGAGGAGGGCTCGTGAGCGCCACGCTCATCCCTGAGGCCGCGCCGGCCGCGTCGGCCATGCGCCGCAACTTCTGGAACGGCGTGTGGCGGGTGATGAAGCGCAAGCCCAGCCGCATGGCCGGGGTCGTCATCATCGCCGGCTTCATCGTCATGGCGGTGATCGGGCCGATCCTGCTGCCCGAGCACCTGCCGGGCAACGCGAGCGCGATCACCCAGCCGCCGAGCTGGGACCACTGGTTCGGCACCGACCCGCAGGGCCGGGACGTGACCTCGCTGGTGATCAAGGGCTCGCGTTACGTCCTGCTCACCGCCCTGGTCACCGCGATCATCACGGTCGTCGCCGGCACCGCGATCGGCCTGTTCTCCGGCTTCAAGCGGGGCCGCTGGGACACCGTGCTCATGCGGCTGACCGACATGAAGCTCACCATCCCCGGCCTGCCGCTGCTGCTGGTGCTGGCGACCGTGTGGAAGTTCGGCAACCCCTTCCAGATGGGCCTGGTGCTCGGCCTGCTCGGCTGGGGCGGCGTGGCGCGCGCGGTGCGCTCGCAGACGCTGTCGCTGCGCGAGCGCGGGTTCATCGAGGCGGCCCGCGGGCTGGGGCTGTCCACCACGCACATCATCGGCAGGGAACTGCTGCCGAGCATGGCGCCCTACATCGCGATGAACATGCTCATCGCGGTCACCGGCGCGGTCTACTCGCAGGTGGGCCTGTTCTTCCTGGGCGTGCTGCCGTACGAGTCCGACAACTGGGGCGTGATGCTCAACCTCGCCGTGTTCCAGGCGGGCGCGATGATCACGCCGAACGCGCTGGGCTACCTGCTGGCGCCACTGCTGGCGATCCTGCTGCTCACGCTCGGCATCGTGCTCGTGGTGGACGCCATGGACGAGATCTTCAACCCCCGGCTGCGCGAGGAGTAACAAGTGGCCGAACAAGCGCCGGGAGTGCGCATCGACGGCCTGACGGTCGTCTACAAGACCCCCGCGGGCGAGTTGCCCGCCGTCCGGGACGTCACGCTGACGCTGGAGCCCGGCACGATCACCGGCATCGTCGGCGAGTCCGGCTCGGGCAAGTCCACGCTGGCGCTGTCGCTGCTCAACGCGGTGCAGCCGCCGGGCAGGATCGCCGCGGGCAGCGTCGAGATCGACGGCCTCGGCGACGTCACCGGTTTCGCCGGCGAGGAGCTGCGCAAGGCCCGCGGCCGGCACATCGGGTACGTCTTCCAGGCGGCCCAGAACTCGCTCAACCCGCTCAAGACGGTCGGCAAGCAGCTCCTCGACCTGGGCCGTTCGCACGGCGTGGAGGACCTGCCCGGCCTGGTCCGCGAGGCCAAGGAGCTGCTGGGCCGGATGGGCCTGGACGGCGCGCGTGTGCTCGACTCGCACCAGCACGAGCTGTCGGGCGGCATGCGGCAGCGGGTCGGCATCATGCTGGCGCTGGTGCTCAACGCCCACCTGGTGGTGCTCGACGAGCCGACGACCGCCCTGGACATGATCACCCAGGCGAACATCCTGAAGATCGTCCGCGAGGTGCACGCCGAGCGCGGCCTGACCACGCTGGTCATCACGCACGACATCGGCGTCGTGGCCGAGGTCGCCGACCGCCTGGTCGTCATGTACGGCGGCCGCCTGGTCGAGCAGGGCCCGACCCGCGAGGTGCTCGGCGCCCCCAGCCACCCCTACACCAAGGGGCTGATCAGGGCCATCCCGCGCCTCGTGGGCGACATCGCCGAGGCTCAGGCGCTGCCCGGCCGGCCGCCGACGCTGGCCACGGTGCCGAAGGAGGGCTGCGTGTTCAGGGAGCGCTGCGCGCTGCGCATGGACGTGTGCGACACCGTCGACCCGCAGGCCGCGGCACATGGATCGAGGGTCGTGGCCTGCCACGCCGTGACCGTGAAGGAGCACGCGTGATCACCGGGACCGGCATCGTCAAGACGTACAAGCAGCGCGGCAACGTGCTGGCCGGGCGGGAGGTGCGGGCGCTGCGCGGGGTGGACTTCACCATCCCCAAGGGCGGCGCGGCCTCCTTCATCGGCGAGTCCGGCTGCGGCAAGACCACGCTGGGCCGGATCATCGCCGGGCTGGAGACCTACGACGAGGGCGAGATCGTCATCGGCGACGTGTCCATGTCGGGGCTCAAGCAGAAGAAGCGCCAGCCGTACTTCCGCAAGATCCAGATGATCCACCAGGACCCGTACTCGGCGCTCAACCCGACCCGGACCATCCACCAGACGCTGTACGCGCCGCTCAGCCTGCGGGCCGGGCAGACCGGACGGTCGAAGGAGTGGATCGAGGAGCGGGCCGCCGAGGTGCTGTCGATGGTGGGCCTCGACCCGGGCTCGGTGCTGGCCCGCTACCCGCACCAGCTCTCGGGCGGCATGCGGCAGCGGGTGGTCATCGCCCGCGCGCTGACCGTCGACCCGGAGATGCTGGTCGCCGACGAGGCCGTCTCGATGATCGACGTCTCGCTCCGGCTGGGCATCCTGGCGCTGCTGAAGGACCTGCGCGAGCGGCTGGGCGTGAGCGTGCTGTTCATCACCCACGACGTCGCCACCGCCCGCTACATCGGCGACGACGGCGAGCTCTACGTCATCTACCGCGGCCAGGTCGTCGAGCGCGGCCCGGTGGACACGGTCATCGCCGACCCGGTGCACCCGTACACGCAGTCGCTGCTGTCGGCCATCCCCGTGCTGCACGGCCTGGAGGAGCCCGGCGCGCAGCCGGTGTCGCCGCTGGAGTCGCTGGACGAGAGCAAGACCGACGAGGGCTGCCTGTTCGCCCGCCGCTGCCCCTTCCGCGGCGAGCGGTGCGCGGGCGAGCGGCCGCTGCTGCAGATCACCGAGGGCGTGCCGCAACAGCACGCGTGCTTCTACCCCGAGCGGCGCGACGTGATCGCGCGCCCGATGAGCGAGGTGTGATGTCGCCCACCGTCCGCGACGCGGACCTGGCCGAGGCCGCCCGGGTGGCCGAGGCCGCGCTGACGCTGGACGCCCCCGAGGCTCCCGACCTGGTCCGGCGCCTGGCCGAGCCGCCGGCCGAGCGCCGCTGGACGGCGCTGGCGACCGACGGCGGGGTGGTGATGACGTCCGTCTCGTCGAAGGACCCCGAGGTCGGGCACGTCGACCTGCTGGCCGTGCATCCCTCGGCCCAGGGTCGCGGGCACGGGCGGGCGCTGGTGCGGGCGGCCGAGGAGTGGCTGCGCGGGCACGGCGTGCGGCAGGCCCGCTTCGCCGGGAACCCGCCCTGCTACGCCTGGCCCGGCGTCGACGTGCGGTACACCGCCGCCGCCTGCCTGGCCGAGAGCCTCGGCTACGAGCGCTACCACGTCGCCTGGAACATGACCGCCGACCTGCGGGCCGACCTGTCCGTCGAGGACGACCTGCGGCGGCTGGAGCAGGCGGGGGTGACGGTCAGGGCGGCGGACGCCGACCGGTCGGCCGTGGCCGCGTTCGTCGAGGAGCACTGGAACGAGCGGTGGGCCTGGGAGGCGGCCAACGCGACCGGCCTGCACTACGCCGAGCGCGACGGGCGCGTCCTGGCCTTCGCCGCCTGGGGGGCCCGGCCGGCCTGGTTCGGCCCGATGGGCACCGCCCCGGACGCCCGCGGGCTGGGCCTCGGCGGGGTGCTGCTGCGCCGCTGCCTGGCCGACCAACGGGCCGCCGGCCAGGAGAGCGCCCAGATCGGATGGGTGGGGCCGTTGCGGTTCTACTCGCGCGCCGTGGGCGCGCGAGCCGAACGCGTCTTCTGGCTCTATCGGCGCGATCTGGCCTGATGTCAGCTGTAGAGCAGATGTCCTTCGGGACGGCCGGGCGGCGGGCACAGCCCGCGCGGGTCGTCCCCGGCCTCCAGACAGCGCGTGAGCGCGTCGGAGCCCCACAGCAGGTCCAGGAAGAGGTCATCGCCCTTCCAGACCAGGTCGTCCGGGTAGAGGACGCGGGCCGTGTGCAGCATCGACAACCCGGTCAGCACCGGCCGGAAGGCCCGCGGGTCGTGCACGTGGAGCTGCACCCCGCGTACGGGAACGCCCGCGTGCTTGTGGAACGTCGGCGTGAACCAGGTGTCCCTGAACCGTACGCCCGGCAGGTCCAGCCCGTTCAGGACGGCCGCGTAGCGTTCGTCCGCGTACGGCGCCCCGACCAGTTCGAACGGCCGGGTGGTGCCGCGTCCCTCGGAGAAGTTCGTGCCCTCGAACAGCCCGGTGCCCGGGTAGACCAGCGCGGTGTCGGGGGTGGGCATGTTGACCGAGGGCATCACCCAGGGCAGGCCGGTCTCCGCCCAGCCCATGTCCCGCCGCCAGCCCTCCATCGTGACCACCCGCAGGTCGGCGTCGAAGCCGAACAGCGTGGCCAGCTCCCCCGCGGTCCTGCCGTGGCGCACGGGCAGCGGGAAGCGGCCCACGAAGCTGGCGAACGCCGGGTCCAGCAGCGGGCCCTCCTCGACGGTCCCGCCCAGGGGGTTGGGCCGGTCCAGCACCACGAACCGCAGGCCCAGCCGGGTGGCCGAGGCCAGCAGGTCGTACATGGTCCACACGAAGGTGTAGAAGCGGGTTCCCACGTCGGCGATGTCGAAGACCAGGGTGTCCACGCCGGAGGCGGAGACCACCCGGTCGAGGTCGTCGCCCGACAGCTCGTGGGTGTCGTGGACCGGCAGTCCCGTCCCGGGGTCCACCGCGTCCCGCTCGCTCGACCCCGCCTGGGCCGTGCCGCGCAGGCCGTGCTCGGGGCCGAACAGCGCGGTCAGCGGCACGCCCGCGGCCAGCAGGGCGTCGGTCGTGGGGGTCAGGTCGGGCAGGACGCCGGTGGGATTGGTGATCAGGCCGAGACGGGCGCCTCCGGCGAGCGCGGGGTCCGCGGCCAGCCGTTCGGCTCCGGTGCGTACGTATGACATGGATCCATTCTCTGAAAGATATTTACAACTGAGAAGTAAAGGGTGGAAATTAGCGTCATGATTGATCCGCTGCCCGAGCTGTCCACCGAGCAGAGCGATCCCCGCTACAGCCAGATCGACCGGCTGCCGACGGAGCAGATCGCCCGACTGATGAACCAGGCCGACGCCGGGGTTCCCGAGGCCGTGGCCGCGGCCGTCCCGGCCATCTCGGCGGCCATCGACGCGATCGCCGCCCGGATGGCCGAGGGAGGCAGGCTGCTGTACGTCGGCGCCGGCACCTCGGGACGGCTGGCCGTGCTCGACGCCAGCGAGTGCCCGCCCACGTTCGGCACCGATCCCTCGCTGGTGCAGGGCGTCATCGCGGGCGGGCACGAGGCGCTGACCCGGTCGGTCGAGGGCGCGGAGGACGACGCCGAGGCGGGCGCGGCGGCCATCAAGGACCTGGAGGTGGGCGCGCTCGACTCGGTGGTGGGCGTGTCGGCCAGCGGGCGGGCCCCGTTCGTGCTGGGCGCGCTGGCCGAGGCCGCCGGCCGGGGGGCGCTGACGGCCGCGCTGTCGTGCAACACGGGCGCGCCGCTGTCGGCCGCCGCCGAGCACGGGATCGAGGTCGTGGTGGGGCCCGAGGTGGTGGCGGGCTCGACCAGGCTCAAGGCGGGCACGGCGCAGAAGCTCGTGCTCAACATGATCTCGACGATCTCCATGGTCAGGCTGGGCCGTACCTACGGGAACAGGATGATCGAGATGTCGGCCATGAACAGCAAGCTCGCCTCCCGCGCGCTGCGTATGGTGAGCGAGATCACCGGGGCCGACGCCGCGACGGCGGGCGCGGCGCTGGAGGCGTCCGGTGGGCAGGCGAAGACGGCCGTGGTGATGATCCAGCACGGGCTGGACGCCGACGCCGCCCGCGCGCTGCTGGAGTCGCACGGAGAGCGGCTCAGCGACGCGCTCAGCGGCTGACGTCCGGGGCGGGACGCGCGAGGACTCACAAGGTCCTCACAAGGTCCTCACAAGGTCCTCACGAGGACTCACGCGGGACTCACGAGGGGGGAACGGGGATGTCGGACCGGCTGGAGCGGCTGCTGGCCGCCGCGGTGCCCGAGGTGTGCCCGGCGGCGGTCGCACTGATCGCGGCCCACGGCACGGTGACCGCCGCCGCGGCGGCCGGCGAACTGGTCAGATACGCCGACGCCGAGCCGACCGGCGTCTCAGGCGGTGGGCCGGACGGCATCTCGGACGGCGTCTCTGCAGGCGGGCAGGGCGGCGGGGGCGGTGAGCCGGGAAGGCTCGCCGCCGAGCGGCCGCCCGCGCGCCGGGACTCGGTGTTCGACCTGGCCTCGGTCAGCAAGCTGTGCACCACCGCGGTAGTGCTCTCGCTCACCGAGGAGGGCCTGCTCGACCTGGACGAGCCGGTCGCGGCGTGGATCCCCGGGGCCGACCCGCGGATCACGTTGCGCCGCCTGCTCACGCACACGGCGGGCCTGACCCCGACCCGCCGCGTCGACCTGGAACTGCCGCACGCCGCGCCGGACGAGCGCATGGCCGCGATGCTCACCACGCCGGTCACCGGCCCGGTCGGCGGCCCCTACCTCTACAGCGACGTCGGCATGGTGATGGCCGGCCGGATCGCCGAGCTGGCCGCGTCCGCCTCCCTCGACGCCCTGGTCCGCGCCCGGATCACGGACGTGCTCGGCCTCGCGGGCACCGCCTACCGCCCGCTCCCCGGCCACGGACGCACCGAACGGGCGCCAGGCCAGGGGCAGCCCGAGCGGGGAGCCGCCCCCGGGATCCCGGTCGAGCGGGTCGCGGCGACCGAGTTCAAGCCCGAACGTCCCGGCCCCGGCTGCGTGCGCGGCGAGGTGCACGACGAGACGGCCCACGCCCTGGGCGGGGTGGCCGGGCACGCGGGCCTGTTCGCCCCGGCGGACGACCTGCTGGCCTTCGGGGAGGCTTTGCGGCTGGGCGGGGGCGCGATGCTGAGCCCGTCGAGCGTGGCCGAGATGACCCGCGACCAGGGGGCCGAGGGAGCCGCGTTCCGGCACGGGCTCGGCGTGCGGATCGGCGACCCCGGCATCGTGGGCCCGCTGAGCGGCGCGTACGGCCACTCCGGGTTCACCGGGACGTCGCTGGTGGTCGATCCGGCGCGCGGGCTGACCGTGGTGCTGCTGACCAACGCCGTCCACCCCGTGCGCGGGCGGCCCGGGATGCGCGAGCTGCGGTGCGCGGTGGCCGCCGAGGCGCTGCGGCACGTAGCGTGAGTGCATGCCCGTCCAGCTGAACCACACCATCGTCGCCGCCACCGACCGGGACGCCACGGCCGCCTTCCTGGTCGACGTCCTCGGCCTGGAGCCCGCGCCGGTCTACGGCCCGTTCCGCGTCGTGACGCTGGCCAACGACGTCTCGCTCGACGTGATGCAGGCGCCTGGGGAGGTGACTCCCCAGCACTACGCCTTCCTGGTCGGCGAGGAGGAGTTCGACCAGATCTGGGGCCGGATCAGGAGCAGGGGCCTGACGTTCTGGGCCGATCCCGGACACGGCAGGCCCGGCGAGATCAACACCCACGACGGCGGTCGCGGGCTCTACTGGTCGGCCCCCGACGGGCACAACCTGGAGATCATCACCGTCCCCTACGGCGGTTAGGGCGCCAGCGCCTCCAGGGCCTCCTCGGCGCGGCGCATCGCCTCCCGCGCGTCGGCGGTGACGAACTCCTGGTCGAAGTTGAGGTCGTGGAAGACGTCCGTGACGCCCGCGGCGGCCAGGGCGTCCACGTCCCGCCGGATCTGCTCGTACGTGCCGGTCAGCGGCCGGCGTCCGTCCTCGGGGCCCTCCGGCCGCACCTGCGTGACGCCGCGGCACACGAAGCGGAACGCGGCCGCGTCCCGCCCGGCGCCGGCGATCGTCTCCTTGATCAGCCCGATCCGGCCCGCGACCGCCGACAGGTCCTCCCTGCTGGAGCTGATCCAGCCGTCGGCCAGCCGCCCGGCCCGGCGCAGCGCGACCTCGGCGGTGCCGCCGAGCAGCACCTGCGGCGGGCCGGGCGCCGGTTTGGGGTCGATGTACGAGGCCGGCACCCGGTAGAACTCGCCGTCGTGCTCGACGACGTCGTCCGCCCACGCCTTGTGCAGCAGCTCGACGAACTCCTCACCCCTGCGCCCGCGCCGCTCCATGCCGATGCCGGCGGCCTCGAACTCCTCGGGCACCCAGCCGAGCCCGATCCCGGCGCTCAGCCGGCCGCCGGAGACGGTCTGCAAGGTGGCGAGCTGCTTGGCCAGCACGACCGGCTGCACGTACGCGTTGATCACGGCCACGCCGAGCCGGATCGTCCCGGTCACGCCGGACAGGTGCGCCAGGGTGATCAGCGGGTCGTGCACGCTCCGGTAGGTCGGCCCCATGGGATGCCCGACCGGGTAGAGCATGCGCTGGAACGTCCAGAGCTCGTGGTGGCCCAGCTCCTCGGCCCGCGCGGCGACGCGACGCATGTTCTCCGGCGTGGCCCACGGCCCTGACTGGGGTACGGCGAAACCGATTCTCATGCCCCCTAGTCTGTACGAGTGGGTCTAGAGGAGGAGCTTGCGGGTATCGCCGCGGCGTACGGCGGCACGGGCGAACCCGTGCGACACCAGACGCGCACCGACGTGGTCGTGTTACGGATGGGCGAGGTGGTGGTCAAGGCCCACTCGGCCCGCGACGAGGTGGAGCCGCTGCGCGCCCGTCTCAGGGCCGCCGCCGCGGCCGCGGTCAACGGCGTGCTGCTGGCCCCGCTGGAGGGCGAGGTGCTGACGGCGGCGGGCCGCGCGGTCACCGTCTGGCCGGCCGGCCGGCCGGTCCCCCACGACGATCCCGGGTCCGCCCCCTGGGAGGAGGGCGCGCGGCTGCTGGCCCGGCTGCACGCCGTCCCCCTGACGCTGGTGCCGCCGATGCCGCCCGCCGGAGGCCCGGCGCGGGCCGCCCGCGCGGTGTCCAGGATGAGCGGGGACGGCCCGGTCGAGCAGCTGGTCAGGCACGCGTTCAGGGAGCTGCCGGAGCCCGTCCCCGTGCCGGGCCTGCTCACCCACGGCGACTGGCACCTGGGCCAGCTCGTCTGCCGCGACCGGTGGCTGCTCATCGACGTCGACGACCTCGGCGTCGGCGACCCGGCCTGGGACCTGGCGCGACCGGCCGCCTGGTACGCGGCGGGCCTGCTCGAACCGGCCGTCTGGGAGCGGTTCCTCGGCGCCTACCTGGCCTCCGGCGGCCCCGCGCTCGGCCAGGGCGACGATCCCTGGCAGCGGCTCGACCTGCCGGCCAGGGCGCTGACCGTGCAGCTGGCCGCCGTGGCCGTCCTCAACGCCGAGCGTGAGAACCGGGAACTGGACGAGGTCGAGCATTCGTTAATCGAATCGTGCAGCAGAATCGTCAGAGCGTGACGGGGGCCGCACGCGGTAGGTTTCAGCCTGAGACCCCGGATCCAAGGAGAGCGACTTAGATGCAGTGCCCGAAGTGCCGCGGCAACATGCGGACCTATGAGCGCAATGGCGTCCACATCGAGCAGTGCGACAACTGCCGTGGGATCTTCCTCGACTTCGGCGAGCTGGAGACCCTGACGCGCATGGAGTCGCAGTACCACTCCGCTCCCCCGCCTCCCGCCCCCGGGCCGGCCTGGGGCGCTCCCCACCACGGCGGCGGCCACCACTACGGCCACCACCGTCAGCGCAGCTGGGTGGGCATGCTGTTCTCGACCTGATCGCCCCGACAGGCGGAAAAGGGGCCGCGCTTTCGCGCGGCCCTTTCGCGTGTTCCGCCCCTGTCGGCGGGTCAGCTCGGGAAGTCGTCGGGGTTGACGGTCGCGGTGCGGGCGTTGCCGCCGGTGATGGCGTGCAGGGTGACTCTCCAGTCGTGCCAGAGGATCTGGGTGGCGGTGACCGTGGTCTTGAACTTCACCGACTTCTGGAAACGCTCGAAGCTGCACTGACGGGTGAAGGACTTGCTCTTGCCGTCCCAGTCCACGCCGTGGGTGAAATAGATCTTGTACGTGCCGTCGGGCACGCCCCTGACCTTGAACTTGGCCCTCTTGCGCACGTACACGCTGAACGTCTTGCTGCCGCCCCTGACCACCGTGACGACGGCGTCGCGGCTGCCGCCGTTGTCGACCTCCAGGGAGCTGCGTCCGCCGAGGGAGGCCCTGCGGATGAACGCGCCGTTCTTCAGCCGCCTGTTCTGCTTGCCGCCGGCCTTGACGGTGACGATGTCGGCCGGGTAGTCGCCGGCACTCTGCAGGGCCTCGCCCGCCTTGTTCAGGGCGGTGAGCTTGGTGCCGAGGTCGCTCAGCACGGCCGAGGAGGTGCACAGCTCGCGGCTGCCGACCTTGCCCGCCGTGGAGCCGAGCTCGGTGGCGAAGTCGCGCAGGCTGGTGACGTACGCGTCGTGCTGGGCCTGTACGTCCGCGGGCGGGCTGATCGCGGACAGGGCGTCGGCGGCGCCGCTCAGCGCCTGCTCGGCCTTGTCCACGCGCTGGTTGAGCGACTGGACCCCGCGCGCGCCGGCCAGTCCGTTGATCGCGCCGAGCATCGCCTTGTGCCTGTTGTCGAGCTCGCCCTTGTACGCCTCCGGCGTCAGGGCGCTGACACTGGGACCGGCCCCCGAGGTGGGGTCGCCGCCGGGGGATCCGCCCTTGCCGTCCGCCACGCCGCTGACCTTCGGCTCACCGCCGGTCAGCGGTGGGGGCGAGGAGCAGGCGGCGAGCGTCACCGTCGCCAGGGCGAGAACGCAGGAGATCAACCGGGGTGAAGCCACCCGCCACACTATTGCCCGGTTGATCCCCAAACGTCAATTACGATTCGGCCAGACCCTCATCCCGATCCTGTCGCAGCCACCGGGTGATCCCCAGCGTCTCCAGGAACGGCACGTCGTGGCTGGCCACGATGAGCGCGCCCCGGTAGGCCGCCAGCGCCTGGGACAGCTGCCGCACGCTGGACATGTCCAGGTTGTTGGTCGGCTCGTCCAGCAGGAGCAGCTGCGGCGGCGGATCGGCCGACAGCAGGGCGGCCAGGGTCGCGCGGAAACGCTCGCCGCCCGAGAGCGTGCCCACCGGCTGGTCGGCCCGCCCGCCGCGGAACAGGAAGCGGGCCAGCCGGGCGCGCACCTCGTTGACCGAGGCCGCCGGAGCCACGGCCCGGACGTTGTCCACCACGCTCAGGGCGTCGTCGAGCACGTCGAGCCGCTGCGGCAGGTACCGTACCGGGACGTGCGCGCCGTGCTCGACGATCCTTCCGAGCAGGGTCGTCTTGCCCGATCCGTTGGGCCCGAGCAGCGCGATGCGTTCCGGCCCCCGGATCACCAGCCGGTCGAGCGCCTTGAGCCCTTCGCCTCCGGCTGCGGTGTCCGGGGGGTCGAGGGGCAGCGTCAGGAGCGTCCGGCCGGCCGGGACGGCGGTGCCGGGCAGCTCGACGCGGATCTCGGCGTCGTCCCGCACGGCCTGCTCGGCCTCGGTGAGCCTTCCCCTGGCCTCCTCCAGCCGCTCCTGGTGCAGCGCGCGGTGCTTGCCCGCCGACACCTGGGCCTTCATCTTGAGCCCACCGGCCACGATCTTGGGCACCTTCTTGTTCTCGAACGCCTTCCTCGCGTTGCGCCTGCGCCGGTCGAGCCTGGTCCTGGCCTCGATCAGCTCGCGCTGCTGCCGCCGTACCTCGCCCTCGGCGGTCCTGACCGTGCGCTCGGCCGCCTCCTGCTCGGCGGCGACCTGCTCCTCGTAGTCGCTCAGGTTGCCGCCGTACAGGTGGACGGCGGCGTCGCGGAGCTCGGCGATCTGGTCGACGAGGCCGAGCAGCGCCCGGTCATGGCTGACCACGACCAGCACCCCCGGGTACGCCGAGACCGCGGCGTAGAGCCGCCGCCGGGCGTCCAGGTCGAGGTTGTTGGTGGGCTCGTCGAGCAGCAGCACGGCGGGGCGCTTGAGGATCTGCGCGGCCAGCGCGACCATGACGGCCTCGCCGCCCGACAGCGTCGCCACCGTGCGGTCGAGCCCGACGTGGCCGAGCCCGAGCCGGTCGAGCTCGGCGCGCGCGCGTTCCTCGACGTCCCAGTCGTCCCCGATGACGGTGAAGTGCTCCTCGGCGACGTCGCCGCTCTCGACGGCGTGCAGCGCGGCCCGCTTCCCGCTGATCTCCAGCAGGTCGGACACGGTACGGCTGCCTTCGAGCGGCACGTTCTGCGGCAGGTACCCCACCTCGCCCGTGACCGAGACGGAACCCGAGCCCGGGGTCAGCTCGCCGGCGATGATCTTGAGCAGGGTGGACTTGCCCGACCCGTTCGTCCCGATGAGCCCGGTACGTCCGGTGGGGAAGGCGGCGTCGAGGCCGTCGAGCACCATGGTCCCGTCGGGCCAGCCGAAGGACACGTGATCGACGACAATGGAAAAAGACATCAGGCGGCTCCCATCACAAAACCCGAAATTTCGTGACTTGGCGGGAACACCGCTGCGCGCGCGACAACCAGGCAGCCAAAGCTGGGAAGACTGGGGCGAAGAGGTCGCCGAGGTCGAGGTGTGCGCGCGACAGAGCCCGTGACCGGGCGGATAGGCGCGGTGCCCGCGGCCTCAGATCCTCACGTCAACTGCCCCCATGGGTCGGCGATACGACCCGGACATACTACCCACTTCACGCCGAACGGGCAACGCCCCGCGCTCGATGGGCCGCCACGTTGACCCGGTTCGCGCAGGTCAGCGAGCAGAACCGGCGGCGGCCGTTACGCGAGGTGTCGACGTAGACGGTCGCGCACCCCGTCCGGTCGCAGCGCCCGAGCCGCCGCCCGTCGGAGAAGCACACGGCCATGGCCAGCCCGCCCGCGGTGGTGTCCTTGGCCCTGGAGACGATGTCGGCCTCGGTGGAGAAGAAGTGCAGGTGGGGCTCCAGGCCGTCGTGGGTGCTGATGTGCGGCTTGGAGGCGGTGATCTCCAGGAGCTCGTTGATCAGCGCGACCTGGACGCCCAGGTCGGGCTCGCCGAAGACGGGGGCCAGCCGGCGCGCCCAGGCGGCCAGCTCGGCGGCCTGGGCAGGGGTGACGTCCGTGCGCCACATGGCGTTGGCGGTGAGCGTCTCCCGCACGGCGGCCGGGCTGAAGTCGTCCGCGTTGACGAGGGCCGCCGCGAGCTCGGCGCCGTTGCCGCCGTAAGTGTTGAAATGCACAAGGCCATTACATCAGGTTGGAGTCATGCATCACGGAGAGCCGCACGACCCCTTCGCCCTGACCCTCGTCTCCTCGCACCGCACCTCCGAGGGCCTGGTCTCCTATCTGCGCTGCGCCTGCGGCGCGTGGGAGGTGCGCACGTCCCGGACGGTCGCGTGCGCCGGCCCGCCCCCGGTCGGCGGCAGGTCGATCACGGGCATCGACTGACCCGGCGCACTCGTCCTAGAGTCGGCGGCACACCCCTCAGGAGGTCAGGCATGTCCAGCATTCCCTCCCTGCTGCGCGACCGGATCGCGGCCACCCCCGACGCCGAGGCCTACCGGGTGCCGTCGGGCGACGCGTGGACGTCCCTGTCGTGGCGCGAGGTCGGCGAGCGGGTCCGCGGGCTGGCACTGGGGCTGTCCGGGCTCGGCGCCGGGCCCGGCAGGCGCGTGTCGATCCTCTGCTCGACCAGGCTCGAATGGATCCTCGCCGACCTGGCCGTGCTCTCCACGGGCGCGGCCACCACCACGATCTACCCGTCCAACACGGCCGCCGAGTGTGCCTTCGTCATCACCGACTCCGGCAGCACGATCGTCATCGCCGAGAACGACGAGCAGGTGGCCAAGCTCAGGTCCGTGCGGAAGGAGCTGTCCGACGTCACCGGCGTGGTCGTCGTCGACGGCTCGGCGAGCGACGACGGCTGGGTGGTCACCCTCGACTCGGTCAGCCGCGGCGAGGGCGACTACGACGCCCTGGTGGACGCCATCGCCCAGGACGACCTGGCCACGCTCATCTACACCTCCGGCACCACCGGACGTCCCAAGGGCGTCGAGCTCACCCACGACAACTGGCTGTTCGCGGCCGGCTCGGTCCGCGAGATCGACCTCATCTCCCCCGGCGACCTGCACTTCCTGTGGCTGCCGCTGTCCCACTCGTTCGGCAAGCTGCTGGAGGTCGTGATGATCGACATCGGCGTGCCCACCGCGATCGACGGCCGTCTCGACCGCATCGCCGACAACCTCGGCGCGCTGCGGCCGACCGTGATGGCCGCGGCGCCGCGCATCTTCGAGAAGATCCACAACACGGTCGTCGCCACCGTGCGCCGCGAGGGCGGGATCAAGCTGCGGATCTTCGAGTGGGCAAGGGAGACCGGCATCAGGGTCAGCAGGGCGCGGCAGCGGGAGGCGTCCGTCCCGCTCACCACCCGGGTCGAGCACGCGCTGGCCGACCGGCTGGTCTTCGCCAAGCTGCGGGCGCGCTTCGGCGGCCGGATCCGCTTCTTCATCTCCGGGGCCGCGCCCCTGTCACGGGACGTGGCCGAGTTCTTCGACGGCGCCGGCCTGACGATCCTGGAGGGGTACGGCCTGACCGAGTCGTCGGCGGGCAGCTTCCTCAACCGTCCCGAATCGGTGCGGTTCGGGACGGTCGGCCCGCCACTGCCCGGCACCGAGGTCCGCGTCGCGGACGACGGCGAGATCCTCATCGGCGGGCGCGGCGTGATGCGCGGCTACCACGGCCTGCCCCGGGAGACGTCGGAGGCGCTGGAGGACGGCTGGCTGCGCACCGGCGACATCGGCGAGCTGGACGAGGCCGGACGGCTGCTGATCACCGACCGCAAGAAGGAGCTGATCAAGACCTCGGGCGGCAAGTACGTCGCGCCCACCTACCTGGAGGGCCGCGTCAAGGCCGCCTGCCCGTTCGCCTCGCACGTGTTCGTGCACGGCGACCGCCGCAACTACGTGACGGCGCTCGTCACCCTCGACATGGACGTCGTGCGCCCGTGGGCCGAGGCCGAGTCGCTGCCGGCCGACCCCGAGGCGCTGTGCGGGCACCCGCGCATGCGCGAGGAGGTTGGCAGGGCGATCGAACAGGTCAACGCCGACCAGGCCAGTTACTCCACGATCAAGAAGTTCGCGATCCTGGCCGACGACTTCACCGTGGAGACGGGCGAGCTGACGGCCAGCCTGAAGATCAGGCGCAAGGCCGTCGAGGAACGCCACGCCGACCTCCTCGACGGCTTCTACACCGACTGACGACGACGCACTTCTCGACGGGCTTCTCGACGGGCTTCCTGGCGGCTTCTACGCCGGCTGACGACGGCGAGTTCCCGGGCGGCGGCGACGGGCCCCTCGCCGCCGCCGTCCCGTCACTGGCCGGAGGGCTTGCGGAACTGCTCGATCAGGGCCGTGTAGCCCTGGTCTCCGTGACCCGCCGCGACGGCCCGGCCGGCCAGGGCCCTGATGAATCGCGGCAGCTCGGCGTCCACGCCGTGCGACTCGCTCTCGTGGACCAGGTGGTCCATGGCGGCCACATGGGTGTCGAGGGTCGAGTCGGTGGCCGGGTGGGCGCCCTCGTCGATCTGCCGGGCGTAGTCGGCCAGCCAGCCGGCCACGGTCTCGACGCCGTTCTTCGCCACCGGGGCGAACGCCGCCGCCTCCACCCCGGCGGCCCCGAGCAGCGCGACGCCCTGGAGGAAGCCGTTCAGGATGTTCCACATCAGGCTCAGCACGCCGACGTCGTAGAGCGCCGACAGGCCGTGGTCCGCGCCGAGGTACGTCGTCGCGCCGCCGAGGCTGCGCAGGGCCGGTTCGTGCGGGTCGAAGGCCGAACGCGGGCCGCTGTAGAGGAGGGCGGCCTCCGGGCTCCCGACGGCGGCGGGGGTGGTCATGATCGCGCCGTCGAGGTAGGCGCCGCCGTGCCGGGCGACCCACCCGGCCGTGTCGCGGGCCTCGGCGGAGGTGCCCGAGGTGAGGTTGACCAGCACCCGGCCCTCCAGGACGTCGGCCAGCGGGTCGAGGACCTCGCGCACGGCGGCGTACCCGGTCAGGCAGACGACCACGAGCGGGGCGGCGGCCACGGCCTCCCTGGCCGAACCGGCCCGGACGGCTCCGCGCTCGACGAGCCGGTCGGCCCTGGCCGCCGTACGGTTCCACACGGTCGTCGGCCGCCCGTCGCGCAGGAAGGCCCCGGCCAGCGCCTCCCCCATCAGGCCCAGGCCCACGACGGTCACGGGGGTACGGCGATCCTTCGTCATCACAGTCGCTCTCCCAAAGAGGTTGTTCAGCAGCTATGGGAGAATCGTCAACGTTCAGACCGGTATGAAGGTCAAGGGGGACGGCCATGCTGATCGGGGACCTGAGCCGGCGGACCGGGGTCCGCCCCCACCAGCTGCGCTATTACGAGGCCCAGGGCCTGCTGGAGCCCAACCGCCGCGCCAGCGGCTACCGCGAGTACGACGACGAGGCCGTGCTGACCGTCGCCCAGATCAGGAAGCTGCTCGACGCCGGGCTGTCGACCGACGAGATCGCGTACCTGCTGCCCTGCGTCACTGGCCCCGACCCCGACCTCGTGCCCTGCCCCGAGCTGCTGGACACCCTGCGTGCCCGGCTGCGCGGCCTCGACGAGCAGATCGACACGCTCGCCCGCTCCCGCCGCGCCCTGCGCGGCTACCTGGAGACCACCGAACGGCGCGCGCCTGCCGAACGGCGCGCGCCGGCCTGATCACCTGCCGGGAAGGGCGGTCAGCAGGACAGGTTGCCTCCGGGGGCGACGCCGAGGATCTGGGTGAAGCGCTGGTAGGCGTTGACCCGGCTCTGGACCTGGCCCGGGTTGCCGCCGTTGCACTCCAGGCTGCCGTTGATGCTGCGGATGGTCTCGCCGAACCCGCGGCCGTTGACCATGGCGTTGTGCGGGGTCATGGTGCCGGGGCCGTTCTGGGTCATCCAGTACCACAGCGCGGTCTTCCAGGCCACGGACGCGTTCCGTTCCACCTGCCAGGGGTCGTTCAGCAGGTTGATGCCGAGGGCGTCGCCGGCCGCCTTGTAGTTGAAGTTCCAGCTCAGCTGGATGGGCCCGCGGCCGTAGTAGGCGGCCTGCCCGGCCGGGCAGCCGTAGGGCTGGCTCGTGTCGCAGTAGTGCGGATAGTTCGCGGTGTTCTGCTCGACGATGTAGACCAGCCCGCCGGTCTCGTGGTTGACGTTGGCGAGGAAGGCGGCGGCCTCCTGTTTCCTGACGGTGTCGGAGCCGGTCCCGGCGAAGGCGGGGAAGGCGGCGATCGCCGTGGTCAGGCCGCTGTAGCTGTAGAAGGGGTTACGGCTGGGGAACATCTGGTCGAACTGCGCCTGGCTCACCACGAAGCCTCCCGGGGTCGGCGGGTCGGTCGGCGGGTCGGTCGGGCCGCCGCCACCGCAGGCGCCCTTGTCCGCCCAGACCTCCGCGGTGCCGGGGGTCTCGTTCAGGGTCCACCACCGGGCCGACCAGTTGTGCCCGCCGCGGGACACCAGCGCGCCGCCGTTGTAGACCGTCGCGGCGTTCCACGCCGTCGCGCAGGCCGCCGCCCCGGCCGGCGAGGCCGTCACGACGACCGAGAGGACGCCCGCCACCAGCAGCGCGGCGGCGGACAGCGTCAGGCTCCGTCGCACCCGATCACTTCCCTTCACGGAATCTCTTAGGAAAGTTTCCTAAGAGTTAGCGCGATGGTGACACGCCGCCGGTGACCCGGCAAGGCCCAAAGTCAAGCCCGGAGAGTCAGAGGATCCGCCTGGCCCCCGGCACCGACCGGACCGCGTACGCCAGCGCCCAGCACAACGGCAGCGACACCGCCACCACCAGAGCGAACTTGACGACCGCCGCCGCGTGCAGCTCCCGCACCGCCCAGGCCACGGCCACCAGCACCAGCGGATGGATGACGTAGACCGCGTAGGCGTGCTCGGACAGGAACCTGCCGCGCGCCCCCTGCCCGGCGAACCGCTCCCGGAACAGCACCGCCAGCCCGACGATCATGCCGACCGCGACCACGGACTCCCACAGGGCCATGGCCGCCGACGCCACCAGGCCCGTGGTCAGGCTCGACACCGGGAGCAGCACCAGGCTCGCCACGCCCGTGACGGCGAACCCGGCGCGGGCGGCCCGCCTGGGCAGCGCCTCGAACCAGCCGCGCCGGAAGGCGACCACGCCGGCCGCGAACATGGCCGCGTACTGCGGCAGGAAGTAGGGCGTGGGCAGCCCCAGCACCGGCACGTACGTGCCCTGCGGCACCGGCACGCGCCACAGGACCGTGACGGCCGCCAGCCCCAGGGTGAACAGCACGACCCCCTTGAGGCTCGGCGCGCCGCCTCCCCGCCCGTCGGACCTGCCCGCACGCCGCCACCACGCGTAGAGCAGCGCGAAGACGATCAGCACCTCGACGAACCACATCGGCCCCGGGTCCCACGAGACGATGTACCACTTCCAGAACGGCATGCCGTGGTCCCCGAGCGTCAGCAGCGGCCGCAGCAGCACGACGAAGATCAGCAGCGGCACCCCGAGCCGGACCAGCCGGTCGCGGACGAACGCCCGCCCGCCCTTGCGGTCGTGGGAGCCGGGGGTGAAGAAGCCGGAGATGAGGAAGAAGAACCCCATGAAGAACGCCTGGTTGAAGACCACCAGGAGGTCGAGCGCCACCCCGGAGGCGTCGGTGGCCGGTTCGCTGTAGTACCAGATCGGGATGTTGCCGTACGTGACGGCGACGTGATGGACGACCACCAGCGCGGTCAGTAACACGCGCAGGTTGTCGATCGCGAAAAGCCTGGTGCCGGTCTCGGTCCTCATTGCCTGCATGCCCTCTCGAACAGGTCGGCCAGCTCCGCGGCGTGCGCGTCGAGGTCGTGGTCGGGGTTCGCCACCCAGTAGGCGAACATGTTGTCGATGGCGGAGGAGTGGGTGATGGCCATGACCCGCCGGTCGAAGTCGCGGAACTCGCCGGTGGTCTGGCCGTAGGCGTAGATCTGCTCCATCGCCTGGTAGAGCTCCTCGTTGGCCTTGACGCCGTAACGCGGCTCCCCGTCGGCGGTGCGCAGGTTGTAGAAGATCTCGCCGAGGGCCTTGAGCCGCGTGCGGTGGTCACGCATGTGCTCGGCGACCGCGAGGATGTGCGTCCGCAACATCGCGGTGGGGCCTTCGACGCCCTCGATCCGCGCCATGACGTGCGCGGCGATCTCGCCGTAGACGCTGTTGACCACCTCCTCCATCAGCTCTTCCTTGCCGGTGAAGTGGTAGGAGATGACACCCTTGCTGATGCCCGCGTGCTGGGCGATGCGCGCCAGCGACGCCTGGGCGAAGCCGACGTCGGCGATCACCTCCACGGCTGAGGCGATGATCTGCGCCCGCCTGGCCTCCTCGATGAACGAGCGCACCTTCTGGCCGCCCGGCTGATTTTCTGACCGCATGGCCAAAACCTAGCACACACGGCCAGAATCACGATGCACACGGCCCTCAAGACGGGCCTCAAGACGGGCCTCAAGGCAGGCGGCGTCAGGGCGGACGGCGTCAGGACAGGCGGGCCCGGTAGACCTCTCTGGCCTGGTCCAGCAGGGCGACGTGGTCGGCGAGCTGGGCGGGGTCGGTCAGGCGGGCGTGGGACCTGATCAGCTCCTCCAGCAGGTCCAGCCACTCCAGGCACCAGCGCACGTCGTCCCGCCGGGCGACTCTACGGCCGGCCATGTCCACGTAGACGGGGCTGGTGAGGGCGTAGCCGGTGCCGGTCATGGTGCGCACGTGCGGGTGGCACACGACCTCGGCCACCACGTACGTCGGCTCGTCCACACGAAGGTCGGCCGTCACGGTCAGCCGCTGATCGCCGTCCGGGCGGTGTTCGCCGTCCGGGAGCCGGTCGACGTCCGGGAGGCGTTCCGCGCCCGCGCGCACGCCTTCGGCCGTACGGATGCGCACCGCGGCCACCTCCGGGCCGATCGCGGTGGCGGTGACGCGGACATGGTCGCCGGGGCGGGCGTCGATGACGTGACCGGGGCCGTGCCCGTCCACCGCCAGCTCCAGCCAGGGGCCGGTGGTGGCGAACGTGCGGCCCGCCCGTACCGCGTCGGCGAACGCGCGGGCGGTCAGCTCGCCCTCCACCCGGGCGTAGACGCGGGCCCAGCCGGGCGGGTTGGACTGGTTGTCCGACCGCGTGAAGGAGATCATCGAGTCGGTCCCGGCGGTGACGGCGAGCCGGTTGCCCGCGCCGATCAGCCGCCGGTAGACGGCCGCCGTGGACGCGATCGAGGCGTGGGTGAGCACGTCGAGACTGTCCACCAGGCCGAGCGCGGCGTCGGCGACCAGCTCGCGGGCGGCGCAGTTGCGCGGCACCGGCGAGACGACGGCCTTGGGCGGATCGCCGTCGGCGAGCGGCGTGGCGAAGGGATGGCTGTAGCCGAGGACCGCGCCGAGGCCGCGCAGCTCCCGCAGCCCCTCGGCGTTCGGCGGCCAGTCGGCGTCCCCGGCGAACCCGGTGTGGAAGCGGCCGGGCGCGCGCTCCGGGGCGAAGGCGTAGACGTGGCCGAGCAGGTCGTTGCGGTACTCGACGCCCATCCGGGCCAGGTGGGTGGCGTCTGACCAGGGCAGGTCCTTCCCCGCCCAGTGGTCGAGGGCCTCCCGGTCGTAGACGCGCGGCCCGGAGACGTTCCCGGCGAGCAGGTTGAGCACGTGCAGGTCCTCGCCGTGCTGGGCGGCGGCCGCGTCGGCGGGCAGGCCCACCAGGTCGCCGGCCCAGTTGAGGTGGACGTGCAGGTCGCCGCCGTACCAGCCGCGGGCGGCGGCGTCGTAGAGCCGCTTCGGGGAGAGCCGGACCACGCGTTCCCCGCCCGGGTCCGGGGTGATCTCCAGGGCGGACTCGGCGTACTCCATGCCCCTGGTGACGGTGATCGTCAGCGGCTCGGCCGGGACGTCGAGGGTGAGGCCGTCACCGTGGAAGTACGGCCTGCCGTGGTAGTCGTGGCGGCTCGGGACGCCCGGCGGGTACCAGCCGCGGCCGTCCGCCGAGGCGACGCTCCACCGGCACGGCTCCCCCGCCACCAGGGTGAGCCGGGCGGCCGGCACTTGGCGGAGCAGGGGTTCCAGCCGGACGCGCCGCCCGTCGACCGTGATCACGCTGTCGGCGTCGACCTCGACCAGCCAGGCGCCGCGGGGAGCCAGCTCGCGGTGCGCGTCGTCCACGGTGACCGGGCAGGGGGCGTCGCGGGCGGAGTCGACGAGCAGGAAGATCCCCTCCTCACCACGCCCGGCCCGACCGCCGCCGGTCACGGCGAACGCCTTCGCGGGCTGCGGGGGGTCGGTCACGGAGGCGACCGGTACCTGGCCCACCCAGCGCGGGCCCGTGCCGGGGGTGCCCGGGGTCAGGACCGTTCTCGGGGCACCCCGCAGCTCGATCCCGTCCGGGCCGATCCGCAGCGCGGTGAGGTGCGGTGGCAGCTCGCCGCTTAGGGTGTCGCGCAGCACCCGGTCGTAGTCGGGCTCGGCGAGGTGGGCGGCCAGCCGATCGATCGGCTGTCCCCGGTGCAGGCGTGCGACCTCCTCGAAGGCCAGGCGCCAGAACGTACCGAACAACGAGGGCGGCAGCACCCTGCGCCTGGCGAAGAACTTCACGTAGTGGATCTCCGGCTCACCCCAGGTGATGCCGTGCTCGGCCAGCAGACGACCGTACTCCTCCAGGGCCCCCGCGACCGTTTCGGGCAGCATCGGTTCCGCACACATCTGCGCTTCTCCCCACGTCGGTTGCGCGACATCGTGGCATGTCCCGCTCAGGCCGTCGGATCGGCGATGACGCTGCGGATACTGATATTTCTCCCGCGGGCGCAAGTCTGTTCCTCCGGGGTGCAGACTCCCGGTGACCACCACAGGGGTCCGACCGCCACCGAGGGGCGGCGCCGCCAGATGTCAGGGCCGCCAGATGTCAGGGCCGCCGCCGAGGGGCCGGCCGCCGGGGCGGGTCAGGGCCGTTTGAACACCGACAGCAGGCGGTCGGCGGCGAGCGACGGGGTCAGTTCCCCCGCCAGCACCTCCCGCTCGATCTCCGCCCTGATCGCCGCCACCTCGGGGTCGTGGCGCAGCTCGGCGAGCAGGCGGTCGCGGACCAGCGTCCAGGTCCACTGGACCTGCTGGCTGCGGCGCTTGGCGGGCAGGTCGAGCGAGTCCTGATGGGCCAGGATCCGCCGCCACAGCTCCTCCAGACCGTCCCCGGTGAGCCCGCTGCAGGTCAGGACGGGCGGCGGCCCCGAACGCGGGTCCGAGCGCAACATGCGCAGCGCCCCGGCCAGCTCCCTGGCCGCCTTCCTGGCCGCGAGCTCGTGCTCGCCGTCGGCCTTGTTGACCGCGATCACGTCGGCCAGCTCCAGCACGCCCTTCTTGATCCCCTGGAGCTGGTCACCGGTACGCGCCAGCGTGAGCAGCAGGAACGTGTCCACCATGTCGGCCACGGCGGTCTCCGACTGCCCGACCCCGACGGTCTCGACCAGCACCACGTCGAACCCGGCCGCCTCCACCACGACCATGGCCTCCCTGGTCGCCTTCGTCACGCCGCCGAGCGTGCCGGAGGTCGGCGACGGGCGGATGAACGCGGCGGGGTCGGCCGACAGCCTGGCCATCCGGGTCTTGTCGCCGAGGATGCTGCCGCCCGTCCGGGTCGAGGACGGATCGACGGCCAGGACGGCCACCCGGTGCCCCTGGCCGGTGAGGTACGTGCCGAGCGCGTCGATGAACGTGGACTTCCCCACGCCGGGCACGCCCGAGACGCCGATCCGGCGGGCCCGGCCGGACAGCGGGGTGAGCTCGACGAGCAGCCGCTGGGCCAGCGCCATGTGGTCCGGCCTGGTCGACTCGACCAGGGTGATCGCGCGGGCGACCCACGTACGGGAGCCTGCCCGTACGCCTTCGGCGTAGTCCTCCAGCGAGCGCACCCGGTTGGCTCCTTTCTTCGCTCTGATCAGCCTAACTTCTGACAAGTCCCGACATTTGCCAGTAAGGTGCTGGAGTTCTGATCACAGCCGTCACAGGAGTCACTCCCCTCATGCCCAACGTCGAACCCCTCCGCGAGGGCGACCCGGCAGCGGTGGGACCCTACCGGCTGGCCGGGCGGCTCGGCGCAGGCGGCCATGGTGTCGTCTACCTCGCGCGCGGGCGCGACGGCGGTCCGGTGGCCGTCAAAGTGCTCGCCGAGGGCGTCACCGCGGGTGAGCCGTTCGTCAGGGAGGTCGCCGCCGCGCACGCCCTGGAGCCGTCCTGCGTCGCGAGGGTGCTCGACGCCTCGGCCCGGGGGCGGCCGTACATCGTGACCGAGTACGTGGACGGGCCCTCCCTGCAGGAGACCGGCGCGCTGCGCGGCGCGGACGAGCTGCGGCGGCTGGCGGCGGCGACCGCCACGGCGCTGGCCGCCGCGCACCGGGCGGGCGTCGCGCACCGCGACTTCAAGCCGGCCAACGTGCTGCTCGGGTCGGACGGGCCGCGGGTGACCGACTTCGGCGTCTCGGCGGCGTTCGGGACGGGGGTGAACGCGACCGGCAACATCACCGGGACGCCCGCGTACATGGCGCCCGAGCAGCTCTCCGGGCGGGAGGCGGGCGCGCCGGCGGACGTGTTCGCGTGGGCTTCGGTGATCGTGTTCGCGGCGACGGGGACGCCGCCGTTCGGCGACGACTCGCTGCCCGCCGTGATCAACCGCATCCTGCACGACGAGCCCCGCACCGGCGACCTGCCCCAGCCGCTGCTCGGCGTGGTCCTCGCCTGCCTGGCCAAGGATCCGGACCGCCGTCCGGCCATGGGCGACGTCCTCCGCCACCTGCTCGGCGGCCTGCAGGACACCTTCCCCTCGCCGTCCCGCCCGGCGCCGTCCGGGACGCCGGACGCCGCGTCGGGGACCACCGGCCTGCGCCTGGTCGCGGGCACCCCGCCCCACCTCCACGGCGGAACGCCGCACCCGGAACCCCTGCCCCAGCGGGGCCCCGCCCCCGAGGCCCGGCCAACCCCCCTGGCGGCCCCCGCGCCCTACGAAGGTCCGACCCAGCAGGCGCCCGCGCCCTACGTCGGACCAACCGCGCAGGCGCCCGTGCCCGACGCCAGTCCGGCCCACCACACGCCCGCGCCCGACGTCAGTTCGGCCCACCGAACCCCCCAGCCCAAGGTCAGGGTGCGGCGGCGGGTGAAGACGGCGGTGGTGGCCGGGGTCTCCGGGGTGACCGTGCTGGTACTGGCGGGCGCGATCGTGTGGCTCACACCTTCGACGCCCACGCCCAAGGCCACCCACGTGACGGACGTGACCGGCGCCCCCACACCCGCCTCCACCCCCACCCCCAAGCGGCGTCCCCAGCACACCCGCACGCCCGGACCCGGGCCCGGCGCGGAGAGCACGCCCAGCACGACCCCCACGACCAGCCGCCTCACCCTGGCCTCACTGCGCCCGTCCGGCGGCACCAGGAACGGCGACTGCTGGGACGGCGCGGTACGGCTCCAGGCCGCCGTGACCAGAACCGGCGACCCCGTCACCCTCAGGTACGCCTGGATCGTCGACGGCACGGTCACCGCCCGCTCATCGGCCACGGTCGCCGAGTCCGGCCCCCGGTACCTGACCTCGCCGACCGCCGTGACGGGCTCGGGCTCCCACAGCGTCACGCTCCGGATCACCGCGCCCGTCGCCCGCCAGCGCACCGTCGCCGTCACCGTCTGCGACGACACCACCGGCTGACGCCCGCCCAGCCCTCCGACGCCCGCCAAGGCCCCCGGCCGTACGTCGCCGGAAGGCTAGTGGCGGTCGCCGAGGGTCTGGAGGAGGTCGAGGGCGGCGTCGGCGATCACCGTTCCCGGCGGGAAGATGGCGGCGGCGCCGGCGGCGCGGAGCTCGTCGTGGTCGCCCGGCGGGATGACGCCGCCGACCACGATCATGATGTCCTCGGCGTCGAGGTCGGCCAGGGCGCGCCGGAGCGCGGGCACCAGCGTCAGGTGCCCGGCCGCCAGCGACGAGACGCCCACGATGTGCACGTCGGCCTCGACCGCCTGCCTGGCCACCTCTTCCGGCGTCTGGAACAGAGGGCCGACGTCGACGTCGAAGCCGAGGTCGGCGAAGGCGGTGGCGATCACCTTCTGGCCGCGGTCGTGGCCGTCCTGGCCCATCTTGGCGACCAGGATGCGCGGGCGGCGGCCCTCGTACCGCTCGAAGTCGGCGCAGGCCAGGCGGACGCGCTCGATGGCCTCGGCGGGGCCGGACTCGTCGCGGTACACACCGGAGATGGTACGCACCTGCTCGGCGTGCCGGCCGAACACCCGCTCCAGGGCGTCGGAGATCTCGCCGACGGTGGCCTTGGCGCGGGCGGCGTCGACGGCCAGCTTGAGCAGGTTGGCGTCGAGGCCGGGCGCGGGGTTGTCGGCGGCCTTGGTGAGCGCGTCGAGGGCGCGCTGCACGGCCTCGCCGTCGCGTTCGGCCCGCAGGCGGGCCAGCTTGTCGAGCTGCTGGGCGCGTACGGCGCTGTTGTCGACCTTGAGCACCTCGATGGGCTCGTCGTCGGCGGCGCGGTACTTGTTGACCCCGATGACCGGCTGGCGGCCGGAGTCGATGCGCGCCTGGGTACGGGCCGCGGCCTCCTCGATGCGGAGCTTGGGCAGGCCGGCCTCGATGGCCCTGGCCATGCCGCCGGCGGCCTCGACCTCCTCGATGTGGGCCCAGGCGCGCTCGGCGAGGTCGTGGGTGAGGCGCTCGACGTAGTAGGAGCCGCCCCACGGGTCGATCACCTGCGTGGTGCCCGACTCCTGCTGGAGGAGGAGCTGGGTGTTGCGGGCGATGCGGGCGGAGAAGTCGGTGGGCAGCGCGAGCGCCTCGTCGAGGGCGTTGGTGTGCAGCGACTGGGTGTGGCCCTGGGTGGCGGCCATGGCCTCGACGCAGGTGCGGGCGACGTTGTTGAAGACGTCCTGGGCGGTGAGGGACCAGCCGGAGGTCTGGCTGTGCGTACGCAGGCTCAGCGACTTGGGGTTGGCCGCCCCGAACCGCGACACCAGCCTGGCCCACAGCAGCCGGGCGGCGCGCAGCTTGGCGACCTCCATGAAGAAGTTCATGCCGATGCACCAGAAGAACGACAGCCGGGGGGCGAACCGGTCGACGTCCATCCCGGCGGCGATGCCGGCGCGCAAGTACTCGACGCCGTCGGCGAGGGTGTAGGCGAGTTCGAGGTCGCAGGTCGCCCCGGCTTCCTGGATGTGATAGCCAGAAATGCTGATCGAGTTGAATTTCGGCATCTTTTCGCTTGTATAAGCGAAAATATCCGAGATTATGCGCATCGAGGGGCCCGGCGGATAGATGTAGGTGTTGCGGACCATGAACTCCTTGAGGATGTCGTTCTGGATGGTCCCGGCCAGCTCCTCCGGCGCGACGCCCTGCTCCTCGGCCGCCACGATGTACATCGCGAGGACGGGCAGCACCGCGCCGTTCATGGTCATCGACACCGACATGCGGTCGAGCGGGATGCCGTCGAAGAGCTGCCGCATGTCGTAGATGGAGTCGATCGCCACCCCCGCCATGCCCACGTCGCCGGCCACGCGCGGATGGTCGGAGTCGTAGCCCCGGTGCGTGGCCAGGTCGAAGGCGACCGACAGGCCCTTCTGCCCGGCCGCCAGGTTCCGCCGGTAGAAGGCGTTGGAGTCCTCGGCGGTGGAGAAGCCCGCGTACTGGCGGACCGTCCAGGGCTGGTTGACGTACATGGTCGGGTAGGGCCCGCGCAGGTACGGGGCCGCGCCGGGGTAGGTGCGCAGGAAGTCGAGCCCGTCGAGGTCGGCGGCCGTGTAGAGAGGCTTGACCGCGATGCCCTCGGGCGTCTCCCACACCTCGCCCTCAGGGGCGGCGCTCGCGCCGGGGCCAGGGCCCCCGTCGAGCGGGACGCCGGAGAAGTCGGGGATCATCGCAGCACCTCCAGGTCCTCGAACGTCTGACGGAGCACGGCGAGCGCGTCGCACCCCGCGTAGAGGCAGGCGTCCACGCCCTCGTAGTCTCCCTTCCCCGCCAGCCAGACGCGTCTCGCCCCCGCGTGCCGCAGGGCGGTGGCCACGGCGCCGGCGTGCTGGGCGTACAGCTTGTCGGTGGAGCACAGGCAGGCGACGGCGGCGCCGCTCACGGCGAAGGCGGTGGCGATCTGCTCGGGGTCGGCGCCCGGCCCGGCGGTCTCGGTGGCCAGGCCGCCGGAGTGGAAGAGGTTGGCGGCGAAGGAGGCCCGCGCGGTGTGCGCGGCGACCGGCCCGATGGTGGCCAGGAACACCTTGGGACGCTCGGGCAGTGCGTCGGCGACGTCGCGCAACGCCTCGAACTCCTGGGCGTGGCGGGCCACGGGCCGCCCGGCGGGGGCGGGCGGGCGGCGCAGCGGCTTCTCGCCGGGGTCGGGGAACTCGCTGACGCCGGTGATCGGGAAGCGGCGGTGGGCGATGTCGTCGTCGCGGCGGGCGCGGGTGGCGGCGACGCGCCGCTCGATCAGCTCGCCCGCGGCCTCCACGCCTCCGGCGGCCTCGATCTCCTGGAACCAGGCCCAGGCCCGCTCGGCCAGGTCGGCGGTGCGGCGCTCGACGTACCAGGAGCCGCCGGCGGGGTCGGTCACCCGCCCGATCCCCGACTCCTCCAGCAGCAGCGACTGCGTGTTGCGGGCGATGCGCCGGGAGAAGGCGTCGGGCAGGCCGAGCGCGGCGTCGAACGGCTGCACGGTGACCGCCTCCGCCCCGCCCACGCCCGCCGCGAAGCAGGCCAGGGTGGTGCGCAGCATGTTCACCCAGGGGTCGCGGGCGGTCATCATGGCGGCGCTGGTGACGGCGTGCTGGCGCTGCCCGCCGTGCTCGGCCGCGCCGCACACCTCGGCGACCCTGGCCCACAGGCGGCGCGCCGCCCGGAGCTTGGCGATGGTGGCGAACTGGTCGGCGGTGGCGGCGTACCGGAAGTCTATCTGGCCTAGCGCTTGCTCAACGGAGAGGCCGGCGCCGGTCAGCGTCCGCAGCTCGGCCACGCCCCGCGCGATCGAGCAGCCCAGTTCCTCGGCGTCGGAGGCGCCCGCGTCGTGGTAGGGCGTGGCGTCGACCATGACCGCCCGCAACCCCGGGTACGCGGCGCAGCGCCCGGCCAGCGCGGCCGCCTCGCCGCCGCTCGCGCCCAGGTTCCCGCTGAGCGGGACGCCCCGCTCGGCGGCCAGGCCGAACAGCACCTCGGCGGCCTCCCGCGTGCGCTCCCCCGCCTCCAGGACGATCGGCGCCAGGTCGAGATAGACGTCCTTCAGCACGGCGGGCAGCGCGTCGACCGGGATCGCGTCGTCGCCGACGACCAGCCAGAGCGAGGTGACGCCGTTCTCCAGGTCGGCCAGGACCGCCTCGGGGTCGGCCACGGCGTGCCGCTGCCGGACGTCCCATCCGGGCAGCGCCCGCGCCCCCCGCGTGAACGGCGGCGCGCCCGGCGCCCCGGGATCGCCCGGCAGGTCGCCCGCGTCGTAGAGCGGCGCGACGGTCACTCCGTCGTAGGTGGGGCTGGACAGCGCCTCCTCGGGCGAGCCCGCCTCGACCCCCGACTTGCGCAGGACCTCGACCGCCAGTCTCCGCCAGTCGTCGCGAGTGGTGGGAGGAAACCCCGCTGCCAGTTCCATGCAACGGATAGTAGGCGCTGCCGGGCCGCCGCAGTAATCCGGGGGTTACCCGTCGGCGGGCGGCGCCTCCCATGCCAGCCTCCATGTGAGCGGGCCCACGATCCCGTCGTCCTCGACGCCCTGCTCGCGCTGGAATCTGCGGCACACGTCGCGGGAGGCGGCGCCGTAAGCGCCGTCGACGGTCAGGTCCCAGCCGCGCTTCTTCATCTGCCGCTGCCAGGTGCGCACGTCCTCGCCCTCCATGACCGGCGGGTACTTCAGCAGCCGGCCGGGGAAGGGCGGCGTGGCCGGGGGCGGCGTGGTGGGGCCGCCGCCCGGACGGGGGGCGCCGCGCTTGATCCAGGCGTACAGGGGGTCGCCGGGGCAGTCGGTGGAGTAGCCGTCGCGGTGGCCCTTGATCTCCTTGCCGGCGCCGCCGTGGTCGCGCACGTACTGGACGGCGTCGACGATCGCCTCCAGCATCGTGTCGGGCGGCTGCACGAGCCCGGCGTTGCCGACCAGCCCGAGCACGGCGTAGTGACCGGCGTTGAGCCCGGGGCCGTTGGCGGCGGGCAGGTGGTGCAGCCCCCGCCCCTCGAACACCTTCCGGTGCGGGCAGGCCACGAAGGAGTAGCCGATGTCGATCCAGCCGTTCCCGTCCATGTGGTACGCCTGGATCGATCGCACGAGGGACACGCAGGCGGCGTGGTCGGAGACGATGCCGGGCTCGACCCTGCCGCCGGTGTAGTGGACCTTGACGCCCTTGGTCGAGTCGAGCTGGGTGTAGGCGCCGCGGGGCGTGCGCGCCTGCCAATCGCGCCTTAACACCAGATCTATGTCCACGGCTGCTCTCCGAGAGTAGATATCGGGACGACCGAGCGTAACGCGAGCGAGGTGAGCAGGTCCGCGGATCGCGCTATTTCACGGCCTGATCACCCGCCGTTCGGTCACGATCGCGGTGATCAGATCGTGCGGCGTCACGTCGAACGCGGGGTTCAGCGCCTGAGTGCCCTCGGGCGCGACGCGTACACCTCGGACGGACAGGATCTCCTCGGGGTCGCGGTCCTCGATGTGGATGTGGTCGCCGGTCGGGGTGGCGGGGTCGATGGTGGACTCGGGCGCGACCACGACGAACGGCACCCCGGCCCGTTCCGCGCCGAGCGCGAGCGCGTACGAGCCGATCTTGTTGGCGGTGTCGCCGTTGGCGGCGATGCGGTCGGCGCCGATGAGCACGGCGTCCACCTCCCCCTTGGCCAGCAGGTACGGCCCCGCCGAGTCGGCCACCAGCCGGTGCGGCGCGCCCATCCTGGCCAGCTCCCAGGTGGTGAGCCGGGCACCCTGGAGCAGCGGGCGGGTCTCCAGGGCGAGCACCTCGGCCAGGCGGCCGCGTTCGTGCAGGGTCTGGACGACGCCGAGGGCGGTGCCGCGTTCGACGGCGGCCAGGCCGCCGGTGTTGCAGACGGTCATGATCCGCAGCCGGTCGCCCTCCAGCAGGCCGGCGCCGCGCTCGCCCATGGCCAGGCAGGCGGCGATGTCGTCGTCGCGGACGCGCAGCGCGGCCGCCAGCACCGCCTGGCGGCCCCTGCCCAGGTGGGCGGCGGCCTGGTCGACGCCCCAGGCGAGGTTGGCGGCGGTCGGCCGGGCGGCGCGCAGCTCGGCGATCTGGCCGAGGTCGCCGTCGGCGAGCACGACGCCGAGCGCGCCGGCCACGCCGAGCGCGGGGGCGCCGCGCACGGCCAGCCGCCGGATCGCCGCGACGAGCTCGGCCACGGTCTCGACGCGCAGCCGCACGCACCGGTCGGGCAGCAACGTCTGGTCCACGAGCTCGACGGCGTCGCCGGCCCAGTCGATGGTCCTCACGCCGCACACGCTAACCCACGGGCCCGGGGCCGGCCCGTGCCCGGATCAGCGTTCGGCCAGGACGATCACCGAGTCCTGCCGGCCAAGGACGACGGTGTCGCTCTTGTGGGGGTTCAGCACGATGCCGTAGTGCGGCGGGACGTTCCTGGAGACGTTGTCGCGGTAGCCGATCGCGGTCTCGCCCCTGCGCCGGGCCGCCTCGACGATGGTGGCGAAGGTGACCTCGGAGCCGGTCTTCACGTACGAGGCGGCGGGCCTGGGGTAGATCTCCGAGCCGTGCGAGTCGAACAGGTAGCCGAACACGTCGGCGAGGTGGCGGTTCTCGGCGAGCTGGGCCAGCAGGAGGCCGATGACGGTGTCGCTGATGACGATGTCGTCGGCCTCGGTGACCTCGGCCAGCGCCCGGTTGCCCTCGTCGTGCATCTCGCTGACGATCGAGTAGTGCTCGCCGAGCGTGCTCTGCATGTCGCGGAGCTGGAGCAGGGTCATGAGCGTGCGGGTGTCGGCGTGGTGGGGCTTGAAGCGGTCGTCGGAGAGCACGATGACGTGCTGGTAGAGGCCGACGCCGAGGGATTCGAGCGCGTACCGGTCGGTGGTGTCGCAGTCCTTGACGTTGACGGTGAGGGTGCGCAGCCCGGTCAGGCCGGTGCCGGCGTCGGGGTGGTCGGCGGCGATGTCCAGGACCGAGCCCGGGGAGACGTAGCCGTCCAGGTAGCGCACGATCTGCTCGGCGCGGCCGTTCCAGTTGAGCAGGAGGGTGCGCTCGGGCTCCGGCGGCGCGGCGCCGGTGGCGGTGACGGCCTGCTCGTCCACCGGGGGCTCGCCGGTGGCGAGTTCGATGTGGGAGTCGTCGTGGGCGATGACGACGACCTGGTCCTTGGCGGTGATGACGGTGTCCAGGGGCGGGTTGAGCACGACTCCGGCCGGCCCGCGTAAGCCGATGACGGCGGCGGTCTCGTAGGCGTGCAGCGCCTGGCCGTAGGTGGCGCCGACCAGTTCCTCGTCGGCGCGCAGGTAGATCTCGCCGCCGTCGAAGTTGAGCAGGTCCATGCAGACGACGGACATGCCGGACTGGCGGGAGGACTGCACGATCAGCCGGGCGGCGGTGTCGTCGGAGTCGACCAGGTGCACGTCCTCGCCGCCGGCCAGCCGGGCGGCGGCGAGGTTGCGGGCGGAGGCCAGGGCGGCGACCACGGGCGGGTGGGAGCCGTCACGCTTGGCCAGGGCCAGCAGGATCTTGATGACGTGCGCGTCGGGGTCCTCGCCCTCGGGCGAGAGCACGACGACGGACCTGGCGGCGGTGAGGTTCATCAGGCCGAGGTCGCGCGGCTCGGTGGGACGGCCGGTGCGGCAGACCAGGCGGGTCCTGCCGAGGTCGCCGACGTGCTCGCGGATGTCCTCCTCCATGGCCAGCTTGTCGCGGTCGGCCAGGATGGCGATGACCGAGTTCTTCTGGCTGGCGTGCGCCTTGACCAGCTCGGTGACGATCGTGAACACCTGGTCCGACCAGCCGAGCACCACCGTGTGGCCGGACTCGACGATGCGCGAACGGCCTCTGCGCAGGCGGTCCACCTTCTGCTTGAGGCCGTTGGACAGCAGGCCGACGAGCATGCTGACGATGAAGATGCCGCCGAGCGACCCGGCGAACATCACGGTCATGTAGCCGAGCGAGCCCTTGTCGCTGGCGACCTTGCTGGGGGTGAGGGCGTGCATGAGGGCGATCCACAGCACCTGCCCCGCGCCGCCGACGCCGTCGGGCTCGTCCGGCGCGAGCCAGAGCGTGAACGCGGCCACCACGAGGATGAGCGCGACCGACACCACCGCGAGCCAGCCGATGAGCGACGCCGTCCCCCTGGACATGGTGTTGTCGAACCAGTACCGCGCCCGTTCGCGGACCGTGACCCTCGACACTTCCCCGATACCTCCGTGTAAGGAGTGATTTAGACCGACGACACAAGGTACCGGGCGATCTTGGCTTCCGCATGGCGAGCGGTAACGTAGCCGCCATGGTGACCCCCCTCACACCGGACGATCCGGCGTCCCTGGGCGATTTCCGCCTTGCCGGGCGGCTCGGCGAGGGTGGGCAGGGCGTGGTCTACCTGGCCCACTCCCCCGCCGGGGAGCAGGTCGCGGTCAAGCTGCTCAACGCGGGCGACCAGGAGACGCGGGCCAGGCTGGCGCGCGAGCTCGACGCGCTGGAGTCGATCGCCTCCTTCTGCACGGCCCGCGTGCTCGACGTCTCGACCCGGGGCTCGCGGCCGTACGTGGTGAGCGAGTTCGTCGACGGGCCCTCGCTGGCCGAGCGGGTGGCCGGGCGCGGGCCGCTGCGCGGCGGCGAGCTGGAACGCCTGGCGGTCGGCACGGCCACCGCGCTGGCGGCCATCCACGCGGCCGGGGTCGTCCACCGCGACTTCAAGCCGTCCAACGTGCTGCTCGGGCCGGACGGGCCGCGCGTGGTGGACTTCGGCATCGCCAGGGCCGAGGGCGCGGCGACGCACACCTCGGGGCTGATCGGCACGCCCGCCTACCTGTCGCCGGAGCAGATCGCGGGCTCGCCCGCCTCGGCGGCCTCCGACGTGTTCGCGTGGGCGGCGACGATCGTCCACGCGGCCACGGGGGTCAGCCCGTTCGGGGCGGACACCGTGCCGGCGGTGCTGCACCGGGTGCTGCACGCCGAGCCGGATCTGTCGCCGCTGCCGTCCCGGCTGCGCGGGCTGATCGCCGCCGCCCTGGCCAAGGACCCCGCCCGCCGCCCGACGGCCGGCGCCCTCATGCTGGCCCTGGTCGCCCCGGGCACCCCGCCGCTCCCTGCCTCCGGCCCCGCGTCGGGCGCGCCTACCGGCCCCGCATCCGGCCCCGCGTCCGGCGCGCCTACCGGCCCCGCATCCGGCCCCGCATCCGGCCCCGCCCCCGGCTCGCCTGCCGGCACCGCCTCGGGCGGGCCTCCGGGAGGCCCGCACGGCCTCGGTCCGGGGGTGGCCGACACGCGCGAGAGTCGGGAGGGCCGGAACAGGGGGCGCGGCGCCCTCGCCGGGGCCGTGGCGGTCGTGGTGGCCCTGGCCGTGGTCGGCGGCGTGGTCCTGCTGACCGCCCGTGCGCCCGGCTCGACCGCCACCCGGTCCACCTCGCCGCCGTCCGCGACCGCCGCCCCGTCCGACTCGCCGTCCGACCCGCCGTCCACGACCGCCGCTCCCGAAACGCCCGTCGCCGCCCGTACGGCCACGGCGCGGACCACCGGCGGGACCGGGGCTCTGAAGATCCCCGCGGCCTTCGCCGGCACCTGGACGGGCCACACCGACACCACCAACCCGCTCGACCCCGACGGCGCCGACAACACGGTCGAACTGAAGGCCGGCCGGCCGGAGGCGGCCTGGCAGGAGAAGGACTCCCAGGTCGACTGCACCGCCACCATCACCCTGACCGAGGTGCGCCCCGACCGGCTGACTTTCTCCCTCGGTGCGACCACGGGCGGCTGCATCCCGGGTACTGTCTGGCTGGAGCTTAAAGGCGACACTCTCACCTACACCTGGCGAGACGTGCCCGGCCTGGGAATGGTCACCCAGACCGGCGATCTCGGCAAGAAGTGAATGATCCGCTCGCATAACCCTTCGACATCCGAGCCCACGAAGGAGATCCTTTACCTATGTCTGTGATCAGGGAGGTGCCGTTCCCCAGCCCGGACTCCTCGTCCGAACTGCCGATGAACATCTGGATCGACGACGCCGACTCGGCGATCGACGTCATCGACGCCCTGGCGTTGTCGCCGTTCGCGACCGGCGTTCAGCCCTGGTCAAGGCTGGCCAACCTGGAGCGTGTGCGCCCGGACGCCCAGTTGCAGCCGGCCGAGGGGCGGGTGCTGCGCACCGCGCAGGTGGAGGACGGTTCGGAGTCGCGGCTCATCTGCGGCGAGGGGTGGACGCTGCGGGTCATCCGGCACCGCAACCGCACCGCCACGGTGAGCGTGACGGCGGTGAGCGAAGAGCTGGCCACCTCGGTGATGAAGGAGAGCATCGACGGCGCCGAGGAGCCGATGCCCGACGCCGACCACGTCGAGATGGGCTTCTGGTGGCGCGGCTCCCACGGCGGCAACCGGTCGGAGAAGCCGATCACCGCCCAGCCATGGGACGAGATCGGGACGAACTACTCGGCGCAGGTGCGCCCGGCGCTCGGCCGCCTGATGGCGACCACGCCCGCCGACGTCAACGGCCGGCTGATCCTGCTGCACGGCCAGCCCGGCACCGGCAAGACCACGCTGCTGCGCACGCTGGCCAAGCAGTGGCACGACTGGTGCCAGGTCGACTGCGTGCTCGACCCCGAACGGCTGTTCAACGACCCGGGCTACCTGATGGAGGTGGCGGTCGGCTACGACACCGACGACGACACGCAGCGGTGGCGGCTGCTGGTGCTGGAGGACTGCGACGAGCTGATCAGCTCGGGCGCCAAGGCCCAGGCGGGCCAGGGGCTGTCGCGGCTGCTCAACCTCACCGACGGCCTGCTCGGCCAGGGCCGCGACGTCCTGGTGGCCATCACCACGAACGAGGACCTGACCCGGCTGCACCCGGCGGTGATCCGTCCGGGCCGCTGCCTGGCCCAGATCGAGGTCGGCCCGCTGACCCGGGACGAGGCCGTCGCCTGGCTCGGCTCGCCGCAGGGGGTCGGCGCCTCGGGGGCGACCCTCGCGGAGCTGTACGCCCTGCGCGCGGGCCGCGCGATCAGCCCGGCGGGCCCCGACGAGTCCACCGGCCTCTACCTCTGACCGAGCCCACCGGCCCCTCCTGGTGAGCGAGCCCGCCGGGAGCGGGGCCGGGCCGGTACGTAAACCAACCGATGTGCGACACCCGGTGTGAAACCACAATATGGCTGGTGCTCACCGTCGATCTGGCGCGCGTCGCCTTCACCCGTCTCACCGTGCCCGGAGGCACGTGGACCAGCGAGGAACACCGGGTCGGCTTCGCGGCCACCCAGCTCGTCCCCTCGTGGACCGCGCGTACCCCGCCGGGCGCCTGGGTCGAGGTGGAGCTGCGGGCCAGGACCGAAGCCGGCACGCTGACCAAGTGGTACGTCATGGGCCGCTGGTCCGAGCACGGGCCGCGTACCTCGGTGCCCGGCCAGGGTGACGAGGACGGCGACGTGGCCGTGGACACGTTCGTGGCCAGGCGGCCGGTCGTGGCGTTCCAGACGAGGGTCACCGCGCGTGGCGAGGGCGCGCGGATGACCTCTCTCGGCGTGCTGGCCTCGTCCCTGCCGCAGCGTCCGGTCGCGGTGAGCACGTCCGGGGTGGCCGGGCGGGTCGAGCTCGACGTGCCCGGCCACTCCCAGTACGCGCACGCCGGGCACCACCCGCGCTGGGACGGCGGCGGCGCGAACTGGTGCAGCCCCGCCTCGGTGGCGATGGTGCTGGCCTTCTGGGGCCGCGGCCCCGAGCCCGGCGAGCTGGCCTGGGTGGGCGCGGACGACCCCGCCCCGGCGGTGGACCACGCCGCCATGGGCACCTACGACGACGGCTACCAGGGCACCGGGAACTGGCCCTTCAACGTGGCCTACGCGGGGCGTTACGGGCTGACCGGCTTCGTGACCAGGCTGCTGTCGGCGGCCGAGCTGGAGGCGTTCGTCCTGGCGGGCATCCCGGTGATCGCCTCGCTGTCGTTCAAGGCCCACGAGCTGCCCGGCTCCGGCTACTCCACGAACGGCCACATCCTCGTCGTCACCGGCTTCACCGCCGGGGGCGACGTCGTCGTGAACGACCCCGCCGCGCCCGCGGACGGCGAGGTTCGCCGGGTGTACCCGCGGGCAGCGTTCGAGAACGTGTGGCTGAGGAGCTCGGGCAGCGGCGGCATCGTGTACGTCCTCCACCCGCCCGGGCATCCCCTGCCTCCCTGTACCAACGGCAATTGGTGATTTTTCATGAGCATTCGACCGATCGATGTGGCGCGTACCGACGGCGGCCCCCAGTGGGTGGAGGCCGTCGCCACGCCCGAGGGCGTGGAGGTGTGGTGGGACGAGCCACGCCCGCACGAGGGCGGCCGGCGCTGCGTGGTGCGCCGCCTGCCCGACGGCTCCCGCGCCGACGCGCTGCCTCCCGGCTGGAACGCCCGCAACCGCCTGATCGAGTACGGCGGCCGCTCCTGGCGTCCGCTGCCGGGCGGCGGCCTGGTCTTCACCAATTGGTCCGACCAGCGGCTCTACCGCCTGGACGCCTCCCCGGGGAAGGCCGCCGACCCGGTCGCCCTCACGCCCGAGGGCCCGGCGCGCTACGGCGACCTCTACCTGCCGCCCGGCCGTGACGAGGTGTGGGCGGTCCGCGAGATCGACGACGTGCGGGACCTGGTGGCGGTCCCCCTGGACGGCGGCCCGGTCAGGGTCGTGGCCCGGACGCACCACTTCCTCATGAACCCCCGCCTCTCCCCCGACGGCGCCCGGATCGCCTGGATCGGCTGGAACCACCCCGACATGCCCTGGGACGGCACCGAACTGTGCGTGGCCCCCCTGTCGCCGGACGGCGTCGCGGGCCCCCACCGGGTCGTGGCCGGCGGCCCCGAGGAGTCGGTGGCCCAGGCCGAGTGGCGCGACGCGGAGTCCCTGTACGCCGTCACCGACCCGACCGGCTGGTGGAACGTGCATGTCGTGCACCTGGACGGTTCCCCCTCGCGCAACCTCACCCCCGTGGAGCTGGAGTTCGGCGCGGCGGCCTGGAAGCCGGGCCTGGCCTGCCTGGCCCCGGCGGGCGAGCACCTGGTCGTCGTGTACGGCACCGCCGACCACCGACGCCTGGGCGTGCTCGACCCGGCGACGGGCGGCCTGCGGGAGATCGGCGGGGCGGAGCACACGTACTGGGCCTCGACGGTGTCGGCGGCCGGGGGCAAGGCGGCGGCGGTGGGGGCGACGCCGTACACGCCGCTGGAGGTCACGCTGGTCGATCTGGCCACCGGCGGGCACGAGGTCGTCTCGGCCCCCAAGCCCCTGCCCGACCGGGCGCTGCTGCCCACGCCGGAGGCGGTGACGGTCGAGGGCGTGCACGCCCACCTCTACCCGCCGGCCGGGGTCGCGGGCCCGGCGCCGTACGTGATCTTCGTGCACGGCGGGCCGACCGGGAACTCGCCGGTCGTGCTCGACCTGGAGATCGCCTACTTCACCAGCAGAGGGATCGGCGTGGCCGTGGTGAACTACGGCGGCTCGACCGGCTATGGCAGGGCCTACCGCGAGCGGCTGCGGCACCAGTGGGGCGTGGTGGACGTCCAGGACTGCGCCAAGGTGGCGCGCGGGCTGGTGCAGCTCGGCCGGGCGGACGCGGCCAGGATCGCGATCCGGGGCGGCAGCGCCGGCGGCTGGACGACGGTGGCCGCGCTGGTGCACAGCGACGTGTTCGCGGGCGGCGTCGCGCACTACGCGATCACCGACCCGGAGAGCTGGGCGGCCGAGACGCACGACTTCGAGTCGCGCTACCTCGACGGCCTGGTGGGCCCGCTGCCCGAGACGCGGCAGCGGTACACCGACCGCTCGCCGCTCCTGAACGCGGCCCGGGCATCGGGCCCGTGCCTCATGTTGCACGGTCTGGAGGACGCGATCGTGGACGTCAGCCAGGCTGAGCGATTCACCGCCGAACTGGACAAGCACGGCAAACAGTGGGCTCTGCTCACCTTCGCCGGTGAGCAGCACGGCTGGCGCAGGGAAGAGACCATCGTGGCGGCGCTGGAGGCCGAGCTGGCCTTCTACGGGCTGATCTTCGACCTGGAGACGCCCGGCGTGCCGCCGCTGACGCTGAAGGGGAGAGCGTGAAGAGCGTCGCCGAGATCTGCTCGGACCTGATCAGGTTCGACACCACCAATCCGGGCTCGGGCGAGCGCCCGGCGGCCGAGTACGTGGCCACGCTGCTGGCCGACGCGGGGCTGGAGCCGGTGGTGTTCGAGTCGGCGCCCCGGCGCACCACCGTCGTGGCCAGGATCGACGGCGACTCCCCCGACGCGCTGCTCGTCCACGGCCACCTGGACGTCGTGCCCGCCGACCCCGCCGAGTGGCGGATGCACCCGTTCTCCGGCGAGATCACCGACGGCTGCGTGTACGGCCGGGGCGCGGTGGACATGAAGGGCTCGTGCGCGATGACCCTCGCGGCCGTGCTCGGCATGGCGGCGGACGGCGTGCGGCCGAAGCGGGACCTGGTGCTGGCCTTCCTGGCCGACGAGGAGGCGACCGGCGACTACGGCTCCCGCCACGCGGTGACCGAGCACCGGCACCTGTTCGACGGCGTCACCGAGGCCATCAGCGAGTCGGGCGGCTTCAGCGTCGACTCCGGCGGGCGGCGCGTCTACCCGATCGCCGTCGGCGAGCGCGGCACCGCATGGATGAAGGTGACCGCCCACGGCGTGGCGGGCCACGGCTCGCGGCCCGCCGTGGACAACCCGGTCGCCACGCTGGCCCACGCGCTGTCGCGGGTGGCCGCCCACCAGTGGCCGGTACGCCTGACGCCGTCGGTCGCCGCGCTCCTGGAGAGCCTGTCGGAGATCACCGGGCAGCCGATCGACCTGGACCGGCTGGACGCCGAGGCCGACCGGCTGGGCGCGCTCGGCGAGCTGTTCCACGGCCAGATCCGCAACTCGGCGAACCCGACGATGCTGGAGGCCGGCTACAAGGTCAACGTGGTGCCCTCGACCGCCTCGGCGCACGTGGACGGCCGGTACCTGCCGGGCCTTCAGGAGGAGTTCCTCGCGACGATCGACGAGCTGCTGGGCCCGAAGATCACCCGCGAGTTCGTGAACCTGGAGGAGGCGCCCGCCGCGCCGTACCCGTCGGCGTTTTTCGACGAGCTGGCGGGGGCGCTGGTGGCCGAGGACCCGCTGGCGCGGCCGGTGCCGTACGTGATGAGCGGCGGCACCGACGCCAAGTCCTTCGCCACCATCGGCATCCAGGGGTACGGCTTCGCCCCGCTCATGCTCCGGCCCGACCTGGACTACTTCGGCATGTTCCACGGCAAGGACGAGCGGGTTCCGGTGGAGGGGCTGGAGTTCGGCACCCGCGTCCTGACCCGCCTGCTCACCTGACCGTCCCGGCCGTCCCCCGGGCCCGTGTCCGGGGGACGCTCATGACGCCGGGCCGAACCAGGTGGTGAGCGCGTCCATGAGCGCCCCTCCTGGCGCGCCCGCCCAGGCCACGTACCCGTCGGGCCGGACGAGCAGCGCACCACCGCCTGCCTGGGGCGGGGCGGCCACGGCCAGGCTTACGCGGTCGTGGTGGCCCGCCAGGGCGGCCGTCAGTTCGGCCGCGTCCGCGCCGCCGGACAGGTCGAGCAGCAACCCCCGCCCGTCCCGCAGCAACTCCGCGACCGGCCGCCCGGTCCCGGCCGCCGCCGGGCTCTCGCTCCCCCGCCGACCGCTGCCGGGAACACCGGAATCCGCCGCGCCCGGAACCTGAGGGCAGCGATCGTGCGGGCCCTCGGGTGGGGTGGCGGTCAGGGGTGGGGTGAAGCGGCCGGTGCGGGGGTCGGGGGCGGTGGGCGCGTAGTCGACGTCGGTGCCCTCGACCATGCCGGTGAAGTGCCGCTCGGCGTCCGGCAGCGCCATAACCTCCGACAGCACCTCCCGCAGCGCGTCCACCTGCGCCCCCGGACGCATCGCCGCCACCTGGGCCCGGGTGTTGCGCAGCACGCGGGCCGCCACCGGGTGACGCTCGGCGGTGTAGGTGTCGAGCAGGCTCTCCGGAGCCGCGCCCCGGGCCACCAGCGCCAGCTTCCACCCCAGGTTGACGGCGTCCTGGAGGCCCAGGTTGAGCCCCTGGCCGCCGATGGGCGAGTGCACGTGGGCGGCGTCCCCGGCCAGCAGGACGCGTCCCTTGCGGTAGGAGTCGGCGTGCCGGGTGTTGTCGCTGTAGCGGATGCCCGCCTCCAGCCGCGCGACCCCGACGTCCTCCCCCGTCACCCGGCGCAGGCTGCCGGCCAGTTCCTCGGCCGTGACCGGCGCGTCCCTGTCGGGGGAACCGTCGCCGGGGCCGCCGTCGAACTCGATGGTCGCGATCTCCCCGGGCACCAGCGACAGGTTGACGAGCCCGCCGGGTGAGCGCAGGGACGAGGTGACCGACCCCGGCCCGGTCAGCGTGGCCACGGCCGTCCTGCCGGTCATGGTCGGCGGCGTGCCGGAGAAGGCGAACCCGGACCGCTTGCGCACCACGCTCCGGCCGCCGTCGCAGCCCACCAGGTAGGGGGCCTCGACGCGCTCGCCGTCCGCCAGTGTGGCCACCGCGTGGCCGGCGTCCTGGGTGACGTCCACGACGGCGCGGCCCTGCCTGACCGGTACGCCGAGCGCGGAGGCCCGCGCGGCGAGCACGGCCTCGATCTGGTGCTGCTTGAGCATGGCGTACTCGGCGCCGCCGTGCTCCTCCAGCAGCGGCAGCCCGGCGAAGTGACCGCGCATCATGCCCTTCTTGAGCAGCTCGGTCATCATGCCGACCATGTCCGAACGGTCGGGCGCCGAGCCGGTGGCCAGCTGGTCGAACAGCCTCCACTGGGCCTCGGTCAGCGGTTCCACCAGCCCGCGCAGCTCCAGCGAGTGCAGGGTGCGCGCGTTGAGCGAGCGCAGGCCGAGGCTGCGGGTCACGCGTTCCCCGCCGGTGGCCGCCTCCAGGACCAGCGGCTCGGCGCCGCCCAGTTTGAGCTCGCAGGCCAGCAGCAGCCCGACCGGCCCGCCGCCCACGATGATCACGTCGGTCATCCCGGCTCCCTACTTACGGCGTATGCTTACGTCGTAAGTAGAGCACGTACACCGTAAGCTCCGTCAAGCACGAAGGGAGAGCCGATGGCACGGCGCGAGCCGCTGAACCGGGAGAAAGTCCTCGACGCGGCCCTGGAGCTGGCGGACAGAGAGGGCCTGGAGGGGCTGTCCATGCGGCGGCTGGCCAAGGCGCTCGGCGTGGAGGCGATGTCGCTCTACAACCACGTCTCCAACAAGGCCGACCTGGTCGACGGCATCGTGGAGCGGGTGTTCGGCCAGGTGGAGCCGGCCGACCCGGGGCTGCCGTGGCAGGAGCGGCTGCGCGTCATGGCGCGCAACATGCACCGGGCGTTCAGCCGCCATCCCGTGGTCCCGCTGGCACTGGCGACCGACCGGTCCAACCCGACCTCGCCGCACGCCCTGAGGACCCTCGACGACCTGGTCGGCACGCTGTACGCGGCGGGCTTCGACGACCTCGGCGTCTGGCGGGCGCTGACCGCCGTGAACGCCCTGGTGTTCGGCACCCTGCTGCTGTCCACCGGCGGCTTCGACGGCGCCCCCGGCCGGCACGCCGGCGAGGAGCAGGTGGGCGTCTACATCCGCGCCCTCGACCCCGACCGCCTGCCACACTTCGCCAGGCTGCTGCGCTGGACGCGCGGCGGCGTCGACCCGGCCGCCGACTTCGAGCAGGCCCTGGACCTGCTGATCGACGGACTTGAGAAGGCCGTCGCCACCTAGTGGAACAAACTATTCCGTTCTGCTATAGTGGAGACATACCGAAAGGAGCTCCACATGGGCGACGACATCAGCGGCTGGGACGTTCTGGACGCCGCGCACGAGGCGCTGCGCAAGGCCGTCAGCGGCATCCCGGCCGGCGGCTGGGACCTGCCCACCCCCTGCTCGGAGTGGAGCGTCACCAAGGTCTTCAAGCACGCGGTCGGCGACCAGCTCGGCTTCGCCGCCACGCTCACGGGCGAGGGCGGGCCGGCGTTCAACCCGTTCGACCCGCCCGCCGAGCCGGGCGCGGACCCGTCGGCCGAGCTTGAGGACGCGCTGACGCGCGCGGCCAGGGCGTGGGCCGCGGTCGACCGCGACGCCGCCGAGGTGCCGACGCCGGTGCCGCCGAACAGGATGTCGCCGTGGATGGGCTCGACGGCCTGCGCGCTCGACGCGGCCGTGCACGCCTGGGACCTCGCCGTGGCCACCGGGCAGCCCTCGCCGCTGACGCCCGAGCTGGCCGGGCCGCTGCTGGAGGTCGCCCGGCAGATCGTCGACCCGCTGCGCCCGTGGGGCGCCTACGCCGAGGCCCTGCCGGACGCCCCCTCCGGCGCCCCCTCCGGCGACACGGCCGCCGCCCTGCTGCGCTACCTCGGCCGCGACCCGCACTGGACCCCGGCCGCCTGATCCCCGGGCGCCCCGCCACCCGGCGGGGCGCCCGACGGGCTCAGGAGAACTTGGTCGCCGGACGCTCCTCGCGCTCGCCGTCGACGTAGATGTCCAGCTTCTCGTTGTAGAAGGCGATCAGCCCCGCCACGCGCTCGCTCTCGGGCAGCGGCGTGCGGTAGGACCAGGCCAGGTCCTTCTTCCCGTTGACCGTCCAGTACTCCGCCGTCCCCTTGTACGGGCAGTGCGTCGCGGTGTCGGTGTGCTCCAGCAGGTCGAGCCGTACGTCCGTCTTCGGCAGGTAGTAGCGGGCGGGCAGGCCCGTCTCGAACAGGATGCGGGCGTTGCGCGAGTCGGCCACGGTGACCCCGTCGACCTCGACCCGGATGTGCCGCGAGCTCGGCAGGATGTCCACCCGCGTGTACGGGTCGCGCGCGTGCACGTAGACCTCCTCGTCCTCCTCGAACCAGGCGTCCATCGCGTCCCAGTCGAAGCGGACGTGCCCGCGGATCTCCTCCAGCGGCGAGTCGTCGTAGACCAGCGCCGCCTCCGGAGCCTCGCCGGTGCCCGAGGTGACCGTGTGGACGGCGGCGTCCCCCCTGCTCGGGGAGTGCCTGGACGTGCCGGTCGGCTTGAGCGCCGCCTCCTCGACGTCCTGGAGGGGGAAGTAGTAGGTGGGGTAGAAGGGGCCTTCCCACACCAGCAGGGCCCGGGTCGTGTCGGCGACCAGCCGGCCGCCCAGGTAGGTCCGCACGCGCTTGGCCGACCGCTCGACGCGGACCCGGCCCCGGTTCGTGGCATCCATGTTCGCGCCAACCCGCGCGGCGGCGGGGCTATTCCGGGCTGTTCTGGACTGTTCCGGACTGTTCCGGCCCCTCAGACCCCGAACAGCGCCAGCGTCGCCCACGTGGTGAGCGTGCCGGTGAACGCCCCCGCCGCGACCTGCGCCCACGTGTGATGGGCGAGGCGGACCCTGGCCCAGCACACCAGCGCCACCACGGCCGCGCCGGCGAGCGCGACGGGCAGGGCGGGCAGCACGTGCGCCAGCACCACCACCGTGCCCGCCGAGACGGCGGCGTGGAAGGAGATCTTCCAGCGGGTGGTGATCGGCACGGTCACCGCCAGGGCGACCAGCATCGCGGTCACGGTGGCCACCAGCAGCCGCGGCGCGCCCAGCACGACGAGCAGCGCGAGCGCGACCAGCACGGCGGCCACGGCGGCCAGCAGCGGGCCGGTGCGCCGGGCGCGGTCGACGATGTGGTGGGAGTCGAGCCGCCCCGAACGCACGCCGATCGCGATCACCGCCGCCGGCACGCCGCCGCAGAACGCCGAGGCCATCAGCCCCCAGGCGGCCCCGGCCCATCCTTGGGCGAGCAGGCCCACGGCGGGCGGCATGACGATCACCAGCACTTGCGGTGCCAGCAGGTTCGTCACCCGCTTCGCCACCAGGTCGGCCATCATGAGAGGAAAGATTACGCGATCATGGCGCCTGCCCGTTTCAGCGACGCCCCCGGCCGTTCCCGGAGAGCCGGGGTGTCTCAGCCCTTGCCCGCCGCGTTCACGATGCGGGTCGTGGACCGGTCGGGGATGGCCGCCATCTCCCAGCACTCCGCGCCCAGGATGGCCGCCGCCGTGGCCCGCGCGCCCGCGTGCGGGTCGCCCGCCGTGTGGGCCAGCGCCCCGGGCCGCATCGGCGCGAGCAGGTCGATGTAGTCCTCGGGGCCATGGGCGTCGGGCGGCCCGGTCACCACGAAGACGCCGGACACGCAGCGCAGCGCGGCCAGCACCTCGGCCCGCTCCGCCGCCGGGTTGAACGGCCGGCTGGGCCCCTTCCACGCCCGCACGCGCGGATCGTCCTCCACGCCGACCACCAGAGGCAGCCCGCGGGCGGCCACGGCGCCCAGGTAGCGCACGTGGCCCACGTGCAGGATGTCGAAGACGCCGGTCACGACCGCCGCCCCGGGCCCGTCGTACGGCTCCACCCAGACGGCCTCCAGGCTGCTCACGCGACCTCCTCCGACGGCCGGGCGAGTAGGCTGCTGTGCACGCTTTGCTCCCCCACGGGCCTAGACGACTCGTCGATCGCAGCGTACTCGGTCGCCGCGCCCGGTCGTGCAGGCGACCTTGGGAAAGAGCATTCCTACCTTTTCGCGATAATCTCCGGGCCCCCTCTCGGGCGTCTCATGACGTCACCTGATTCGGGGGAGGTCGCCGTGGCGTCACCGGACTCGCACCATGCCGACGGGGGTGAACCGCCCGGGGCCCGCGACCTCGCGGTGCGGCTCCCGGGGGTTCCGTCGCAGGTCTCGCGGGCCAGGGGGCTCGTGACGGCCGCGCTCGGCCGTGATCATCCCTTCCATGACGACGTGGTGCTGCTCACCAGCGAGCTGGCCACGAACGCGATCCTGCACACCAGATCCGGGGACGGCGGCTCGTTCACGGTGTCGGTGTCCAGCTCGGACACGACCGTCCGGGTGTGCGTCGCCGACGGCGGCACGGACGGCCCTCCGTGCGTGTGCCGGACGGCTCCCCAGGCGACCAGCGGCCGGGGGCTGCCGCTGATCGAGGCGCTCAGCCACCGCTGGGGGTTCGTCCGCGAGGGGGGCTCGACGACCGTCTGGTTCGAGCTGACGCGGGAACGGGTGCCCGCCGGGATGGCCCGCTGAGGGGGCCGGGGCGGGCGGCGTCAGAGGTCGAGCCGGCACAACCCTTCGGCCAGCGCCTTGGTCGTGAGCCGGGTACGGCTGTCGCAGCCCAGCTTGGCGAAGATGTGCTCCAGATGGGTGGTCACCGTCCGCACGCTCAGCACCAGGCAGGCCGCGATCTGCGGGTTGGAGTCGCCGGCCGCGACCCGGGTGAGCACGTCGACCTCGCGGCCGGTCAGGTCGTAGGGCAGCGGGCAGGGCCGTTCGGCGGCGACCGCGCCCTGCAACGACCCCTGGTAGCCGACGCCGGCCCGCAGCAGCCGCACCTCGTGCCAGCGTCCGCCGCCGTCGAGCCACAGGCCGCGCCGGCTCAGCTCGCGCGAGTCGATGAACGCCCGTGCGAAGGCCGCCATGGCGGGGTCGTCCCACAGCTCGCGCGAGACCTCGTGGCCGGGCACCGCGCGGCGCTCGCCGAGCCGGTCGAAGGCGACCGCGCGGAAGTCGGGCGGCAGCCCGGCGGGGTCGATCACGCACCTGGTGAGGTCGGTGACGTGCGCGAGCATCGGGCTCACGGCGGCGACCAGGGCGCTGGTGAGCAGCGGGAAGGCGTCCTTGGCGGCCAGGTGCAGCAGTCCGGTGTAGCGGCCGTCGTCGGCGAGGAACAGCGGCGCGGTGAGCCCGGCCCGCCAGCCGTAGGGGGCCAGGTGGCGGCGGAAGTACCGTTCGGTGCCCGGCTGCGGCATGGGCACCGGCCGCCGTCCGGCGATGGCCGCGCGGCAGGCGTCGAGGGCGGCGTACTCCTCGGCGGCGTCGCGGTCGATGCGCCGGTGGCCGTCGGAGACGACGCTGTGGTGACGCCCGGTGGCGGGGTCGAAGGCGACGAACTCGTAGGCGTCGAGCGGGACCACCCGGCGCAGCGCCGCCATCGCCGCGTGCGCGCCGCCACCGCCCGCGACCTGGTAGCCGACCTCGGCGAACGCCTGCAACTGGCGGACACTCAAGGTGATCTCAGCCACGGCTCTTTTATATCATTTGCCATTCCTTGACCGGCTGTTGAAGATTTTCTTCACGCCGCCCGCGGTGTTAGAGTCTCCGGCATGCAGCGCGCTCTCGTCACGACGACGCCGGACACGGTCCCGGCGCGCTGATTCCATGCATCCCGGGCGGACGCCCGGGAGCTGGTCGTTCGCCCTTTCCGCGAAAAGGACGATCATGAATGACCACCGCAGACTCGGCCGCGAGCTGGAGATCTTCGGCACCGACCCGCTGATCGGCTCCGGCCTCCCCTACTGGCTGCCCGCCGGGGCCGCCGTGCGCAAGGCCGTGGAGGACTACGTCCACGAGCTCGAACGCCGTCACGGCTACCTGCACGTCAACTCCCCCGTGCTCGGCAAACGCGAGCTGTACGAACGTTCGGGCCACTGGGCGCACTACGCCGAGGACATGTTCCCGCCCATGAACGTGGGCGGCGAGGAGTTCGTGCTGCGTCCCAGCCTGTGCCCGCACCACGCGCTGATCTACCGCTCACGCGGGCGCAGCCGCCGCGACCTGCCGCTGCGCGTGGCCGAGCTCGGCGGCATGTACCGCTCGGAGCTGTCGGGCGTGCTCGGCGGCCTGACCCGGGTGCGCGCCATCCAGCTCAACGACGGTCACGTGTTCTGCGCGCCGGAGCAGGCGGCGGCCGAGGTGTCGGCCGCGCTCGACCTGATCGAGGCCGCGCACGCCCAGCTCGGCATCGAGGCCGCCCGCTATCGGCTCTCGCTGCGCGGCGACGGCGACAAGTTCGTGGACGACCCCGAGATGTGGGCCCGCTCGGAGGCGATCCTGCGTGACGTGCTCGGGGAGCGCGGCCGCGCCTATGACGAGGAACGCGGCGAGGGCGCCTTCTACGGCCCGAAGATCGACATCCAGATCGCCGACCCGGCGGGCCGCGAGAGCACCCTGTCGACCGTCCAGGTGGACCTGTACCAGCCCGAGCGCTTCGACCTGGCGTACGCGGGCGGGCGGCGTCCCGTCATGGTGCACCGCAGCGTGGTCGGCGGGCTCGAACGGCTGGTCGCGCACCTGATCGAGGTGCACGGCGGCGCGTTCCCCGCGTGGCTGGCGCCCGTTCAGGCGGTCGTGCTGCCGCTGTCGGACGCCGAACTGCCGGCGGCCGGGGACGTGCTGCGACGGGCCGTGGCCGCCGGGCTGCGGGCCGAGCTGGCGCCGGCGGACCGGGGCAGCCTGGGGGCCAGGATCAGGGCGCACCGGCTGGTGCCGTACCAGCTCGTGGTGGGGCCGCGCGAGGTGGCCGACGGCGTGCCGGCCGTCCGTTCGAGGGACGGCCGCCAGATGGGCCCGGTGCCGGTCGAGAGACTGGCCGAGGACTGCCGGCCGCGCTTCTGAGCCCTGCCGCTCAGAGCCAGTCCTTCTTCTTGAAGATCACGTACAGCGCCACGGACGCCACCGCCACCAGCACCGACGACACCCAGAACCCCGAGATGTCCCCGGCCCCGGGGTAGGGCACGTTCTGGCCGTAGAAGCCGGTGATGGCGGTGGGCACCGCGATGATGGCGGCCCAGCTCGTCACCCGCTTCATGATCTCGTTGAGGCGGAAGCCCTGCTGGGCCAGCCGGGTCTCCCGGACGTTGGCGAGCATGTCGCGGATCGCCTCCACCCACTCGGCGACGCGCTGGACGTGGTCGTAGACGTCCTCGTAGTAGGGGGCCATCACCGGGTCGGCGACGAGCTCCTGGTCGCGGCGGAGCAGGGTGCCGAGCACCTCCCGCATCGGCATCGAGATCTTGCGGAGCCTGGCGGTGTTCTTGCGCAGGACGTACATGGCGCGCTGGAGCTTCCTGCCGTCGCGCGGCGCGTCGTCGAACAGCGACTCCTCCATGGCCTCGGCCTGCGCGTCGAGGTCCTGGACCAGGTCGAACTGGCTGTCCACGACGTAGTCGAGCAGGCCGTGCAGCAGGAAGGGGACGCCGTGCGAGGCCAGGCGGGAGGACGCGTCCCAGCGCCTGAGCACCTCGTCGATGTCGAAGCGGTCGTTCTCGCGAACGGTCACCAGGGCGTTGCGGGTGACGAAGACGTTCACCTCGACGGGGACGAGGCGGTCCTCGTCGAGGTGGATGCCGTACACGGTGATGAACAGGTGGTTGTCGTAGACGTCCACCTTGGGGCGCTGGTGGTCGCTGAGCACGTCCTCGACGGCCAGCTCGTGCAGGCCGAGCTCCTCGCCGACCAGGTTGAGCTGTTCGGGGGTGGGCGAGCACAGATCGAACCAGACGGTGGCCTCGGGGTCGCCGACGTGGTCGGAGACCTCCTCGACGGGGAAGCCCTCCTTTTCGAGGACGCCGTTCCTGTACAGACGCGTGCGCATCAGGCGAGTGTGGCAAATCGCCGGGCATCACGCACGGCCGCTCCCCCCGGATCGTTGTTGAAGTAGACGTGGACGTCCCGCCATCCGGCCTCCGCCACCCTTCTCGCCCAGCTCCGCAGCGCCGCGTCGCCGTAGGAGGGGCGGGGCGCGGCCAGGCCCTCGTGCAGGCGCACGTACCCCCAGTCGGCGGTGCGCCACAGCGGCGTCAGCGGCCGGCCGAGCCGGTCGGCCCAGCACAGCGCGGCGCCCCGGGCGAGCAGCACCTCGCGCACCTCGCCGGTCCACCAGGAGTCGTGCCGCGGCTCCACCGCCACCCGCACGCCGCCGGGGAAGCAGGCCAGGCAGCGGTCGAGCAGGGCGGGGTCGGCCCGCAGCGTGGGCGGCAGTTGCAGCAGCACCGGGCCCAGCTTCTCCTTGAGCTCCCCGGCGGCCCTCATCAGGCGGGCGACCGGCTCCTCGGGCTCGGACAACCGCTTGATGTGGGTGAGGAAGCGGCTGGCCTTGACGGCCATCACGAACCCGGCGGGCGTGCGCTCCCGCCAGGCGGCGAACGTCTCCGGCGCGGGCAGGCGGTAGAAGGCGTTGTTGCTCTCGACGGTGGGGAACTCGGCCGCGTACGTCTCCAGCCACAGCCGCTGCGGCACCCCCTCCGGGTACAGCACGCCGCGCCAGTCCTTGTACTGCCATCCGGAGGTGCCCACCAGCGTCGCCACACCCGGCTCCTACCCCGGGCCGGGTGCGTTACTGTCGCAGTCCCGGAAGCCGAGGAGGATCTTTCACGCGATGGGCGCCGATCATTTCCACGCCCACGGCCACGGCCACTCCCACGGTCCGCCCGCCGCGCCGCCGTCGCGCCGGGCGGTCGTGGCGAGCCTGGCCGTGCTGGTGCCGCTGGCCCTGGCGACGCTGGCCTGCCTGGTGTGGCTCTGGCCCGCCGCGCAGGCCACGCCGGACGGCCGGGACGGCCAGGAGGGGCGGGCGGTCGAGCGGGTCGAGGGCACGGTCACGTCGGTCACGCTCAGGCGCTGCCCGGCCGTCCAGGAAGGGATGCCCGTGCCCGACCCGGCCACCTGCGGCAACGCCATCGTGCGGGTCGGCTCGGGGCCCGACGTCGGCCGCGACGTCACCCTGCGGCTGCCGGGCGGGCCGGGGGCGCAGCGGTTCACCGCGGGTGACGACGTGCTGCTGCTGCGGGCCGGCGACGGGGCCTACCAGCTCTCCGACCACGACAGGTCCACGACGTTGTGGCTGCTGGGGGGCGCGTTCGCGCTGGCGGTGATCGCGTTCGGGCGGTGGCGCGGGGTGACGGCGCTGGTGGGGCTGGCGGTGACGTTCGGGCTGCTGCTGACGTTCGTCATCCCGGCCGTCCTGGCGGGCGAGCCGCCGATGCTGGTCGCCGTCGTGGGCTCGGCCGCGATCATGCTGACCGTGCTCTACCTCACCCACGGCTTCTCCCTGACCACGTCGATGGCCGTGCTCGGCACGCTGGCCAGCCTCCTGCTGACCGGGCTGCTGTCGTACGGGGCGCTCGGCCTGGTCCGGCTCAACGGCGTCACCGACGACAGCGCGCTGACCCTGGGCATGAGCCTGTCGATCGACACCGAGGGGCTGCTGCTGGCCAGCATCATCATCGGGGCGCTGGGCGTGCTCGACGACGTCACCGTCACGCAGGCGGTGACGGTGGGCGAGCTGGCCGCGGCCAACCCCTCCTACGGCTTCGCCCGCCTGTACCGGGCCGCGGGGCGCGTCGGCCGGGCCCACATCGCCTCGGTGATCAACACGATCATCCTGGCGTACGCGGGGGCGTCGCTGCCGCTGCTGCTGCTGTTCAGCATCGGCGCGCAGCCGCTCGGCGACGTGCTGACCACGCCGGTCGTGGCCCAGGAGATCGTCCGCAGCGTCGTGGGCACGCTCGGGCTGATCGCCGCCGTGCCCATCACGACCGCGCTGTCGGCCCTGGTGGCCGCCCGCGGGGCGCGGCGGGAGGGGGCGCCGCCGGCCGACCAGTTCACCAGGCCCGTACGCACCGGGGGCCCGCTCACCCGGCCCGCCCGGCACCGCCGCTGAACGGGCCGCGTGGCCTCCTCCGAGCTGGAGCCGGAATCGAGGCTCAGCCGACCTCGGCGCTGCCGTCCACGCGCAGCTTGCGGCGGGCGCGTTCGTAGAAGGTCGTGCCGACGCGGACCACCTTCGCCGCCCCGGGCCAGGCCGTGACCGTCACGGTGTCGCCGGGGCACAGGTGGCCGACGACCCGGCCGTCCACCTCGACGGCGAGCCTGCCGCTGGTGGGCAGCACCTCCAGCGTCACCTCCTCGTCGGCGGGCAGCACCAGGGCCCGGTTGAAGGAGGAGTGGGCGGCGGCGGGCACCACGAGGATCGCCTCCACCCGGGGCGAGACGATCGGGCCGCCGGCCGAGAAGCTGTAGGCGGTGGAGCCGGTGGAGGTGGCCACGATCACGGCGTCGGCGGACAGGCTCACGAACGGGCTGCCCGACGGGGTCACCGACACGCCGGCCAGCCCCTCGCCGGGGATGCGCACCAGCGCGATGTCGTTGAACGCCGTCACCCCGACCCCGGCGACCTCGCTCCTGATGGCCATCCGGGGCTCGATCGTGTACTCGTGGCGGTCGATGGCCGACAGCGTGCCGGCCAGCTCGTCGACGTCGATCTCGGCCAGGAACCCGAGCTTGCCCAGGTTCACCCCCAGGATGGGCGTGGGCCGGCCGGCCAGCAGCCGCATGGTGCGCAGCATCGTGCCGTCGCCGCCGAGCCCCACCAGCAGGTCGGCCCGCTCGACGAGGGCGACCGCGTCGACCGGCACCGCGCTGCAGTCGATGCGCCCGACCTCCTCGGGCAGCCCGAGGACAGTGGCCCCCTTGTCCGCGGCCCAGCGCAGGATGGTGTCGATCGCCTTCTTGGAGTCGCGCTGGGGATGCAGCACCAGCCCGACCGTCCCGACCATGCCCATGCGACCAGCCTAAACGGTGACGTTCCAGTACATCGGAGGCGGGCCCTGAGCACCCGGCGGCTCCGCTAACGTCGGAGGCATGCGGCTTCATGTGGGATGCGCGATGTGGACGCACACACCGTGGAACGGACGTTTCCTGCCCCATCCGCTCCCGCCGGGAGAGCGCCTGCGCGCCTACGCCACCTGGTGCGACGCGGTCGAGGGCAACACCACGTTCTACGCCACCCCCGCCCGCGCCACGGTGGAGTCGTGGGCCCGGCAGATCGCCCCCGACTTCCGCTTCGTGGTCAAGCTGCCCAAGTCCATCACCCACACCCACCGGCTGACCGGCGCCGAGCAGGACCTCCACGCCTTCCTCGACGCCATCGAGCCGCTCGGCCCGCGCGCGCACGCCCTGTGGGCGCAGTTACCGCCCGCCTTCGGACCGGCCGACCTCGGCACGCTGGCGGCCTTCCTGCGGCGGCTCCCCCGCTCCCACCGCTACGCCGTGGAGGTGCGCCACCGCGCCTTCTTCGAGGACGCCCGCCAGGCCGGGCTGCTGGAGCGGGTCCTGGCCGCGGCCGGCGCCGAGTGGGTGCCGTTCGACACCGTGACGCTGTTCCGCAGCCCGCCGACCAGCGACGCCGAGCGTGACGCGTGGACGAAGAAGCCGCGCGTGCCGCGCCGCACCCGCGCGCTCACCGGCCACCCGATCGTCCGCTACCTGGGCCGCGACTCCATCGAGGCCACGGTGGAGGGCTGGCGGGGATGGGTGGCCACGGTCGCCGGGTGGCTGCGCGAGGGCCGTTCCCCCACCGTGTTCGTCCACACGCCCGACAACGCCGACGCGCCGATGCTCGCCCGCCGCTTCCACGACGAGGTGCGCGCCCTGGTGCCCGAGCTCCGGCCGCTGCCCGAGCCGATGCCCGCCGAGCCGCCCACGCTGTTCTGACCGGCCGCCGCGCTCACCGGCCGCCCGGCCGTTCGCGCAGCGTGTAGCGGATCGGCAGGTGCTTGAGCCCGCCCACGAACGTGGTGGCCACCCAGGCGGGCTCGCCGTCGAACTCGACGCTCTCCAGCCGCGGCAGCAGCTCGGCGAACAGGGCCCGGATCTCCATGCGGGCGAGCGCGGCCCCGAGGCAGAAGTGCACGCCGGAGCCGAAGGCCAGGTGCCGGTTGGGGTCGCGGCCGGCGTCGAACCGGAACGGCTCGGCGAACACGTCCTCGTCCCGGTTGGCCGACGGGTACGAGAGCAGCACCGACTCGCCCCGCCTGACCGGCGTGCCGCGCACGTCCGTGTCGGCGGCGGCGGTGCGCATGAACTCCTTCACCGGGCTCACCCACCGGATCATCTCCTCGGCCGCCAGCGGCAGCAGCCCGGGGTCGCGGCGCAGCCGCCGCAGCTCGCCGGGGTGCCGGATGAGCGCCTCCAGGCCGCCGGCGATGGTGGAGCTGGTGGTGTCGTGCCCGGCGGTGGCGATGATCACGTAGTAGGAGGCGGCGTCGAGGTCGCTCAGCGGGCGGCCGTCCACGCGGGCGTTGGCGATCTCCGAGGCGAGGTCGCCGGTGGGCCTGGCCCGGCGGGCGGCGGTCAGTTCGCGGAAGTAGGCCAGCAGGTCGGCCAGCACGGCGGTGTGGTCCTGGGCGGTGCCGCCGCGCCGGTTGTCGCTGTCGTCCTGGCCGAACAGCTCCTGGGTGAGCCGCAGCATGCGCGGGAAGTCGGACTCGGGCAGGCCCAGCAGCGACAGGATGACGTAGAGCGGGTAGTGCACGGCGACCTGCCGGGCGAAGTCGCAGGAGCCGCCGTGGGCGGTCATGCGGTCGACGTAGCGGCGGGCCAGGTCGCGCACGCGCACCTCCAGGGAGCGCATGGCCCTGGGCCTGAACCAGTCGGCGGCGACGGCCCGCACGACGCGGTGCTCGGGCTCGTCCATGTGGACGAGCGTCTTGAGGCCGGTGCCGCGCGCCCGCTGCTCGGCCAGGCGCGCGTCGATCTCCGCGCTTCTCAGCACGGGACGCGGGGCGCTCAGCCACAGGGCCTGGTTCCGCTCGATCTCCAGCAGGTCCGCGTGCCGGGTGACGGCCCAGAAGGGGTTGTAGCCGGGCACCTCCACGCGGTGCACGGGCGACTCGCGGCGCAGCAGTGCCAGGGCCTCGTGCAGCCGGGTCTCGTCGGCGTACGCGGCGGGCGTGGCGAACACGTGCCCGGCCTCCTCCACGGACATGGTCGCGGTCACGGGCGGGCCCTCCTCTCGATGCGGGGGTAGTGCGGCCAGGAGAGCCATTCCCCCGGAGCGAGTGCGCCATTCGGCCCTCCTGCCGGGCCCGGCAGGGCAAGATCGGACGCAGCGTCCCCGCAGTCGAGTGCAGTAGTGGAGTGGAGTGGACATGACGGCTACCGCCGAGTCGTTACGGCAGGCCTCCGGCGGCGCGACCGCCCGGCTGATGGGCGTCGAGGAGGAGTACCTGGTCGTCGATCCGGCCACCCGAGCGGTGGCGCCGGGGGCGGCGGCCGTCGTCGAGCGCGCCGCGGCCGGTCTGGGCGACCGGGTCTGCACGGAGATCACGCAGTTCCAGGTGGAGGCCAAGACGGCGCCCTGCGCGAGCCGGACCGAGCTGGACGGCGAGCTGCGGCGGATGCGCGAGGTCGTGGCCGCCGCCGCGCGCGCCGAGGGCCTGGCCGTGGTCGCCTCCGGCACACCGGTGATCGGCGACGTCGTCCCGCCGCCGATCACCGAGCACCCCCGGTACGGCGTCGGCATCGACAACTACCGCGCCCTGCACGACGAGCAGGCCATCTGCGCCGGTCACGTGCACATCCACGTGCCGGACCGGGAGCAGGCCGTGCTGGTCTGCAACCACGTGCGGCCGTGGCTGCCGGTGCTGCTCGCGCTCATGGCCAACTCGCCCTTCTGGGCCGGTCGCGACACCGGTTACGCGGGCTGGCGGGTGCTGGCCTGGGGCAAGTGGCCGGTGGCCGGGCCGCCGCCGTACTTCGGGTCGCTGGAGCACTTCGAGCGCACGGTCGCGGCGCTGACCGACAGCGGCGCCCTGGTCGACCCCGGGACGCTCTTCTGGGACGTGCGCCCGTCGGCCCGGCTGCCCACGGTGGAGGTGCGGGTGGCCGACGTGCCCGCCTCCACGGCGGAGTCGGTGTTCCTCGCGCTGGTGGTGCGGGCGCTGGTCACGGTGTCGCTGCGCAAGGTGGAGGACGGCGACCCGGGCCCCGAGGTGCCCGGCGAGCTGCTGCGCGTGGCCTACTGGCGGGCCGCCAGGGACGGGCTCGGCGGGGCCGGCGTCGATCCGTTCACGGGGGCGGCGCGGCCGGTCGCCGAGCTGGTGGAGGGGCTGCTGGAGCACGTCGGGCCCGCGCTGGCGGCCGCCGGCGACCTGGAGGCGGCCGCGCGGGGATGGCGGTCGCTGCGCGAGGGCGGGGGCGGCGCCGACCGCCAGCGGGCCGCGCACGCCCGGCGCGGGGCGCTCGCCGACGTGGTCGACGATCTCGTGACCCGCTTCTCCCCCGACGCCTGAGGCCGGGCGGCCTACGGCTGGAGCCGGGCGGCCAGGAACGCGCGCAGGGGCTCGGCGTGGCGGGCCGGGTCGCGCCAGCGGGCCTGGAGGTCCTCCAGGAGGTGCTGCTCGGCGACCGGCTCGCCGTGCCGCCAGGCCCGGACGACGGGATGCAGGAAGGCGCACTCGTCGGCCCGCTCGGGGGTGGGGTGGCGCTGGATGGCGAACACGTCGGCGCGGTCGCGCGGCCCCCAGCGCAGGGTCAGCGTGAGGCACAGCTCGTCGGCGGCGAAGCGTTCGCGGGCGTAGTCCTCCGGCAGCTCCTCGTAGTGGCGCACGACGCCGCCGGGGCCCAGCACGTACGCGTCGGACAGGTACTCGAACTGGGTCCACAGCGCCGAGCTGTGGTTGACCCGGTCGAGCATCGACGTGGTCAGCGCGCCGGCGTCGGCGGGCAGCTCGCGGACCGGCAGCGGCCTGCCCTCGTAGCGTTCGAGGAGCAGGGCGGTCAGGGAGCGCAGGTTGTAGCGGAAGCCGTCGATGAACGCGGAGGAGGCCCGTTTGAAGTCGCGGGCCTGCATGAGGGTGCCGGCGAAGTACAGGCCCTCGACGTCGGCCGACTGGAAGTCGGGACGGATCGCGGGCATCCGGCCGTTGGGCGTCAGCGCGGGACGGCAGGAGTCGCCGAACAGGCCGGTGTCCATGGTGAAGCCGGTGCAGCGCAGGACGGCGTCGTAGTCGAGCAGCGCCTGCTCGCCGTCGGCCAGCGTGTACGTGATCGCGGCCCTGATCGCGCCGCCCTCGCGCCAGAGGCGGTCCACGGTGCACTCCAGCACGCCGTGCAGGGTCTTGAACCAGTAGCTGTCCAGGAAGGCGCCGTACTGGCCGCGGACGTGGCCGGGGTGCTTGCTCGTCCAGGCCAGCCGTACGGGGCTCGGGCTGGCCAGGTGGATGACCGCGGCATGCGGGAGCAGCGCCTGGGCGGTCTCGAAGGCCGAGTTGCCCTTGCCGATGACCAGGACGCGCCGGTCGGCGAACTCCTCGCCGTCGACGGGGACGTCCTCGTAGCCGGTGGCCAGCTCGATGCCCGGGATGTCGGGGATGTGAGGGCCACCCCAGCCGGTCGCGACGATCAGGCAGTCGGCGCGGACGACCTGCCCGCCGGCGCGGACGACGAAGCCCTCGCCGTCCTTCTCCACGCGCTCGACGGCCGTCGAGTACCGCACCCGCAGCCCGTGGACGCGCTGGAAGTCGGCCAGGTAGCGGACCAGGTCGTCGGCGTGCGGGAAGTACTCCTGGGAGTACTGCGGGAACATCAGGTCGGGCTCGTCGTTGAGCAGGGAGTTCCAGTCCCAGCGGAGCTGGATCTCCCGCTCCTTCTCGCCGGTGTGCACCTTGTTCAGCGAGATGAGCCGCCGGTGGCGCGGGTAGCGGCGGAAGAAGCCGCCGGGCGCGTCCTCGCGTTCCAGGGTGAGGTAGTCGGCCCCGGCGCGCTGCAGGAAGTAGCTGAGCTGCAGCCCGCCGGGTCCCGCGCCGATGATCACGAACCGGTGGTGTTCCTCGGTCATCAGCCCTGCTGTCCCGCCGCCGGTGGGACGGTCGTGTAGCCGTGTTCGAGGATGCGCTGTGCGGCCAGGTCGTAGCCGGCGGGGTCGTCGGGGGCGTGCGTGCCCAGGCCGTCGACGTACCGGTTGAACATGCAGAACGCGGCCGCGATCAGCACGGTGTGGTGCAGTTCCTTGTCGGTGGCCCCTTCGGCCCTGGCCGCGGCCACCAGCTTGTCGGTGACGTCCCTGCCGCTCTGCTGCACGGCGGCGGCGATGGCGAGCAGGGCGCGGAGCTTGGGCGGGACGGGGGCCGTGTCGGGGTCGGCGCGGACCTGGTCGACCAGGGTCATCCCTTCGGGGAGCTGGGCGGCGGCGAACGCGGCGTGCGAGGCCGTGCAGAACCGGCACTCGTTGAGCCCCGACACGTAGGCCGCGATCAGTTCCCGTTCGCCGCGGCTCAGCGTGCTGTCGCCCCGCAGGAGGACCTCGGCCAGCGCGTTCATCGGTGCGGCCGTCTCCGGGCTGAACTGGAAAAGTCCGCGGATCCCTGGCTCGTCGGAATCGAGGGCGATATGGGGCATGCAAGCTCCCAGCGATGCGGTTTTCTCCTAGTCTGCACACTCCTGCAAATTGCGCAAGATCTCCTTTAATCCGCCTCCTTCTTGTCTCCTGCAACTGACGCGCGTAATGTCACGGACGCCACCTAAACCCCGTTTGTGACTGGGCGGTCGTCATGGATGAGCATCCCCACATCACCGTTGCCAGCAATACCTACGACGCCATTGCCAAGGGCGACCTGGAGGACCTTCGCCGGCTGCTCGCCGACGACGTGATCTTCCATGTCCCCGGTCGCGGCCCGATGGCCCGCGACTACTCCGGCAAGGAAGCCGTGCTCGGCTACCTGGCCGAGCTGCTGCAGTCCACCACCGGCACGTTGCGCCTGGAGCCGGAGTCCTATCTCGTCGGCGGCGACCAGGTCGCCGCGGTCCTGCGCATCCGCGGCGAGCGCGAAGGCCGTTCGCTGAACGACCGCGGCATGCAGTTGTTCAGGATCACCGACGGGAAGATCAGCGAGCGCTGGAGCTTCCCGCTCGACCCCTATTCGGTGGACGAGTTCTTCGGCTGACCGCACGACGCCCGACGGCGCCGGACGGGGCCGCTCAGCCGGCCTCGTCCAGTGCCTCCGCCAGCGACTCGTCGTTCCACACCTTCACGTATCCGCTGGTCAGGTGGGCTCTTTCGGCGTAGTGGCCGGGGTCGTCGGTGGCCAGCGTGGCCAGGCCGTCCACGTACCGGTTGTACATGCAGAAGGCCGCCGCGATCAGCACCGTGTCGTGGATCTCCAGGTCCGTGGCACCCTCCTCGCGGGCCGCGCGCACGTGCTCGTCGCCGACCTCCCGCCCGCTCCGCTGGACCGCGCCGGCGATGGCCAGCAGGGCCTTGAGCTTGCCGGAAAGGGGGGCCGCCGCCGGATCGGCGCACGTCTCGTCGACCAGCGTCATGCCGTCCGGCGCGCGCACGGCGGCGAAGGCCGCATGGGTGTGGAAGCAGAACCGGCACCGGTTCAGCGACGACACGTACGCGGCGATCAGCTCGCGCTCGCCGCGGGTCAACGGGCTCTCCCCGCACAGCAGCACCTCGGAGAGCAGGGTCAGCGGTCCGGCCGCCTCGGGCCGGTAGCGGAACAACCCCCGGATGCCGGGCTCGTCGGATATCAGCTGGATATGCGGACGATTCCCGCCCGCGTGATTGACGAATTCACGCCGCTCGGCGTCGCGCGAGACGGATCGTAATGCTGAATTTCCCATTCGGCCCTCCAACGTCCGTTTGCCTGCCTATGGCATCCAGTGTGCGGGTTCACCGTGCGCGGATTCCGCCGCGGAACGACCAGGAAGTTGCGTACCGCTGACCACTTGATGTCAACGGCGCCGATGGAATTACCGCCCGCAATCCGGTCGCCGGGCGCTCCGGCGCGCCGACCGGGCCTCTGACCAGCGATAACAGCAGGTGACGATACCCTGGCGAACAGTAGCTGGCGGACAATCCGGGGGCAGGGCATGAAGATCGGCATCATCGGCGCGGGGAACATCGGCGGCACGCTCACCCGGCGCCTGACCGAGCTGGGACACGAGGTGGCGGTGGCCAACTCGCGCGGCCCGCAGACCCTGGCCGACCTGGCCGCCGAGACCGGCGCCACACCGGTGACCGTCGAGGAGGCGCCCCGGGGAGCCGACGTGGTCGTGGTCACGATCCCCCAGGGCAAGGTGCCCGAGCTGCCCGACGACCTGTTCGGCGACGTCACCGGCGGCCTGACCGTCGTGGACACCGGCAACTACTACCCCCAGCGCGACGGCAGGATCGACGAGATCGAGGCCGGGATGCCGGAGAGCCGCTGGGTCGAGCAGCAGCTCGGCCATCCGGTGGTGAAGGCGTTCAACAACATCTACGCCGACCACCTGGGCCACGGCGGCCGCCCCTCCGGCAGCCCCGGACGCATCGCCCTGCCCGTGGCCGCCGACGACGAGCGCGGCAAGAGGATCGTGATGGCCCTGGTGGACGCGCTCGGCTTCGACCCGGTCGACGCCGGCGGGCTCGACGAGTCGTGGCGGCAGCAGCCGGGCAGCCCCGTCTACACCACCGACAAGGACGCCGAAGGCGTCAGGGAGGCCCTGGCTCAGGCCCGGCAGGAACGCACCCCGGAGTGGCGCGCCTGACCGGGGCCAGCGTCAGGGGCCGGCGTCAGGGGCCGGCGTCAGGGGCGGCCGATGCGCAGCAGCATCATGGCGATGTCGTCGGCGCGGTGGCCGACGGACGCCGCCGTTCCGATCATGGTCTCGGCCACGTCGGTGAGCGGCTGGTCCGGCGACGGGGCGAACCCTGCGGCCAGGCCGCCGATGGCCTCGCCGAGGTCGCGTCCGGGCACCTCGACGAGCCCGTCGGTGTAGAGGGCCAGCACCGAGCCGGGCGGCAGGTCGAGCTGGGTGGTGGCGTACTCGGCGCCGGGGTCGATGCCGAGCAGCACCCCGGGGGCGGTCTCCACCACCTGGGCGGGCTCCCCGGGCCGGCGCAGCAGCGCCGGCAGGTGGCCCGCGCCGGCCACGCAGGCCGTCCCCCGGCCCAGGTCGATGCTGATGTAGAGGCAGCTCGTGAACCGGTCGGGGGCCAGCTCGTTGAGCAGGCGGTTGGTGTGCGCGAGCACCTCGCCGGGGTTGGCGCCCGCCGTCGCGTGGGCGTGGATGGCGGTACGCACCTGGCCCATCAGCGCGGCGGCGGTGACGTCGTGCCCCTGGACGTCCCCGATGACGGCGGCGGCCACCCTCTCCTCCAGCCGGATGAGGTCGTAGAAGTCGCCGCCGATGTCCATGCCGGGCGTGGCGGGCAGATAGCGGGCGACCACCTCCAGCCCGGGGACGCCGGGCAGGGTGCGCGGCAGCAGGCTCGCCTGCAGGGACTGCGCGAACTGGTGCTTGACGTCGTAGAGGCGGGCACGCTCGAACGCCTGGGCGATGAGCCCCCCGAGGGCCGTCAGGCTGGCCCGCTCGTCGGTGGTGAACCGGTGGGGACGGTCGTAGGCCAGGATGCACATGCCGGCCGTACGCCCGCCGACGGTCAGCGGCAGGAACGCCCAGGCCGACAGGTCGTCCGACCTGATCGCGTCCGGGTACGTCGCGCGCAGCTCGGCCCAGGTGCCGAAGAAGGCCGGCGCCCCGGCGGCGAGGGGGTGATCGGGCGCGAGCTGCCCGATGGGCCGTCCCTCGTACTCCTCGACCGCCTGCTCGCTGTATCCGCGGGAGGCGGCCACGTGCGTGCGCCCGCCCCTTGACGTGAGGATGGCCAGGGCCTGCACGTGGTAGGCGGGCATCACGTGGTCGGCGACCAGGTTGATCACCTCCTGGGCGGTGACGGCCCGCGCCAGGGTGGTGGCCAGGTGCAGCATCTCGTGCAGCGCGACCAGGCGCGGCGGCCGGTCGGCGGCGGCGAGCTGGTCGGGCATGACGGGACGCGGGTCGCGGGCCATCGTGCTCGGCGTGACGCGCACGGTGACGCCGGCCAGGCCCGGATAGAGGTGGAAGGCCAGCCACTGGCCGCCCGGGTTGCGGGTGGTGAAGTAGGTGACCTCCTGGCTGACCACCGCGGCGCGGTAGCGGTCCTCGTAGGCCGGGTCGTCCAGCCAGGTCAGGGCGTCCCAGGGCCGCTTGCCGATCAGCTCGCCGGCCTCGGCCTGCAGCAGCTCCTCGGCGGGGGCGGTGAGCAGGACGAGCCGGCCCTCGACGTCGAGCATGCAGTAGCCCTCGGGCAGCCGGTTGAGGCAGGTCAGCAGGAGGTCGTCGCCGCCGGGCGGCTCCCTGGTCAGCACGCGCGGCTGGTGCCCCGGCGGCACCGGCCGGTCCCCGCGTGGGACGATCTCGGCCAGGTCGGCGCAGGTGGCGGTCAGGACGTCGAGGTGCCGCCGGGTGGGCCGGCCCGCCGGGGCGGGCGGCCAGAGCAGCATCATGGCCCCCCGCACCTCGCCGTCGCGGTCGACCAGGGGCGCGGCGGCCAGCGCGAACCCGTACGGGAAGGCCAGCGCCACGAGCGGGAACTCGCGGGCCATGGACTCCCGGTCGGGCACCCACACCAGCCGCCGCTGCCGCACCGCCAGCGCGATCGGCGACTGGTCGGTGGATCTGATCAGGACCCACGAGCGCGAGAAGGGCTCGGGGAGCCCCGACTCGGCCTCCATCATCAGCAGGCGCCCGTCCTCGGCCAGGGCGAAGAGCACGCACACGTGCGCCTGCGTGCTGATGGCCGCGCCGAGCAGCAGCCTGTCCTGGTGCGCGTCGCGGATCAGGCCGCCACCGTCACCACCACCGTCGCTGCTGCCGCCGCCTTCACCGTCTCCGCCATCGGCGCCGTTGCCGTGCGGCGGGTCGGGAGGTGGCGGCTGGTGGGGGGTATCTCCCATGAAATCAGGCTATGCAAGCTCTATGTCCGGAAATATTTACTCACCATAAGGGATGAGCAAAGTGTTCCGGCGCTTGCTCAGGCGAGCGGGCCGAGGTAGGTCCCGCCCGAGACGTCGATGGTCTGACCGGTCACCCACCGCGCCGCGGGGCCGGCCAGGAACCCGACCACGTCGGCGACGTCCTCGGGCTCGCCGAGCCGGCCGAGCGCGGTGATGGACTCCAGCCCGGCCACCACCTCGGGGATGGAGGTGTAGCCCGCCGTCATGTCGGTCCGTACGGCGCCGGGGGCGACCGTGTTCACGGTGATGCCGCGCCTGCCCAGCTCGTTGGCGAGCGTCGGGGCCATCGCCTCCAGCGCCGCCTTGCTGATCGTGTAGCCGAGCTGGGTGACGACGGCGATCCGGCTGGCCGTCGAACCCATGTTGATGATGCGTCCGCCGTCGTTGAGCAGCGGCAGGGCGCGCTGGATCACGAAGAACGGGGTGGTGACGTTGATGGTCATCACCCGCTCGAACTCCTCCGGGGTCAGGTGGGCGATCGGGGCCGTCGAGGCGATGCCCGCGTTGTTGACGAGGATGTCCAGGCCGCGTCCGCCCAGCTCGGCGGTCAGGCCCTCGAACAGCCTGTCCACCACCCCCTCGACACCCTCGGCGCCGAAGCGGGCGCGGACGGTGAACGCCTGGCCGCCGGCGTCCTCGATCAGGGCCACGGTCTGCTTGGCCGCCTCGTCGTCGCCGCCGTAGTGCACGGCCACCAGCGCGCCCTCGGCGGCCAGCCGCAGCGCCACCGCCCGGCCGATGCCCCGAGAGCCGCCCGTCACCAGCGCCGTCCTGCCCGTCAGCATGCCCATTGTTCGCTCCCCACGTGTGTGGCCTGTGCTCCGCGGTCGCGGAGACAGGTCAACAGTGGCGGGGGCGGCTCACCGCGTACTCACCGCCGGCTCACCGCCGTCGGGGCGGGTCGTCGTGCCTAGCTGGCCGCAGGTGAGGAGTCGCCGCCCTGCCAGGGGCGCAGATGGGTGGCGAGGGGCAGGCGCATGCGCAGCCGCAGCCTGCTGCCTCCTTGCGGATGGTCGATGCCGACCTCGTCGCACAGCCGGTGGATCAGCCACAGGCCGAGCTGCCGTCCCGTGCCCGTGGGACGCGTGAGGCGGGCGTCGGCCAGATGCACGGCCCGAAGACGCCCGGCGGTGTCGCAGACGTCGACCGTGAGGACGGCGGCGTCGGTGTAGGCCGTCACCGTGCCGCGCCCGCCGCCGTGCTCCAGGACGTTCGCGGCGGCCTCGTTGACGGCGAGCACCAGGTGGTCGAGCCGCGCGCCGGACAGCCCCGCGTGGCGGGCGTAGACGCGGACCAGGTCACGGATGAGCGCGAGATTGTTGGTGATGGTGCACCGCAGGTGGAAGGGGGCGTGCATGGCCCGCCCCTACCGCGTGCGGGGGTGGCGACGGCGTAAGGCGCTCGATCGAGGGCAGAGAGTGAGATGACCGAGTAAACGAGCCGAGCCGGGCGCGCTGGCTGCGCCCCCGTCCAGCTCACCGGCGGCCCGCGCCGCGGTGACCTGGCCGGTGCCTGGCGGAAAGGGTTGATCGCCCGACATCTGCTTCTCCCTCTGCCCGATGTGCCGACGCTGTGTGGACGCGCGGCGCGCCGGGCGATCTTGTTTTCGGCGATCTGTCAGGGGCGCCCGTACCCTCCCGTGATCGAGGACGTGGCGCGGCTCGGCTCTGCCCTGAGACGACCGCAAATAGGTGTGATTTCGATGACCGACCAAACCGGCGGCCCTGCTGATGTGCTGCCCATGGTGCACCCCTTCGGCCTGCGCGTGCGCGGCGAGATCGACCACCATGGACGATCCGCGCTGGCCCGAGCGCTGGCGTGGGCGTTACGCATCGGCGAGACCGACCTCCATCTGGACCTGTCCGAGCTTACCTTCATCGACGCCGGCGGGCTGCGGCTGATCATGAGCGCGGCCACCGGCCTGCCGCCGCCGCGACGGCTCGTGCTCCAGAACGCCTCGCCCACGGTGCGCGAACTGCTGGCGCTGCTCGGCTGGCGCCTGGGGCCCGACGATCAGCTTTACGAGGTGGTCGGCGAGTCCCATCCCCACGGCCCCGACCCGGCACCCTCGCCTCCGTCCTAGGAGTCCTAGGAGGGCGCGCCCCCGCGGGCGTCCGCGGGCCGTCCTGGGGGCACGCGTTCCCGCGGCCTCAGGACGGCCAGCCGCGCGGCCTGGTCCAGGTCGCGGCCTCGGCCGGGCCGTCGTCCGGCGGGTACAGGCGTGACAGCCGGGTGATGTCCAGCAGGCGCGCCAGCGGCCCGTGCACCCCGACCAGCCGGACCGTGCCGCCGCGCCGCTCGGCCTGCCGCTGGCCGACGAGCAGGGCCCAGAGGCCGCACGAGTCACAGAAGGCCAGGTCGGTGACGTCGATCACGACCTTCGGACGGTCCGCTTCGAGGAGTGCGGCGAGCGTACGGGCCAGGGGCATCCGGGTCACGCGGTCCAGCTCGCCGTCGAGGTGCACGACGTGGCAGCCCGGCAGACGTTGGACATTGATCGCTAACTCTGTCATGAGGGAGAATCCAGAGCTCGGCGACATCGGACATCGGCCGCTCCTACCCCTCGGCGGCGTCCTCGCTCCTCCAATCGCGCGAGGTGAGCACGATGTGGCCCAGCCGCCACAACCGCGCCCGGTGTCGTCCGGACGGATGAGCGCTCGTCACAGCCGTCTCGGACGTATAGTGAGTTGGGTGACTGACTCAACGAGGACCCGGTCCCGGGGGGCCGACAAGCGGCGCAGGCTGATGGCCGCCGCCGCCCGCGTCCTGCACGAGCAGGGCGTCGAGCGGACGACCATCGCCGACATCGCCGAGGCCGCCGGCGTGCCCGTGGGGAACGTGTACTACTACTTCAAGACCAAGGACGAACTGATCCTGGCCGCGCTGTCCGAGCACGCCGGGCACCTGGCCGAGCTCACCGACGAACTCGACCGGCTACCCGACCCGCGCGCCCGGCTCAAGGCCATGGTGGACGCCTGGGTGAGCCGGCGCGACGTCGCCGCCCGGTACGGCTGCCCCACCGGCACCCTCGCCGCAGAACTGGACAAACGCGCCGAGGGCGGCCTCGACGTCGAGGCGGGCCGGGTCATGCGGCTGCTCCTCGACTGGTCGGAACGCCAGTTCCGGGCCCTCGGCCTGCCCGACGCCGACGATCTCGCGCTCACCTTCGTCGGCGCGTACCAGGGGATGTCGCTGCTGGCCAACGCCCTGCGCGATCCCGAGATCATGACCCGTCAGGGCGCCCGCCTGGCCCAGTGGCTCGACTCCCTCCCCACCGGCGGACAGGAGTCCTGACCCTCGTCCGGGGCCGCCGTCGAGATCCCGCCGGGTGGCCCCGGCAAAGAGCCTGGCTGGTGCGGCGTGTCGGGGAGGCGGGCCGGGCGGAGGCCGCCGATCCTTGCGGAAGGCGGGGCAAAGAGGGTGGTCATGAACTTCGCGCGGATCGTGGAGGCGATCGGCCAGGCTGTCGATCTCGCGGGCGTGGCGATCATCGTGCTGGGTGCGCTGGCCGCCACCGTGTCCTTCGTCCTGCGACTGCGCGAGGGACGGTCCCCGAACGACGTCTACCGCGCCTACCGGCAGGGCCTCGGGCGGGCGATCCTGCTGGGGCTCGAATTCCTGGTGGCCGGGGACATCATCCGTACCGTGGCGGTGGCGCCGACGTTCGTGAGCGTCGGCGTGCTCGCGCTCATCGTGCTCGTACGGACCTTCCTCAGCTTCTCGCTGGAGATCGAGCTGGAGAACCGCCTGCCCTGGCAGGCGCGGCGCGGCGCCGACACCCCCGGCTGAACCCGCCCCCGTTCCACCGGCGGGTGGGACGGGGGCAAGAGTGGCGCCTACCTGCGGCAGACCTTGGCGTCCCGGATGTCGACCGGCAGGACGGGCTTGCCGTCGACGGGCGGCGTGGGCCCGTCGGGCTCCGGCTGGATGCCGCCGGCGGCGATGCGGTCGAGCGCGGCGAGCCCGGCGGCGTCGACCGTGCCGAAGACCGTGTAGTTGGGCGCCAGACCCGAGTCACCGTAGACCAGGAAGAACTGGCTGCCGTTGGTGTCGGGCCCGGCGTTGGCCATGGCCAGCACGCCCCGCGCGTACGTCTTGCGCACCCCGGTCGTGTCGCCGGGCCACGGCGGCAGGTCGGTCGGCAGCTCGTCCTTGTAGCGGTAGCCCGGCCCGCCCTCGCCGGTGAAGCTGGGGTCGCCGCACTGCAGCACCTTCAGCCGGTCGTACGCGGTGAGCCGGTGGCAGGAGGTGACGTCGTAGAAGCGGTGACGGATCAGGTGCACGAAGCTCTGCACGGTGCACGGCGCCTTGGCCGGGTCGAGGGTGAGCCCGATGTCGCCGTGGTTGGTCCTGAGCACCGCCGAGACCGGACGGTCGGGGGTGCGGCGAGGGTCCGGCGGCAGCGGCACCTTGCGCACGGCCGGGTCGTCGGGGGTCTCGGTGTACGCGCACGGCCCCTTGGTCGTCCGCGGCGGCCGGTCCAGGGCCGTCGCGGCGGCCGGCATGGCGGCGGCCGCGACCAGCGCGCCCGTCGTGACTGCGGATAACGCGGCGCGGGCCGCGAGTCGTACCAACGCTCTGCCGGACATCGTGTCCTCCACTGCGTGATGATCGCCGGGCTTCCTGTGGTCTAGTCGATCTGACCCGCCCAGTCAAGACCGTGGCCGCACGAGGTCGGCGCCTCCTTGTGCGACTTCGGCGGCAGCCAGAGTCCACCCCTGGTCGGCACGCCGGGGCCGGGCTGAGCTCGGCGTGACAGCCGCCCCTCACCATCTCCCCTACGCCCTTCGCTGGTGGATCTTCACCGCCGTTTGCTCGGACGGGCACGGCTACGCTTCGGCCTGCGGCCACCACGTGATCTTTGGTTGTCGGCACACCACTCGATCATCGCGGTGGCCGTACGCGTCTCTGCCCTTGCCCATCGGAACACCGTTGCAGGAGGACGCCAAGTGCGCTGGCTCGACGTGGGCCGACACAGCTTGACCAAGAAGGGCGCGGCACGTGGCCGTGGGTCACACCTGTCGGCTGACGGGATGGCCCTCACCCGCTTCGTCGGCTCCGGAGTCGGCCCCTACGAGCGTGTGGTCACCAGTTCGTCTCCTCGGGCCGTCGAGACCGCTGTTGCGATGGGTTTCGCCGTCGACGACACCATGGAGATGCCGTCAGGCTATGTGCCGGGAGAAATCGCTCGGCACGCGCAATGGGGCTGGACCGAGCCCTACCGGCGTCTCGCGGAGATCATCCGGGAGGGTCGGGAGGCGGCGACCGTGGCCGGGACCCACCGAGCGATCTGGGTGGACACGGTCCGCGACGTCGCTGACGGCTGCTCGGCGCTCCTGGTCGGGCATGGAGGGGCGATCGAGCTGGCGTTGGCGGCGTGCTTTCCGGACGCTTCACATGACTCCTGGGGGACGCCGTTAGCGCACTGCGACGGTGCGCGCCTCGGCTTCGCCGACGGCCGATTCGTGAGCATCGAGTTCCACCGGGCGCCGCAGAGCCCCATCCGGCCGAGTTGAAGATCGCCGACTGCACCTGGCGTACTAGCCCAGCACGACTGGGTTCTTCCTCTCGTGCTCCGGCTTCTCGTGCTCGGGAGCCGAACGGCTCTGGCGCAAGCGTGGGACGAGGACGTTCCCGTTCGCCCGGATGGCTGGCTGCCGGAGGGGTCGAGGTGGTCAGCATTGGGTGTTCGGCGGTGGCAGAGTCAGGTCGGTGAAGTAGCGGTTCATCAGGTCGCGGGCGCAGGGGTTGAAGCCGTAGAGGGTGTGACCCGGGCCGTCGTGGCGGATGGTGGAGCTGCCGGGGACGTCGGCCAGGGCACGTTCGACCGCGTCCGACTCGCCCCAGGCGCCTGCTCCCAGGACGGGAGGCACGCCCTTCGGGAGGGGAGCGGGTGGGTTGGTGACCGGGACGGGCCAGCCGATGCAGGTGAGGGTCGCCGAGGCCAGAGTGTTGGCGGTGCCGGTGAGAGGAGCGATCTTGCGGAGGCGGGCGTCGGTGCCGGCCAGTTCCTTGAGGGTCGTGGGGCGCGGCCAGTCGAGGCATTCGGTGACGGGGGTGGTCTGGTCGGGGTAGCGGGCCCCGCGGGCTGGGACGAAGTCGGAGGCGTCGCCCTGGCCGGCCGCCTTGCGGATCGCGCGTGCCAGGGCGGGCCAGCCGGGGGCTCCTTGGCGGGCCATGAAGACGGCGAGGGACTGCAGGTCGCGGGCGTCGTAGGCCATGTTGACCGTCGTGGTGGCGATGGGCTTGCGGCGGGCTCGTTCGGTCAGCTTGTGCCAGAGGCCGGGTATGTCTTGGCAGTCATGGGTGGCACACCAGGTGAAGAAGCGCCGCATGGACTGCTCATTGGATTTCGCCATCTCCTCCAGTTCGCGCGACCAGTCGGCGGGACTGTGGTTCCAGGTGCCGTCGAGGACCATCGTGCGGATCTGGTCGGGGAAGAGGCGGGCGTAGTCCTGGCCGTAGAAGCCCGCGTAGGAGGCGCCGTAGTAGTTGAGCTTCGCGCCGCCCAGGGCCTTTCTGATCGCCTCCATGTCTCTGGCCTGGTCGGCCGAGCTCATGTTGGCGAACAGTTGGGGGTCTTGGTGGCGGCATGCCTCGGCGAAGCCGCGGTTGGTGTCGGACAGTCGGCCGAAGCCGGCGTCGTCACGTGGGGCTTCCGGGATGGGGATGCGGGTCCAGACGCACGCGAGGCCGGTGCTCAGGCCGCCGAACTGCTCGCCGTAGCCGCGAGTGTCCCAGGTGACGATGTCCATGCGCTCGCGCAGCCGGGCCCACCAGTCGGGGACGGCTGCGGTGGTGGCGATGCCGGGGCCTCCTGGGCCGCCATAGGCGACCAGGACCGACCCTTCGGAGGTGCCGGTCGCTTTCAGCCTGCCCAGCTTCAGTGTGATCTTGCGGTCGTCGGGCTTGCGCCAGTCGACCGGGACCTGGAGGTCGGCGCACTCCATGCCGATCTTGTCGTTGGGGCAGGGCTGCCAGGTCAATGAGGAACCGGCCGTCATGGCGGATCGGGTGGCCGAGGAGGGACGGACCGTGTTCTCGCTGCCGGGTCGGGTCTCGGCGCTTGGGGTGGCGGTGGCCATGGCGGGTTGGCCGGTGATCGCCAGCAGGGCGGCCAGGATCGTGGCGAGGGGTTTCAGCATGCGGTCATGATTGCGGCGCGGGGGTCGGGAACGCGTCGGACCAGGGTCTGATCTTGGAGCGGCGAAGTCCTACCACGGGTTGTCAGACCGTGGTCTGGCCGGTGCCACGCACGCTCTGTCGTCTGGCCGGTGTCACGCACGGCCCGTGGTCCAGCCGGTGTCCCGCACGATCCGTAGTCCAGCCGGTGTCACGCACGGCCCATGGTCCAGCCAAAGTCACGCGCGATCTGGAGCCCGTGTTACTGCTCGTGCAGGCTGTCTCGTCACCTCTCCGCCGAGGAGTCTGTCCGGTCGGGACGCTCGGTGAGGGGCGGGTCGGGTCTGTTTGGCGGGGCTTCCGGTTGGTCGCTGAGCAGGGGCGTGGGGCGTTGGAATGGCCTGGCAGCGTCGCGGGCTCGCCGGGTACGGTTGCGCTAGCCTGCCGGGGATGCGGCGGATTCTGGTGGCGGGCATCAGCGGGGCGGGCAAGTCGACGCTCGCGCGCGCACTGAGCAACCGGCTTGCCGTGCCCTGTCACGAGATGGACGGCCTGTACTTCGCCGGGCCAGGTTGGGCCGTGGACGAGGCGTTCCCGGAGCGGGTCGCCGAGATCGCCGGGACCCCGGCGTGGATCTTCGACTCCTTCGGCTACCCGGAGGTGCGCGACCTGCTGTGGGAACGCGCCGACACCATCGTCTGGCTGGACTATCCGCGCCGGGTCGTCATGCCGCGGGTCCTGCGGCGTTCGCTGCGCAGGACGGTTCTGCGCGAACCCGTCTTCAACGGCAATCGGGAGACGGTCGCCGGATGGTTCCAGAGTGATCATCCGGCGTGGTGGGCCTGGTCGCAGCACGCGGCGCGGCAGGCGGAGATCCGGCGGCGCACCCGTGATCCGCGTTTCGCTCCCTTGCGCGTGCTCCGCTTCACCAGCCCGTACTCGGCGGCGGTCTGGCTGCGGTCGGTCGCGCCGGCCTGACGGCGGACCGCCTCCCCCACACAGGCGTCCGTCACCCCGGGGCCGTCTGCTTCACGCACGTGGTGGCGGTGAACATGGGGTGGGTGGACCGGGATCGCAGGATTCTGGACGTTCAGGGTGTTCGGCCACAAGGTGGGCGGAGGTGGCGCGGGAGAGTCGGGGCATGGTTGAGATGTCGTCCGCGCAAGGCGGCTCGCAGGAGCGCTCCCCCACCGGCCGGGTGCTCATGGCCGTGGCACGTCGCTGGCCCACGGGGCTGGGCGTGGCTTTCATGGTCTTCAACGTCCTGGGGCTGGAGGACGGGCGGGACGCGGCCCTTGTGGTGTTCCTCGCCGCGCTCGTCTACCTCGCCACGGCGGTGACCGGCAGGCCGGGGGTGGCCTGGCCGTTGTTCGGGGCGTCCGTGGTGGCGGTGGCGGTGCTGCGGCTGCTCGCGGTGGAGCCGTGGCCGGGGCTGGTCGGGGGTGCGGTGTGCGTCGCCGTCGTCGGCCTGACGGACGGGCTGGTGAGGAGGCCGACGCTCGTCGCGGCGCAGGTTCCGGCGATGCTGGTCTTCGGGGCGGTGTCGGTGGCCGCGCTGTCCCTGTCGCCTGCGGTCGGGGGCTACCTGGTCGCCGCGGCCCTGGTGGGGCATGCCGTTCTGGACGTGGTCCTCTGGCGCAGGAACAAGGTGGTGGCCCGGTCGATGGCCGAGTTCTGCGCCGCACTCGACCTGACGCTCGGGATGGTGATCGTGGCACTGACGGTCTCGGCCTAGACGGCGGCGTCGGCCGGCGTCGAGAGGCCGCAGGGAAAACCCAGCACCACCGGTGGGATTACCTTCATCCCGGGCCGAGAATTCCGACCTCGTGACCTGCGACAGCCACCTCGCACCGGGGCGGCGGCACGAGAAGAGGAACTCGCCCATGCCCAAGTATCTGATCCAGTCCACGTACACCACAGAGGGTCTCCGCGGGGTGCTGCGGGACGGTGGCACCGGACGCCGACAAGCGGTGGATCGCCTGGTGGAAAGCCTGGGCGGGCGGGTCGAGCAGATGTACTTCGCGTTCGGCGAGACGGACACGTTCGTGGTCGTCGACCTGCCGAGCAATGCGGCGTCGGCGGCGTTGGGGTTGGCGGTGTCGGCGTCCGGGGCGGTGCGGACGACAACGGTCGCCCTGCTGACGGCGGAGGAGGTCGACGAAGCCACGCGGATGAATGTGGCTTACCGGGCTCCTGGCGCGTGACAGCCAGGCGCAGACGCAGGCGCAAGCCAGCCGTTGGACACGGCGGTGAGGAGCGATCCGCGGTCGGCGCCTGCATAGTGCGCGGCGAGCGCCCTCGCCGAACTCCTCGCCGATCTTCATGACACGCAGCGTGAGTTCGTGCGGGTCCCGGCCGTTGTTACGGTCCAGCCACGCCACCAGCTCGCCGATCGTGGACCACAGGTCTGTCGAGGTGGGATCAGGCATCGGGCTCTTCCTCCATGCCGGCCTCTGAGAGGGCGCGGTACCGGCGCGTACACCAAGCAAGGTTGCCGTCGTCCGCGTTGCCTCTGACGGGGCCGTGGCAGGCGACAGCTCGCGCTCCTCGCCGGGTGCCCGGGGTTCGGTGGGCCCGAGGGGCGTCGCCCTCGGGTCCACCGGGTGACGTTCGCCGGTGTGGGGAGCGTGCCGCTAGACGTGGGCGAGCAGCACGGCAGGGTTCTCCACGCAGTCGGCGACGAAGCGCAGGAAGCCGCCCGCCGCGCCGCCGTCGCAGACGCGGTGGTCGAAGGTGAGGGACAGCTGAGTGATCTTGCGGGGCACGACCGCGCCGTCGTGCACCCAGGGGCGGTCGATGACGCGGCCCACCCCCAGGAGCGCCGCCTCCGGGTGGTTGATGATGGGGGTGGAGCCGTCCACGCCGAAGACGCCGTAGTTGTTGAGGGTGAACGTGCCTCCCGTCAGCGCGGCCGGAGGCAGGCCGCCCGAGCGGGCCAGGCCGGTCAGCCGGGTCAGTTCGGCGGCCAGGCCGGCGGTGGTCATGAGGTGCGCGTCGCGGACCACCGGCACGACGAGGCCGCGGTCGGTCTGGGCGGCGAAGCCCAGGTTGATGTGGCCATGGCGGACTATCTCGGCCCGGTCGGTGTCGACCGAGGCGTTCAGCTCGGGGAAGCGCAGCAGGCCGGCAACGCAGGCGCGGGCCAGGAGTGCCAGCAGGCCGACGCCCAGGTCCGGGCTGGTCCGCCGCAGGGTGTCGCGGACGGTGATCAGGTCGGTGGCGTCCACGTCCACCCAGGTGGTGGCATCAGGGATCTCGGTGCGGCTGCGGGTGAGCTTGTCGGCCACCGTACGGCGCAGGCCGCGCAGCGGGATGCGCTCGGCCACCAGCCCCGTCGCGGCCCCGGCGGACGGGGTGTCAGGGGCGGGTGCGGGGGTGGGGATGGGGATGGGGGCGGCGATGGCTTGTTCGACGTCGCGGCGGAGGATCACGCCGTGGGGGCCGGTGGGGACGACGGCGGTGAGGTCCACACCATGATCGCGAGCCATCCGGCGGACCAGCGGCGAGATCACCCGAGGCGCGCCCTCCGCCCCGCCCGACGACGAAGGCCCGGCCGCGACCACGGGCGCCGGGACACGCCCGGAAGCGGGCCCGGGCCCAGGCGCGGGCACGGGTGCGGGCACGGGTGCGGGCCTGGAGGTCGGGGTGGAGGGGTCGGAGGGAAGGGGCTTGGCAGGGCGGGGGCGGCGGCGGCTCCTGGGCGGGGTGTCGGTGGTGCCGTAGCCGATCAGGACGTTGCCCGAACCGGCGCGTTCCTCCTCCCGGTACCGCGCCGCCGCCGGGTCCTCCGCCGGGCCGGCCGCACGGCCGTCCGACCCGGCCCCGACCTCGATGAGGGGCTCCCCCACCGCCACGACCGCGCCCGCCTCGGCGTGCAGCCGCAGTACGGTCCCCGCGTACGGCACCGGCACCTCCACCGCCGCCTTGGCCGTCTCCACCTCCACCACGATCTGGTCGATCTCGACCGTGTCCCCCACGGTCACCTTCCACTCGACGATCTCGGCCTCCGTCAGGCCCTCGCCGAGGTCGGGCAGCCGGAACACCTGCCGCGCGGCGGTCGCCGTCATGACGCCTCCCGGGTGAGGTGCAGGAGGTCGGGCTCGTCGTCGAACTGGAGCCGGTCCACGGCGTCCAGGACGCGGTCCACGTCCGGCAGGTGGGAGTGTTCCAGGATCGGCGGCGGGTACGGGATGTCGAACCCGGTGACGCGCAGCACCGGAGCGGCCAGCGAGTGGAAGCACCGCTCCTGCACGCGGGCGGCGATCTCCGCCCCCACCCCGGCGAACCCCTGCGCCTCCTGGATCACCACGCAGCGCCCGGTCCTGCGCACCGAGGCCACCACGGTCTCGTCGTCGAACGGGACGATCGTCCGCAGGTCGACCACCTCCAGCGAGAGCCCGTCCTGGGCCGCGGCCTCGGCGGCCTGGAGCGCCACGGGCACGCTGGGCCCGTAGGCGACGAGCGTGGCGTCGCGTCCCTCGCGGCGGACGGCCGCGCGGCCGAACCCGGCGGCGCGCCGGTCCGCGGTGGACGTCTCCTCCTTCGACCAGTACAGGCGCTTGGGCTCCATGAAGATCACCGGGTCGGGGTCGGCGATGGCGTCGCGCAGCAGCCAGTACGCGTCGTCGGCCGTCGCGGGCGTCACGACCTTCAGCCCCGGCGTGTGGGCGTAGTACGCCTCGCTGGAGTCGCAGTGGTGCTCGACGCCGCCGATGCCCCCCGCGTACGGGATCCGGATCACGATCGGCAGCGACAGCCGCCCGCGGGTGCGGTTGCGCAGTTTGGCCACGTGCGAGGCGATCTGCTCGAAGGCCGGGTAGGCGAAGGCGTCGAACTGCATCTCGATCACCGGACGGAAACCGCCCATGGCCAGGCCCACGGCCAGGCCCACGATCCCCGCCTCGGCCAGCGGCGTGTCGAAGCACCGCTCCTCGCCGAACTCCTTGGTGAGCCCGTCGGTGACGCGGAAGACGCCGCCGAGCGGGCCGACGTCCTCGCCGAAGACGAGGACGCGCTCGTCCTCGCGCAGGGCGTCCCGGAGGGCGGCGTTCAGCGCCTGGGCCATGCTCATGGAGGCGTTGGGGGTGGTCGCGGTCATCTCAGTCCTCCCGCGCGGTCAGCTCGGACGCCAGCAGGGCCCGCTGCTCGTTCAGCTGGGGCGTCGGCTCGGCGAAGACGTGGTCGAACAGCTCGAAGGGGTCGGCCTCGGGGTCGGCGTTCATCGCGTCGCGGAGGCGGGCGGCGTACTCCTCGGCGGCCTTGTGCGCGGCGGCGACGTCCTCGGCGCCGAGCAGGCCGCGCCCGCGCAGGTACGTCTCCAGCCGGGCCAGCGGGTCGGCCGACTCCCACTGCTCGACCTCCTGGCTCTCCCGGTAGCGGGTGGGGTCGTCGGCGTTGGTGTGGGGGTCCATGCGGTAGGTGTGCGCCTCGACGAGGAAGGGGCCGCCGCCGGTCCTGGCGTGCGCGACGGCGGCGTCCAGGACCGACAGCACGGCGACGAGGTCGTTGCCGTCCACCTGCTCGGAGGGGATGCCGTAGCCGATGCCCTTGTAGGCCAGCGCCGGGGCCGCGCTCTGCTTGGCCAGCGGCACCGAGATGGCGTACTTGTTGTTCTGGACGAGGAACACGACGGGGGCGCGCAGGACCGCGGCGTAGTTGAGCGCCTCGTGGAAGTCGCCCTCGCTGGTGCCGCCGTCGCCGATGAAGGCCATGACGACGCCGTCCTCGCCCTTGCGGCGCAGGGCGTCGGCCATGCCGACCGCGTGGATCGTCTGGGTGGCCAGCGGCGTGCACTGGGGGGCCACCCGGGTGGCGGCGGGGTCGTAGCCGCAGTGCCAGCCGCCGCGCAGCAGCGTCAGCACCTCGACCGGGTCGAGGCCGCGGGAGACGAGCGCGACCGAGTCGCGGTAGGTGGGGAACAGCCAGTCGTCCTCGCGCAGCGCGAGGACGCCGGCGATCTGGCAGGCCTCCTGGCCGCGGCTGGAGGGGTAGACGGCCAGCCGGCCCTGCTTGGTCAGCGCGGTCGCCTGGCGGTCGAAGCGGCGGCCCAGGACCATCCGCCGGTACGCCTCCATCAGGTGCTCGCCGGTGGGCTCGGCGTACCCGGCGGGCGGCTCGACGGCGGTGCCGTCCTCGGCGACGAAGCGCACCGGCTCGGGTGAGGGCAGCAGGCCCTCGACCGTCCGCGGACTCCTCCTCACGGACATGGCGACGCTCACTTTCTCTGGACGTTTGTGAGGGAAAGCGTCCGCTTCCGGAGCCATACGTTCAAGACATCAGGCATGATGAGCGACAAATGGATTCATAGAGGACTTCAGGAGGGCCAATTGTCGGCCAACGAGGGCATCGAGGGCGGCTGGCCGGGACGTTCGGCCGCCAACCTGGACGCGGTGGACCGGGCGATCATCGCCGAGTTGCTGCGCGACGGCCGGATGTCGATGCGTACGCTGGCCGAACGCGTGCACGTCTCGCGCGCCAACGTCTACGCCCGGCTCACCCGGTTGATGGACGACGGCGTGATCACCGGCTTCACCGCCGAGCTCGCGCCGCACCGGGCGGGCCTGGGCACCAGCGCGTACGTGTCGGTGACGATCGAGCAGAACTCCTGGCGCCAGGTCACGGCCAGGCTGCGCGAGACGCCCTACGTGGAGCACTTCGCCATGGTCGGCGGCGACTACGACGTCCTGGTGCTGGTCAGGACGCCGGACAACGCGGCGCTGCGGCACGTGGTGCTGGAACGCATCCAGGACATCCCGGGCGTGCGGGCCACCCGGACCTGGCTGGTGTTCGAGGAGGCCCGCGGCCGGGGCGCGGAGTGGGGGGCACACGAGAGCTGAGGCGCCGCCCCGGCCCCCACAGAGGGGTCGGGGGCAGCGTTCCTCGAAGGTCAGCGTCCCTCGAAGGTGGGGCGGCGTTTGGCGAGGAACGCCTCCACCGCGCCCGCGTGGTCGGCGGTCAGCCCCAGACGGGCCTGTGCGCGCGCCTCGGCGGCGAGCACCGCGCCGAGCCCCTGCTCCCACCCCTGCGCGATGAGCCGCTTGGACTCGGCGTAGGCGGCGGTCGGCCCGGCGGCGAGCCGGGCGGCGAGCTCACGTCCCGCCATGCACACCTCGGCCCTCGGCACCACCCGCCCCGAGACGCCCCACGCGACCGCCTGCGCGGCCCCGAACGGCTCGCCCAGCAGCACCAGCTCCTTGGCCCTGGACTCGCCGACCGCCCGCGTCAGCGTCACCGACAGGCCGGAGTCGCAGGTGAGCCCGATGCCCGCGAACGCCGTGGCGAGCTTCGCCTCCTCGGCGATGACGCGCAGGTCGCAGGCGAGCGCGAGGGCCAGCCCGGCGCCGACGCAGGTGCCGTTGACGGCGGCGACGACCGGCTTCGGCATCGTGGCCAGGAGCCGGACGACCGGCGCGTAGTCCGCCTCGACGGTGTCGAAGGCGTGGCCGGGGTCGGCGCGCAGGGCCTCGGCGTGCTCGGCGAGGTCCTGGCCGACGCAGAACGCGCGGCCCGCGCCGGTCAGCAGCACGGCCCTGACCGAGTCGTCGGCGGCGACCTCCTCCAGCGCCCGGCGCAGGGCCTTCTTGAGCCCGTCGTCCAGGGCGTTGCGCCGGTCGGGGCGGTTGAGCGTCACGACGGCCACGGCGCCGTCGCGTTCGAGCAGGATCGGGGTGTCGGCCACGTCAGCCCTCCGGCCAGGTCTTGGCCACGAGGGTCAGCACGTCGTACGTGGCGACCGGGACGTCGTCCTGGTTGGTGACGGTGGCGTCCCAGCGGACCTCGCCGTAGTCGGCGCCGCTGCGCGGCGTGATCTGCTTGACGGTCAGCGCGACGGCGATGGCGTCGCCGGCCTTGACCGGGGTGAGGAAGCGCAGCCCGTCCACGCCGAAGTTGGCCAGCACCGGGCCGGGCGCCGGGTCCACGAACAGCCCGGCGGCCAGGGACACCACCAGGTACCCGTGCGCGACGATGCCGCCGAACAACGGGTTGCGGGCGGCGGCCTCGGGATCGGTGTGGGCGTAGAAGGTGTCGCCGGTGAAGTCGGCGAAGTGCTCGATGTCGGCGAGCGAGACCGTGCGCGGCGCGGAGGCGATCGTGTCGCCCACCCGCAGCTCGGCCAGCGACTTGCGGAAGGGGTGGACGCCGGACTCGGCGCGGGCCGAGCCGGTCGTCCAGCGGCCGGTGATGGCGGTGAGCTGGTCCGGGGAGCCCTGGACGGCGGTGCGCTGCATGTGGTGCAGGACGCCGCGCACGCCGCCCAGTTCCTCCCCGCCGCCGGCCCGCCCGGGGCCGCCGTGGACGAGGACCGGCAGCGGCGAGCCGTGCCCGGTGGACTCCTTGGCGTCGTCGCGGTCGAGGACGAGGACCCGGCCGTGCCAGGGCGCGAGCCCGAGCACGACGGACCGCGCGACCTGCGGGTCGTGGGTGGCGACGGAGGCGACCAGGCTGCCCCTGCCCCGCGCGGCCAGGGCGACCGCCTCCTCGACGCCGTCGTAGGCGAGCACGGTCGCGACCGGCCCGAACGGCTCCACGTCGTGCGGCTCGGCGGCGCCGGGACGGGCCCGCAGCAGCAGCGGGGTCATGAACGCGCCGCGCTCGGGGTCGCCGTCGAGCAGGGACGCGCCCCGCGGGTCGCCGTGGACCACCTCCGCGCCGGCCAGCAGCGCCTCGACCGCCTTGCGCACCTCCTCGCGCTGCCCGAGCCCGGCCAGCGGGCCCATCCGCACGTCGGGGTTGCGCGGGTCGCCGACGGTGATCTTCGACAGGCGGGCGGCCAGCGCCTCGACCACCTGCCCGGCCAGGTTCTCCGGCACGAGCACGCGGCGGATGGCCGTGCACTTCTGCCCGGCCTTGACCGTCATCTCGGCGACGACGCCCTTGACGAACAGGTCGAACTCCGGATCGTCCGGGCGCACGTCGGGGCCAAGGATCGAGCAGTTGAGCGAGTCGGCCTCGACGCCGAGGACGACGCCGCGGTCGAGTACGTTCGGATGGCGGCGCAGGATGCCGGCGGTGTGGGCCGAGCCGGTGAAGGCCACGGAGTCCTGGACGGTCAGCTCGTCGAGCAGCCCGGCGGGGCTGCCGGACAGGAGCTGGAGCGTCCCTTCGGGCAGGATGCCCGACTCGATGATCTGCCGGACGGCCAGCTCGGTGAGGTAGGCGGTCTGGGCGGCGGGCTTGACGATGGACGGGAGCCCGGCCAGGAAGGCCGGCGCCAGCTTCTCCAGCATGCCCCAGACGGGGAAGTTGAAGGCGTTGATCTGCACGGCGACGCCCGGCCGCGAGGTGTAGATGTGCTGGCCGGCGAAGGTGCCGCCCTTGCCCAGGCGTTCCAGGCCGCCGTCGAGGACGACGGTGTCGTTGGGCAGCTCGCGCACGCCCTTGCTGGCGTAGCTGAACAGGGTGCCGATGCCGCCGTCGACGTCGACCATGGTGTCGCGGGCGGTGGCGCCGGTGCGGGTGGACAGGGCGTACAGGGCGTCCTTGCGCTCGATCAGGTGCTTGGCCAGCGCCTTGATCAGGGCGGCCCGTTCGTGGAAGGTCAGGGCGCGCAGCGCCGGGCCGCCGGTGTCCCTGGCGTGCCGGACCATGGCGGCGACGTCCAGCCCCTTGCTGGAGATCCGCGCGACCTCCTCGCCCGTCGCGGCGTCGAGCAAGGGTTCCCCGTCGTCGGCCGCGCGGAACCATCGTCCGGCGGCGTAGCTCTCCAGCAGCGCGCTCACGCTGTCTCCTCTCTTGCGCGGAAGCCCCGACTCATGCAACCGTATTACTGACCGAGCGATAAGTAAATAAGACCGATGCCTCGGAGGGACGATGACCACCACGCCGGCGGAGCCGGACCTGGAGCAGCGGCTGCAGGCCGCCTTCGACGCGACCATCGCGGGTCACGACCGGATAGAGCCCCGCGACTGGATGCCGGAGGCGTACCGCAGGACGCTCGTCCGCCAGATCGCCCAGCACGCGCACTCCGAGATCATCGGCATGCAGCCCGAGGGCGAGTGGATCGGGCGGGCCCCGTCGCTGCGCCGCAAGGCGATCCTGCTGGCCAAGGTGCAGGACGAAGCCGGACACGGCCTCTATTTGTACTCCGCGTGCGAGACGTTGGGCGTCTCCCGCGCCGAGCTGACCGAACTCCTCTTGGCCGGGAAGCAGAAATACTCCTCGATCTTCAACTACCCGACGCTGTCCTACGCCGACGTCGGCACCATCGGCTGGCTCGTGGACGGCGCCGCGATCTGCAACCAGGTGCCGCTGTGCCGCACCTCCTACGGCCCGTACGGCCGCGCCATGATCCGCATCTGCAAGGAGGAGTCCTTCCACCAGCGGCAGGGCTACGAACTGCTGATGACGATGATGCGCGGCACCGACGCCCAGCGGGAGATGGTCCAGGAGTCGGTGAACCGGTTCTGGTGGCCCTCGCTGATGATGTTCGGCCCGCCCGACGAACACTCGCCCAACAGCGAACGCTCGATGGCCTGGGGCGTCAAGCGCAACTCCAACGACGAGCTGCGCCAGAAGTTCGTCGACATGACGGTCCCGCAGGCGAAGGCGCTCGGCGTCACGCTGCCCGACCCCGACCTGCGCTGGAACGAGGAGCGCGGGCACCACGACTTCGGACAGCCCGACTGGTCGGAGCTGGCCGCCGTCATCCGCGGCGACGGGCCGTGCAACGCCCAGCGCATGCGGCACCGCCGGGCCGCCCACGAGGACGGCGCCTGGGTGCGCGAGGCCGCGTCGGCGTTCGCGAGCCGTTCGGCCGCCGGGGCGGGTGCCCGGTGAGCGCCGACCGGCGGGAATGGCCGCTCTACGAGGTGTTCGTCCGGGTCAAGCGCGGGCTCAACCACGTCCACGTCGGGTCGCTGCACGCCCCCGACGACGCGATGGCCCTGCGCCACGCCCGCGACGTCTACACCCGGCGCAACGAGGGCGTGAGCATCTGGGTCGTACGCTCCGACGCCATCACGGCCTCCAGCCCGGACGAGAAGGACCCGCTGTTCGCGCCGAGCGGCGACAAGGTCTACCGGCACCCGACGTTCTACGACATTCCCGACGACGTCCCGCACATGTGAGAGGGGGTCCAGCGTGAGCGATGACCACGAGAGCATCTTCGACGGCCTGGCCGGCGGGGACTCCACGCAGTGGGCGTTCGGCACGGACTTCGAGGAGCCGCTGGCGGGCGTCGACACGTCCGTGCCCGAGGGGGTCGGCTCGGCCGAGCTGGCCGCGTACTGCCTGATGCTCGGCGACGACGCGCTGATCCTGTCGCAGCGGCTCGCGGAGTGGTGCAGCCGCGCGCCCGACCTGGAGGAGGACATCGCGCTCGCCAACGTGGCGCTCGACCTGCTCGGGCAGGCGCGCCTGCTGCTGGCGCGGGCGGCCGCGGCCGATCCCGGCGTGGCGCCCGCGCTCCCGGAGGGCTCGCCGGTGCCGCCGGAGGACGCGCTGGCGTTCTTCCGCGACGCCGGGCAGTTCAGGAACGTGTGGCTGGCCGAGGTCGAGAACGGCGACTTCGCGCACGTCGTCGTACGGCTGCTGCTGTTCTCGACGGCCCGGCTGGCGCTGCTGGAGCGGCTGGCCGCGAGCGTGGACACTGTGCTGGCCGCCGTCGCCGCCAAGGGCGTCAAGGAGGTCGCCTACCACCGGGACTGGGCGGGCCGCTGGTTCCTCACCCTGGCCCAGGGCACCGAGGAGTCGCGCCGCAGGCTCGACGCCGCGCTCGGCGAGCTGTGGCCGCTGCTGGCCGAGCTGGTCACCGCGCATCCCGTCGAGCTGACGCTCGCGCGGTCGGGGGTCGCCGTCGATCCCGCCGCGCTGCGCGCCGACGTGGACGCCGTGCTCGGCCAGGTGTTCGCCGTGAGCGGCGTGCCCCATCCGGGCGGCCAGGGCGAGCCGGGCGGCGGCCGGGACGGCGGCCACACCCCGGCGCTGACCGTCCTGCTGGCCGACATGCAGTCGGTCGCCCGCGCCCACCCGGCAGGCCGCTGGTGAACGCCCGCGAGCACACCGGCCACGCGCCCCCGGACGCCCGCGAGCGGGCCGTCCGGGTCGCCGAGCGGGTGCGGGATCCGGAGATGCCGATGCTCACGCTCGCCGACCTCGGCGTGCTGCGCGGCGTCGAGGTGGAGCCGGGGCCGGACGGCGAGGTCGTGGTCGCCTTCATCACCCCGACGTACACCGGCTGCCCGGCCATGGCGACCATGCGCGACGACCTCGTCCACGGGCTGCGGGAGGCGGGCTTCCCGCGGGTCGAGGTGCGCGTCGTGCTCGATCCGCCGTGGTCGAGCGACTGGATCTCCGAGCGTGGCAGGGCCGCCCTGCGCGCGTCCGGGCTGTCGGCGCCGGGACCGGCCCGCCGGACGTCCGGGCCGGTGCCGCTGACGCTCGGCCCGGTCAGGCCCGCCCCGGCCTGCCCGCGCTGCGGGTCGCGGGCCACCCGGCCGACCTCCGAGTTCGGCGCCACCGCCTGCAAGGCCCTCTACGCCTGCGCCGACTGCCTGGAACCGTTCGAGCATGTCAAGGAGATATGAGATGACCACGCTCGCGCCCGCGCCGGCCCGGGCGCACGCCGCCTTCCACCCGCTGACCGTGGCGGCGGTCGACCACCTGTGCGAGGACGCCGCCGCGATCACCTTCGCCGTGCCCGGCGAACTGCGCGAGGCGTACGCCTTCCGCGCCGGCCAGTCGCTCACCCTGCGCCGCTTCGTGGACGGCCGGGAGGAACGGCGGTCGTACTCGATCTGCGCCCCGGCCGGGGAGGCGCCGCGCATCGGCGTCCGGGAGATCCCGGACGGGCTCTTCTCCTCCTGGCTGGTCCGCGAGGTGCGGCCGGGGACGCGGATCGAGGTGCAGACCCCGACCGGCTCCTGGCAGGCCGACCCCGGCCTGGGCGAGCGGCACCTGTGCGTGGCCGCCGGTTCGGGCATCACCCCGATGATGTCGGTCGCCTCGACGGTGCTCGCCCATCCCGGCGCGCAGGTGTCTCTCCTGTACGGCAACCGGACCAGCCGGACCGTGATGTTCGCCGAGGAGCTCGGCGACCTGAAGAACCGGTACGGCCCCCGCTTCCAGCTCGTCCACGTGCTCTCCCGGGAGCCGCGCGACGTCGAGCTGTTCTCCGGCCGGCTGGACGGCGACCGGCTGCGGCGGATGTTCACCGAGCTGGTGCCGATCGAGACGTTCGACCACGTCTGGCTCTGCGGGCCGCTGCGCATGGTCGAGGACGCCCGCCGGGTGCTGGCCGAGCTCGGCGTCCCGGCCGCGAACGTGCACGTCGAGCTCTTCTACGTCGACGCTCCCCCGCCGCGGCCGAGGCGGCCGGAGGGCGTGCCGGCCGGCGCGACGACCGTGCTGACGACGGTGCTCGACGGAAGGCGCACGACCGCCACCGTCTCGCGCGAGTCGACCCTGCTCGACGGCGCCCAGCAGACCCGCTCCGACCTGCCGTTCGCCTGCCGGGGCGGGGTCTGCGGCACGTGCCGGGCGGTGGTCCGCGAGGGCGCGGCGGACATGCGCCGCAACTACGCCCTCGAACCGGCCGAGGTGGAGGCGGGTTTCGTGCTCACCTGCCAGACCTTCCCGGCCGGCGACCATGTCACCGTGGACTACGACGCCTGATCCCCACACAGAGGAGCCTTCCGTGACCGAAGCCCGCGCTCCCCAGGCGGAGCGCCCATGACCCTCATCGTCGAGGAGGGCGCCGACCGGGTGGTGTGGCGGCTCAACCGGCCGCAGGTGCGCAACGCCATCGACCGGGAGCTGGTCGCCGCGCTGCACGAGGCGTGCGCCGCCGTCGAGGACGAGCCGCGCGTCGTCCTGCTCACCGGCGAGGGCACGACCTTCGCCGCCGGGGCGGACATCGCCCAGCTCCGCGACCGGGACCGGGGCGACGCGCTGCGGGGCATCAACTCCAGGATCTTCGACCGGATCCACCGGCTGCCGATGCCGACCGTGGCCCTCGTGGACGGTTACGCCCTGGGCGGCGGCGCCGAGCTGGCCTACGCCTGCGACTTCCGGATCGGCACGCCGCGCACCCGGATCGGCAACCCGGAGACCGACCTCGGCATCCTGGCCGCCGCCGGGGCCGCCTGGCGGCTGGCCGAGCTGGTCGGGGAGCCGCTGGCCAAGGAGATCCTGCTGGCGGGCCGGGTGCTGTCGGCCGAGGAGGCGCGGGCGGTCCACCTGCTCAACGACGTCGTGGAGCCGGGGGACCTGCTGGCCGCCGGTCACCGGCTCGCCGACCGCATCGCGGCGCGGGCGCCGCTGGCGACCCGGCTGACCAAGGCCGTCTTCCACGCCCCGCGCGCCGCGCACCCGTTCGTGGACGACCTGGCCCAGGCGGTCCTGTTCGAGACCGAGGAGAAACACGCGCGCATGACGGCGTTCCTGGACCGGCGGAAGGAGCCGCGCTCATGACCCGGCCATCGACACTTCCACAAATCGTCGGCGTCTTCGGCGGCGGGCGGATGGGGTCGGGGATCGCGCACGCCTTCCTCGCCGCCGGCAGCCACGTGATCGTCGTGGAGAGCGACCCGGCGACCGCCGCCCAGGCCCTGGAACGGGTGACCGGCAGCCTGGCCAAGGCGGCGGAGAAGGGCCGCCTGGGCAGCCCGCTCCAGGACGTCCTGTCCCGGCTGCGCACGACGTCCGACCCCGCCGAGCTGGGCCCGTGCGAGCTGGTCGTCGAGGCGGTGCCGGAGGACGCGGCGCTCAAGGCCCAGGTGTTCGCGCTGGTCGAACGGCAGGCGCCAGGCGCGGTGCTGGCCACGAACACCAGCAGCCTGTCGATCGGCAAGCTCGCGGCCGGCCTGACCGCGCCGGAGCGGCTCATCGGGCTGCACTTCTTCAACCCCGTCCCGGTCAGCGACCTCATCGAGGTCGTGGTGGGGCCGCGTACGGACCCCGAGCTGGTCGAGCGGGCCCAGGAGTGGACCGAGGCGCTGGGCAGGACGCCGGTCACGGTGGCCGACTCGCCGGGCTTCGCCAGCAGCCGGCTCGGCGTCTGCCTGGCCCTTGAGGCGATGCGGATGCTGGAGGAGGGCGTGGCGAGCGCGGCCGACATCGACACGGCCATGACCCTCGGCTACCGCCATCCGACGGGCCCGCTGCGCACCACCGACGTGGTGGGCCTGGACGTGCGGCTCGCGATCGCCGAGCACCTGGCCCGCGAGCTCGGGCCCCGGTTCGAGCCGCCGCGGATCCTGCGCGACCTGGTGGCCGCCGGGCATCTCGGCCGCAAGACGGGCAAGGGCTTCTACACCTGGTGAACCCTGATCAGCGTGCGTGCTTGGCCAGGCCGTCGAAGGCGATCGCGGTGACGGCGTCGGCGACCATCGCCCGGTCGTAGGCGCCGTCCGGGCGGTACCACTCCACCAGCGAGTTGACCATGCCGAACACCAGCCGGCTGACCAGCGCGGGCGGCACGTCGTCGCGCAGCGCGCCCTCGGCGACGGCGTCGGCGACCAGCGCGGCGAGGCGGTCGTCGAGCCAGCGGCGGCGTTCCAGGGCCGCCAGCTCGACCGGGCTGTTGCCGCGTACGCGCAGCAGGAGCGTGACGCTGGGCTGGTGGGCGACCAGCACCTCGACGCTGCGCCGCACGACCTCGCGCAGGCGTTCGTACGCGGTGCGGCCGGCGGCGTCGCGGGTGGCGGCGGTCAGGGCGGCGGTGAGCTCGTCGAGCGCGTCGTCGAGGGCCTGGCCGAGCAGCTGCTCCTTGCTCGTGACGTGGTGGTAGATGGCCGGCTTGGTCAGGCCGAGCTCCTTGGCCAGGTCTCCCATGCTGGTGGCGTCGTAGCCCCGGCGGTTGAACAGCTCCACCGCGGCGCGCAGGATCGCGGCCTGGTCGTAGCCGGGGCGGCCGCGCCCGCGGCGCGGGGCGGGCCCGGCGGGCTCGGTCGTCGTCACGAAAGCCAGCATCTCACGGCAGATCAGACGTCCTCCCCGAGGCGGCCACGCCCGGGACGCGGGGACGTTCGCGGGGTACATTCGTGCTGATCTTCTCCTGACCCCCGAGGAGTGAACCCTGTGACGTTGCCTGCCGACAGCCATGTGCACAGCGAGTGGTCCTGGGACACGGCGGGGGGTGACATGGAGCGTTCCTGCGCGCGGGCGGTGGAACTGGGCCTGCCCGCGATCGCGTTCACCGAGCACCTCGACCACACCGTCTGGACGGTCGACCCCGGCGCCCTCGACGGCTACGACCACCTGCTCGCGCTGACCACACCGGACGGGCACCTCACTCCCCCGGCCTTCGACGCCGCCGGCTACCTGGAGGCGGTCGAGCGGTGCCGCGGGCGCTTCCCCGGGCTGCGGATCCTGAGCGGCCTGGAGGTGGGCGAGCCGCACCGGCACGCCGAGGGAGTCGCCCGCGTGCTGGCCGCCGGGCGGTTCGACCGGGTGCTCGGCTCCCTGCACTGCCTGCCCGCCGGCGACGGCTTCCGCGAGCCGCCCGGCCTGTACGCCCGCCGCGCCGCCGCCGAGGTCGTCCGGGAGTACCTGGCCGAGATCCCCGAGGTCGTGGCGGGCAGCGACGTGTTCGCCGTGCTGGCCCACGTCGACTACCCGGTGCGGTACTGGCCGCGGGCGGCCGGGCCGTTCGACCCGGCCGACTTCGAGGAGGAGTTCCGGCACGCGCTGCGGGCGACCGCCGGGTCCGGCCGGGCGCTGGAGATCAACACGGTCGTGCCGCTGGACGCGACGCTGCTGCGGTGGTGGCGCGAGGAGGGCGGCCAGGCCGTGACGTTCGGCAGCGACGCCCACGAGCCGTCCGTCGTCGCGCGCCGGTTCCGGGAGGCGGCGGAGCTGGCCCGGGCGCACGGCTTCCGCCCGGGCCGGGACCCGTACGGCTTCTGGGGCCGTACGGGGTGACGCCTACCGTTCCACCAGGCGCGCCCTGATCAGGGCGAGGTCGGCCGGTGGCAGGCCGCCGGCCAGCAGGTACGCCTCCGCGCCGCCGTGCCGGCCGTCCAGGTGGGCCAGGGCGGCGAGCATGGTGTCCGCGGTGACCTCGGCGAACAGGCGCAACGACCTGTCCCGTACGGCGTCGTCCAGGGCGGCGAGGTGGTCGTCGAGGCGCAGGCAGACGGCGGTGACGGCGTAGTCGGCGGCGATGTCCTGACGGGAGACGCCGGCCAGCGAGAGGGCCAGCGCCACCGCGAGCCCGGTGCGGTCCTTGCCGGAATGGCAGTGCAGCAGGACGCCTCCGGCCGGCGCGTGGGCGACGGCCGACAGGACGGCGGCGAACCGGCGGGCGCCCCGGTCGAGGATCACCCGGTAGATGCCGGGCAGGGTGTCGTCCAGCGCCTCCAGGACGTCGTCCTCGTCCCGCAGGACGGGCAGGTGGCGGCGGCCCGGCACGGCGGGGCCCGGGTCGGCCCGGCACTCGGCGGCCAGCCGAAGGTCGGCGACGAGCCGCACACCGTGGGTCCGCAGCGCCGGGACGGCCGTGCTCCTCGGCCGGTCACCGCGCACCAGCGCGCCCCAGCGGACGCGGCCGCCGTCCGTGGTCGGCAGGCCGCCGAGGTCCCGCACGTTCTCGCAGCCGGGCCAGCTCAGCACCCGCCCGCCCGCCGACGGCTCCAGGGGCGTCATGCGAGGTCCCGCAGATTGCTGGTCCAGGCGTCGACGGTGGCCTGCCACTCCTTCGGGTCCTCCGGGCGTCCCGGCACGCCGGGCCGGGTCTGCCACGGCAGCGGCCCCGACTCCCGCCGGTACTCCACCCCGATCGCCTCCAGCCTCGGCAGGTGTGCCGCCAGCCGGGCGCGGAAGTCCTCCAGGTCGCGCGCGGCCGTCGCCCAGACGGTCTCGGCGAAGGCCGCCAGCCGGGGGAAGACCATGTAGTCGATGCGCCGGTTGGAGTCGATCAGCTCCGTCCAGACCCCGCACTGCGCGCCCAGAACCCGTTCCGCGGCGGGGTCGCCGCGCAGCTCCCGCGGGACGGGCTCGAAGGCGTAGACGTCCTCCAGGGTGAGCACGGTCCCGAACGGCACCGGCTCGTCCTCCCCGACCCCTTGGCGGTAGTCGAGGTAGACCTGGGTGTTGGAGCAGTTGACGACGTCGTGCCCGCGCCGGGCGGCGGCCACCGCGCCGAGCTCGCCGCGCCAGGACGCCACCACCGCCCCCGGCGCCAGGCCGCCCTCCAGGATCTCGTCCCAGCCGACCAGCCGGCGGCCGCGTCCGGCCAGGAAGTCGTCGAACCGGTGGATGAACCAGCTCTGCAGCTCCTCCTCGTCCCGCAGCCCCAGCTCCCGGATCCGGCGCTGGGCGGACGGGCTCTCCCGCCACTGGTCCTTGCGGCACTCGTCGCCGCCCACGCACACGTACGGGCTGGGGAACAGCTCCAGCACCTCCTCCAGGACGTCGCGGAAGAAGGCGATGGTGGCGTCCTCGGCGTTGAGCACGTTGCGGCCGACGCCCCAGGTGGTGCGGACCTCCGGGGCCGTGCCGAGGTTGCCCAGCTCGGGGTGGGCGGCGATGGCGGCCTGCGTGTGCCCGGGCAGGTCGATCTCGGGCACGACGGTGACGTGGCGGGCCGCGGCGTAGGCGACGATCTCCCTGATGTCGTCCTGGGTGTAGAAGCCGCCGTGCGGGCGGCCGTCCATGGCGCCGTTCCAGCCGGTCCGGCTCTCCCGGCGCCACGCGCCGACCTCGGTCAGGCGGGGGTACCGGCGGATCTCCAGCCGCCAGCCCTGGTCGTCGGTGAGGTGCAGGTGCAGGACGTTGAGCTTGTGCAGGGCCATCAGGTCGATGAACCTCAGCAGGTCGTGCTTCGTCATGAAATGCCGGGCGACGTCGAGGAGGCAGCCGCGCCAGCCGAAGCGCGGCTTGTCCTCGATGTACGTGCCCGGCGCGACGAGGGGTTCCGTGCCCGGCGTCCGGCGGAAGGCGGCGGCGGGCAGGAGCTGGCGGAAGGTCTGCGCGCCGTAGAAGGCCCCGGCGGGCCCGCCCGCGTCGATGGCCACGCCGTCGTCGCCCACGCTCAGCCGGTACGCCTCCGGCCCGAGGCCCTCGCCGAGCCCCAGGGTGATCGTCCCCGGGCCCGGCGTGCCGGGCAGCAGCTCACCTCCGGCGACCTGGCTGAGCTCGGCCCGCAGCCAGGCGGCCACCCCGGCGAGCGCCGGATCGGCGGTGAGCGCCGTGCTCGCGCCGAGGACGAACCTCCCGCGCCTGGTCCCGTGCCTGACCGGCCTGGGAACGATCTTCAAGTGGATCTCCTCACTGCCAGACGATGGCGGAGCGAGCCGGACTTTACGAAGGAGCCCTTCATTAATAGCACCGGCATTTCTGAGGTTCAACGCCCAATTTTGTGGAGTTCACCTGAGGGGCGGCCGCTGGGATAATCTGTGTTTACAGAGGAGACCTACGTTAAGGACAGCGATGGCGGATCTACGCGGCGGCGACCTGTCACGGCTGCGACAGCTCAACTCGCTGACCGCCATCCGGGCGCTGCGCCGGGCCGGGCCGCTCACGCTGTCGGCGCTGGCCGAGCGTACGGGGTTGTCGCGCCCGTCCATGAAGGAGGTCGCCGGCGAGCTGATGGACCTGGGCTGGGTGGAGGAGGTCCCGCCGAGCCCCGGCTCGATGGGCCGGCCGGCCCGCCGCTACCGCTTCCGCGCCGACAGCGGCTACCTGGTGGGCGTCGACGTGGGCGGCCACAACGTGCGCGCCGCCCTGGCCGACCTCGACGGCGAGATCCTGGCCGAGACCCGGCAGCCGGTGCTGCCGGACGCGCCGCTGGAGGAGCGCCTGGCCGCGATCGAGCGGGCCGTCTCCGGCTGCCTGGCGCTCGGCCGCGTCCCGGTGTCCGACCTGTGGACGATCGCCGTCGGCACGATCGGCGTGATCGACGTCGAGGGCCGGGTCATCTACTCGGCCGCCGTCCCCGCCTGGCGCGACCTCGACCTGGCGGGCCGGATCCGCGAGATGTTCCCCTGCCAGGTGCTGATCGAGAACGACAGCCGCCTGGCGGCCATGGCCGAGACCAGGCGGGGCGTCGCCCAGGACGCCAGGGACGTGGTGTTCCTGCACGTCGGCAGGCGCATGGGAGCCGGGCTGATCATCGGCGGCAAGGTCCACAGGGGGTTCGGGGCGGCGGCCGGGGAGATCGCCATGCTGCCCGAGTCCCGCTGGTTCGACGCGCCCGAGCACCTCAACTCGTGCGCGGCCGTCCCCGAGGGCACGCCGCCGGAGGACGCGGCCGGCTGCACGCTGGCCGCCGCCAGGAACGGCGACCCGGTCGCGCTGGAGGCCGTCGGGCGCTACCTCGACGACCTGGCCGTGGGCACGGCGGCCATGGTGCTCGTCCTCGATCCGCAGGTCGTGGTGCTGGGCGGCGGGTTCTCGCGGTCGGCGGACGTGCTGCTCGGGCCGCTGCGCGACCGGCTGGAGCGGCGGTGCATGCGCATGCCGGAGGTGCGGGCGTCCACGCTGGGCGACGAGTGCGTGGTGACGGGCGCGATCGAGTACGCCGTCGACCATCTCGACGACCGGCTCTTCACCCCCGAACACGGCCCGCTCCCCCTCACCCGCTGACGTCCGGGACACGCTGATTGCACGGCACACCCCCTTCCACTCCTCCATCGAAACGGAGCTGGACGTGCGTAAGAACCAACCCTCGGCGACAAGGCCGGCGGTCGTGCTGATCACCGGCCCGCTCACCGCGGTCGGCCTGGTCGCCGTACTGAACACGCCCGCGTCGGCGGCCCCCGCCGGCGGGAACTACACGCTGGTCAACGGCGGCAGCGGCCTGTGCGCCACCGTGCCGGGGCAGAGCACCGGCGACGGCGTGCAGCTCGCGCAGAACGCCTGCGCCGAGTCCGCCGGGCAGGTCTTCACCCTCACCGCCGCCGGGAGCGCGTACCGGATCGTCGACGCCAACGGCGGAAAGTGCCTCAACGTCAAGGACGACTCCACCGCCCCGGGCGCGCTGCTGCAGCAGAACTCCTGCGACTCGGCCGCCACCAAGCAGTGGACCCTGAAGCCCGCGGGCGGCGGCCCCACGACCACCCCCACACCGACCCCGACCGTCACGCCCACCGTCCCGCCCGCCGGCGCCCTGTACATGTCCCCGAACGGCAGGGACGGCGCGACTGGCACCCGGTCCGACCCGACGACGCTCACCTCCGCCATCACCCGCGTCGCGGCGGGCGGCACGATCTACCTGCGCGGCGGCACGTACGCCTTCTCGCAGACGGTCACCATCGCGCCGGGCAACGACGGCACCGCCTCGGCCCGCAAGAAGCTGTCGGCCTATCCCGGCGAGACGCCGGTGCTGAACTTCGCGGCCCAGAGCGAGGACCCGGCCAACCGGGGGCTCGCCGTCAACGGCTCGTACTGGCACCTGTACGGCATCATCGTCGAGCACGCCGGCGACAACGGCATCTTCGTCGGCGGCAGCGACAACATCGTCGAACGCTCGGAGACCCGGTTCAACCGCGACACCGGCCTGCAGCTCTCCCGCATCGCCTCCGACACGCCGCAGAGCCGGTGGCCGTCCCGCAACCTCGTCCTGAGCACGGTCTCGCACGACAACGCCGACTCCGACGGCGAGGACGCCGACGGCTTCGCCGCCAAGCTGACCGTCGGGCCCGGCAACGTCTTCCGCTACGCGGTGTCCCGCAACAACATCGACGACGGCTGGGACCTCTACACCAAGCCCGACACCGGCCCGATCGGCCCGGTCACCGTCGAGGACTCCCTGTCCTACGGCAACGGCACGCTCAGCGACGGCAGCCAGGCCGGGAACGGCGACCGCAACGGCTACAAGCTGGGCGGCGAGGACATCAAGGTCAACCACGTCGTCCGGCGCAACATCGCCTACCGCAACGGCAAGCACGGCTTCACCTACAACCGCAACCCCGGCACGATGATGATCGCCGGGAACGTCAGCATCGACAACACCGAGCGCAACTTCTCCTTCGACGCGGGCACCTCGGTGTTCCGCGACAACACCTCGTGCCGCTCGGGCGGCGGCGCCAACGACAAGATCGTCGGTGACGCCGACGCGTCCGACCAGTTCTGGTCCGGCTCGAACGGGTCCCGCTGCTCCGCCTACGGCGGCGCCCTGAACTGGTCCTTCGCCGCGGACGGCCGCCTGGTGGTGACCTTCGGCGGCGTCCCGGTCGTCCCGGCGGGCTGACCGGCCACCCCACAGGTCCGGGACCTCGCGCGGGGCCCCGGACCTTCGGCGTGCCGGTGGGGTAAACGAGGCGGAAGTGGAAAAGGTGGCCTTGTGAGGGCCTCGAGGCCACCGCTTCCCGTACGAAGAAAGAGGAGACGCCATGCCGTCTTCCGCCCTGCACCGTTCCATCCAGGTCGCCGAGCCCGGCGGCGCCATGGCGCAGACCGCGGCGCCGACCCGCGAACCGGGCCCCGGCCAGGTGCGGATCACCGTCGAGGCGTGCGGGGTGTGCCACTCCGACGCGCTGATCATCGGCGGCGCGATCCCGGGCACCGCCTTCCCCGTCACGCCGGGGCACGAGATCGCCGGACGCGTCGACGCGATCGGCGACGGCGTCGCGGGCTGGTCCGTGGGCGACCGGGTGGCGGTCGGCTGGTACGGCGGGAGCTGCGGCCACTGCGACGCCTGCCGGGAGGGCGACGGCGTGCTCTGCCCCGAGCTGCGGGTGCCGGGCGCCGCCTATCCCGGCGGGTTCGCCGACTCCGTCGTGGTGCCGGCCGTCGCCCTGGCCGCGATCCCCGGCGAGCTGACGGCGGCGCAGGCGGCGCCCCTGGCCTGCGCGGGCGTGACCGTGTTCAACGCGCTGCGGCGCAGCTCGGCGAGGCCGGGCGACACCGTCGCGATCCTCGGGCTGGGCGGCCTGGGACATCTGGGCGTGCAGTTCGCGGCCAAGATGGGCTTCGAGACGGTCGCGATCGCGCGCGGCGGCGACAAGGAGCCGCTGGCACGCGAGCTCGGCGCCGCCCACTACGTCGACGCCGCCGCCGAGAAGGCGGCCGACGCGCTGGCGGCGCGCGGCGGGGCCAAGGTGGTGCTGGCGACGGTGACCAGCTCGGCGGCGATGTCCGGCACGATCGACGGGCTGGGCCGGCGCGGCGAGCTCATCACCGTAGGCATCGACACCGAACCGCTCACCGTCACGCCTCTCCAGCTCGTCGGCGGCGCCCGCCGGGTCTACGGGCACGCCTCCGGCATCGCCGTGGACACCCAGGACACGATGAGGTTCGCCGCCCTGAGCGGCGTGCGGGCCTGGACGGAGGAGGTGCCGCTGGCGGAGGCCGCGACGGCGTACCAGCGGATGTTGTCCGGTCAGGCGCGCTTCCGCATGGTCCTGACCACCGGCAACTGAGCGGCGGCGAGCCATGACCGAGTCCTACGACCCGCGCCGCACGGCGGTGCTGCTGGTCGATCCGTACAACGACTTCATCTCCGAGGGCGGCAAGGTGTGGCCGCGGCTGGAGCCGGTGGCGCAGGCGATCGGCCTGCTGGACAACCTGCGCGCGGTGATCGCCGCGGCGCGGGCGGCCGGGGTGCGGGTGGTGTTCGTCCCGCACCGCCGCTGGGAGCCGGGCGACTACGAGAGCTGGGCCCATCCGAACCCGACGCAGCACGGCATCCAGGAGCGGCACACCTTCGCCCGCGGCTCCTGGGGCGGGGAGTTCCATCCGGACCTCCAGCCGCAGGAGGACGACGTCGTCGCGCACGAGCACTGGGCGCAGAGCGGGTTCGCCAACACCGACCTGGACCTCCAGCTCCGGCAGCGCGGTGTCACGCACGTGGTGGCCGTCGGCGTGCTGGCCAACACCTGCGTCGAGTCCACCGGGCGGTTCGCCATGGAGCTGGGCTACCACGTGACGCTGGTGCGCGACGCGACCGCCGCCTACCTGCCGGAGATGTTGCACGCCGCCCACGAGCTGAACGGCCCCACCTTCGCCCACGCCATCCTCACCACGGAGGAGCTGGTCACGGCGTTCGCCCGAGGCTGACGGGGGCTACGGGGTCAGTGGGTGCTCGGGCGGGTGGCCGTCCAGTAGGAGCGGGTCATCTCGGTGGCCAGGCCGAGCACGACGAGCCCGACGATCCCGTGGTACCAGCGCCAGCCGACGCCGAGGCCGACGAACCCGTCCAGGATCATGATGCCCGCGCCCCCGCCGACGGCCGCCAGCATCACGGCCAGGGCGGCGAGCACCACGCCTCTCGGCAGCCGGCGGCCCACGGCGGTGACCGTGGCCAGGACGAGGCACGCCCCCAGCACCCCGGAGGCCGCCGCGAACCCCTGCGCCAGGGACGGGTCCAGGAAGTAGCGCGCGGCCTCGGCCGCCGGCACGGGCGGCCCACCGGGGAACCCGAGCCTGCCCTGCACGGCGAAGACGGCCTTGCCCGCCGCGTACCCGAGCATCAGCGCCGCCAGCCCGTACGCCGGCCAGCGCCGCGGACGATGTGAGTCAACCATGCCCGCCACGCTAGGCATCCCCCGCCGCACCGCCCTCCCCTTCACGCGTGACCTCCCTCCCCCGCCAGAGGGATTCCTGGGCCCTGGCTCCGTCCGTCGAGGCCGCCTGCAACGCGTCCCCTGAGGCGCGGCGGTTCGACAGCCGGAATTCATGCCATTCTTCTTCCGGAAATTCAGGGCTATCGTTTCGCCATCTCACGGATTCAATGTCCGGACATTTCCGTTTCCGGCGTTAATTCATTCCTATGGAGGTGGCTTCATGCCTGCAGGGTTGTGGAGAATCTCGGGCGCGCTCGTGCTCGCCGTACCACTGGCCGTGGCGCCCTCCGTCGCGGCGAGCGCGGCGGACCCGCCGTCGGTGGTGATCGACTCCTCCGAGTCCGCCCCCGGCCTGGTACGGCTGACCGGCCGCTTCACCTCCGCCTACGACGTGTCGGTCGTGGTGGACGGCGAACGCACAGACCGGGCCAAGGTCACCGACCCCGACGCCGACGACACCGGAACCTGGTCCTACGACCTCGACACCAGCGCCCTGGACGGCGAGATCGAGGTCTACGCCAAGGCCACGGCCGCCGACACCCGCTACGGCGCCTGGTCGCCGCCGCTGACCCTGCGCGTGGACAACCCGCGGGCCAGAGCCCCGCGCGTGGCGATCGCCGAGCCCGCCGACGGAGCCCGGCTCACCCGTCCCACGCCGGTCCGGGTGGACGTGGCCGGCGCGGACGTGCGCACGGTCCGGGTCCGCGTCAACGGCGGCCCCTGGCAGCGCGCCGCCGGCGCGGCAGGGCGCTACGTCACGCTGGTGAACCCGGCGCGGTACGGCGACATCATGGCGAGCCTGGAGGCGGAGGCGGTCGACGCGCGCGGCCACGTGTCCAGGTCGTCCACCACGTACGTGGCGCTGGGCGCGGCGCGGAAACGCGGCGCGGTGCCGCACCGGCAGGACCGGGCGATGTGGATCTGGGAGAAGGCGTCCTACAACCTGGTGCTCAACCCGGGTTCGCGCCGCCTGCTGGAGACCGTCCTGCCCGCCGGATCGACGCTCTACCTGGGCGTGGACACCTACGCCGGGCGCGACATGATGGAGGACGCGCGTCCGGAGCTGCGCGACCTGGTGGCCTGGGCGCACGGCCGGGGCATGAAGGTGCACGCCACCGTGGCCGGCGGGACCCGGCCGCCGTACCTGGGCGCGCTGTCCCGGTACCGCGAGCGCGCCGTCGGGGAGATGGAGCGGGTCCTCGACTACAACCTGTCCTCCAAGCCGGACGAGCGCTTCGACGGGATCAACGTCGACATCGAGCCGTACAGCCTGCCGTGGTTCACCAGCGGCAAGCCCGACGTGCAGATCCAGTGGCTGGACACGCTGCGCGCGATGATCGCCCGCCGGGACGCCTCCGGCCAGCCGCTGCTGTTCGGCCCGGCCGTGCCGCGCTGGCTGGACACCTCCGCCTGCTGCACGGACATCACGTACGGCGGGAACACCCGCACCCTGGCCGAGCACGTCCAGGACCTCAGCGACTACATCGCGATCATGGACTACCGCGACCAGGCGGACGGCGGCGTCGGCATCATCGCGCAGGCGGCCGGCGAGCTGGCCTACGCCGAGCGCATCGGCAAGCCGCTGTCGGTCGTGGTCGGCGTGGAGACGCTGGACATCGCGACCAGCGGCGACCCGTCCAGCATCACCTTCCGCGAGGAGGGCAGGAACGCGCTGGAGGCCGAGCTTGCCAAGGTCTCCCAGGCGTTCGCGGGCAGCCCGGCCTACGCCGGGATCGCGCTGCATCACTACGACTCCTACCGGGAGCTGCCCACGGTCTGGGGCCCCTCGGCCGAGTGGCCCGACCCGCCCGCCGACTCCGGGCCGCCCACGGGCGTGGCGTCGCCGCCGCGGGCCGTCGCGTTCGACCACGCCACGGTGGACCTGACGTACGGGCGGGCGCGCGACGACACCGAGGTCGCCCACTACGAGGTGCACCGCTCGACCGAGCCGGACTTCACCCCCGGCCTCGGCACGCTCGCCGGGAAGGCGCGCGGCCTCACCCACACCGACACCGGCCTGCTGCCCGGCACCGCCTACCACTACCGGATCGTCCCGGTGGACGTGGCCGGGCACCGCGGGCCGCCCTCCGCCCCGGTCACCGTGACGACCGGCGCGACGGCCCTGCGTCCCATGGTCGTGGAGTCGATGTCGGTGACCGTGGAGGGCGGCGCGGCCCGCGTACGGCTGCGCGTGGTGGACAAGGAGAGCGGGCAGCCGGTGGCGGCCACGGTGCGCGGGCGGTTCACCTTCTCCGCCGGCCGCTACGTGACGGTCACCGCGGGCGCCGACGGCTGGGCCACCGCGACGTCGGAGGCGCTGAAGCAGCCGACCGGCGAGGTCGGCTTCGCCGGTCACCGCCTGACCGCCGCGGGCCACTACTGGGCCGCCGCCTACGACCGCGACAAGGACGTCACGGCCCGCTGGTGACCCCCGAAAGGATGGAATTCATTCCTAATATGCCGCCGATAACGGAGTGAATTTAGGGTTGACATTACTTCAGAATGACGAGAAGAATCCCGTTATGGAGCCACCTGAAGGAATGAATTCCCTCCCCAGGGGAAGGCGATTCCGCACCCTCGCGGCACGCCTGCGGCAGGAGATCGTGCAGGGCCGCTGGCCGGTCGGCGGCAGGCTGCCGACCGAGTCCGAGCTGGCGCAGACCTACTCGGTCGGGGTCAACACCGTGCGCCGCGCGGTCGACCTCCTGGTCGAGGAGGGGCTCGTCCGCCGCCGGCAGGGGTCGGGCACCTTCGTCACCAGCTCCGTCACCCCGGGGGCCAGGCCGCGTCTCATCGGCGCGCTCGTCCCGTCGAACACCTACTACTTCCCGCAGGTCGTCCAGGGCATCGAGCGGGCGGCCACCGCCGCCGGCGTGCAGCTCGTGCTGGCCTGCTCCAACTACGACCCCGACGTCGAGGCCGGGCAGATCCAGCAGCTCGTCGACGTCGGCGTGGCCGGGCTGCTGCTGGTGCCCAACCTGCACCTCACCGCCGACCCCGACGCCCACCTGGCCCGCCTGCGCGGGCTGCCGGTGCCGTACGTCCTGGTGGAGCGCCGGCCGGCCGACCCCCGCCCGGCCGACCCGACCTCCTACGTCTGCACCGACGTGCACGGCGGCGGCTACGCCGCCGTGCAGCACCTGAGCGGGCTCGGCCGCAGCCGGATCGGCTACCTCGGCCGGCTCGGCACCGCCAGCTCCGAGCAGGTCTTCGCGGGATACCGCCAGGCCGTCGCCGACCTCGGGCTTCCGGAGATCCCGGAGGCCGTGGCCAGGCAGCCCGTCTGGACCGGCCCCGACATGCTGGCCTACGCCAACACGCTGGTCACCGAGAAGGTGCGCGCGGTGGTGTGCCTCGGCGACCGCGAGGCCACCGCGCTCCTGCCCTACCTGCGCCGGGTCGGCCTGACCGTGCCCGACGACATCGCCGTCGTCGCCTACGACGACGAGGTCGCCGACCTGTCGGAGGTGCCGCTCACCGCGGTCTCGCCGCCCAAGGCGGAGGTCGGCCGCATGGCGACCGAGCTGCTGCTGCGCCGGATCGAGCTCGGCGCCGCCGCCCCGGTCTGCCGGGTCGTGCTGCAGCCCCGCCTGGCCGTCCGCGCCTCCTGCGGAGCCGCCTCCGGCAGCCTGGTCGAGGTCCGCGTCCCGACGTGACGCCGGCGTCCCCCTCACCCCCCTTCCCCCCTCTTCGTTCCTGTTGGAGGACCCAATGAGAGTGCGCGTGCTCGCCGCTGCCGCGGTGGCCGTCCTCACCGTGGCCGGCACGGCGTCGTGCGGCGGCCCGGCCGACGACTCCGGCGCCGTCACCCTGAAGCTCGGCTTCTACGCCGCCGCGGGCGACCCGGCCGACACCACCATGCGGCAGCTCGTCCAGGAGTTCACGGCCGCCAACCCGTCGATCAAGGTGCAGCTGGAGGTCGCGCCGTACGTCAAGTTCTTCGAACGGCTCAGGACGCAGATCGCCGGCGGCCAGGCGCCCCAGCTGTGGCTCTCGGACGGCGTGCTCGTGCAGGAGTTCGCCGCCCGCGGCGCGCTGGCCGACCTGAGCGACCGGGTCAAGACCGTCAACGCCGCCGACTACTCCGGCATCGACCTGAACCGCGACGCGGAGGGCCGGGTCTTCGGCTTCCCGCAGGGCGCCCAGACCCCGGTGCTCTTCTACAACAAGAAGATGTTCGCCGAGGCCAAGGTCGCCGAGCCGACGGCCGAGTGGACCTACGACGACCTGGCCGCCGCAGCCAAGAAGCTCACCAAGGACGCCAACGGCGACGGCAAGCCCGACACCTACGGCTTCCGCGCGTACTCGCCGGGGTTCACCGAGAGCTGGTGGCCCATCGTCAAGGCGTTCGGCGGGGACGTCGTCACCGAAGGGGGCCGCAAGGTCGTCGTCGACAGCCCGCAGTCCACGGCCGGCCTCGACTGGATGCTGGCCGCCATGGGCAAGGACGGCTTCGCCCCCGACTACGTGACCACCGAGGCCATGGGCAAGGGCGTCGTGCACACGCTGTTCGCGACCGGCCGGGTGGCCATGTCGTACGGCATCTACGCCCGTACGCTGCCCGCGGTGAGCGCCGGCGTCGACTTCGGCGTGGCGCCGCTGCCGAAGGGCCCTGCCGGGCGCGGCAACGTCGCGATCGTCAACTCGTGGGTGGTCAGCAAGGCCGCCTCCCCCGCGCAGGCCGACGCGGCGTGGAAGTGGATCACCTTCTTCTCCGGCGAGGGCCCGCAGCGCAAGTGGGCCGAGCTCGGCGAGGCGATCCCGATCAACAAGAAGGTCGCCTCCACGGCCCTGCCCGCCGACCGCGGCCCGGTCTTCCTGGAGTCGCTCGACGCGGCCACCGACCTCGGCACCAACGCCGTGTGGTCGGAGTACACCGAGGCCCTGGCCAAGCGCATGAACGAGGCGCTGTCGAACGCCACGCCGGTCGCCACCGCGCTCCAGACCGGGCAGAAGGAGGCCCAGGAGGTCATCGACCGCTTCTACGCCGGGAAGACGCAGTGACGGTGCTCACCAGGCGCTCCGGGCAGGTGGCCGCCGGACCGCGGCCGCCCGCCCGGCGGCGGCGCTCGGGCGAGCGGGCCTGGGCCTTCGCGTTCGCCTCGCCCTACCTGCTCCACCTGGTCGCGCTGGCCGCCTGGCCGCTGCTGGCCTCGCTGTTCTTCAGCATGACCGAGTACGACCTGATGTCCCCGCCGAGGTTCGTCGGGTTCGGCAACTTCACCCGCCTGTTCGGCGACCCGGTCTTCTGGCGCACGCTGGGCAACACCGCCTACTTCGCGGTGCTGTTCGTCCCGGCGCAGACGGCGCTGGCCCTGGCCCTGGCGGTCGCGCTCAACCAGCGGCTGCGCGGCATGGCGCTGTTCCGCGCGGCCTACTTCGTCCCGGTCGTCTCCTCGTGGGTGGTCGTCGCCTACGTGGCCGACGCGGTCTTCAACCCGCAGACCGGCATCGCCAACCAGGTGCTCGGCCTCCTCGGGCTGCCGGCCGAGAACTGGTTGCAGGACCCCGCGCTGGTGATCCCCACGCTGGCGGCGGTCGCCGTCTGGAAGGGCGTCGGCTACATGGCGGTGCTCTTCCTGGCGGGCCTGCAGGCCATCCCCGAGGAGCGCTACGAGGCGGCGAAGATCGACGGCGCGTCGGCCTGGAACCGGTTCCGGTACATCACCCTGCCGGGCATCTCCGGCACCACGTTCCTGGTGCTGGTGCTCACCTCCATCGAGACGCTGCAGTCGTTCGAGCAGGTCTTCGTGATGACGGACGGCGGGCCGCACGGCGCGAGCGAGCTGACCGTGCTCTACCTCTACCGGCAGGGTTTCCAGTTCTTCCAGATGGGCTACGCCTCGGCCGTGGCGTGGGTGCTGTTCGTGCTGGTGCTCGCGCTGACCCTGGTGCAGTTCCGGCTCCAGCGCAGGTGGGTGCACTATGCGTAAGACCGTCTCGTACGTGCTGGTGCTGGCGGGGGCGGCGGTCATGTTGCTGCCGTTCGTCGCGGCGCTCGGCAACTCGCTCAAGAGCTTCGCCCAGTACATCCAGGTGCCGCCCGCGTGGCTCCCCGACCCGGTCCAGTGGGACAACTACGCCGAGGTGTGGCGGCGCACGCCGTTCGGGCTCTACCTGGTCAACAGCCTGGTGATCGCGGTGCTCGCGGTCGCCGGGAACGTGCTGACCAGCGCCATGGTCGGGCACTCGCTGGCCAGGATGCGGCTGCCGGGCAAGCAGGCGCTGCTGACGATGGCCCTGGGCACGATGATGTTGCCGACGGTCATCACGATCGTCCCGAACTTCCTGCTGTTCCGCTCGCTGGGCTGGCTGGACTCGATGTTGCCGCTCATCGTGCCGTACTGGCTGGCCACGCCGATCGGGATCTTCCTGATGCGGCAGACGTTCCTCGGCATCCCCAAGGACTTCGAGGAGGCGGCCGGCCTCGACGGGGCCAACCCCTGGCAGGTGTTCTGGCGCATCCACCTGCCGCTGGCCAAGCCCGCCCTGGCCACGCTCGCGGTCTTCACCTTCACCACGTCGTGGAAGGCCGTGCTGGAGCCCACGATCTACCTCACGTCGCCGGAGAACTACACGCTGCCGGTCGGCGTGCTGAGCCTGAAAGGGCAGTTCGTCGGCAACGACCAGCTCGTGACGGCCGCGGCGATGATGAGCCTGCTGCCGATGCTGATCGTGTTCGTGCTGGCCCAGCGTTACTTCGTCCGCGGAACCATGTCCGCGGGTCTCAAGGGCTGAGATCAGGCCCTTCGTCCGATCCGGAAAGGAAATCGTGACCACAACATCCGGGCTGCGCCTGGGCGTCATCGGCGCGGGCACCATCGCGGAGTTCCACGTGGCCGCCGCCCGCCAGAGCGCCGGGCAGGTGAAGGTCGCCGCGGTGTGCGACGTGCGGGCCGAGGCGGCCGAGAAGCTGGCCGCCGAAGCCGGCGCCCGCGTCTTCACCGACCACCGGGCGATGCTCGACGCGGGCGGCCTCGACGCGGTCGTGATCACCGTACCGCACGCCCTGCACGCCCCGATCACCCTCGACGCCGCCGCGGCCGGGCTGCACGTGCTCGTGGAGAAGCCGATCGCCACCACGCGCGAGGACGCCGTCCGCATGATCGAGGCGTGCCGGGCGGCCGGCGTCGTGTTCGCGGTCGGGCACGTCCTGCGCTTCGTGCCGATGCTGCGCGCGGCGGCCGGCTTCCTCTCCTCCGGCGAGCTCGGCCAGGTCGTGGTGGCCGCCGAACGGCGCACCGCCGACTACGCCGACCCCTCGCGCCCCCGCTGGTTCCTCGACGCCGACATGGCCGGCGGCGGCATCGTGCTCAACGTCGGCACGCACAGCATCGACAAGCTCCAGATGCTCGTCGGCTCGCCGATCGTCGAGGTGACCGCGCACGTCGCCGGGCCCGCCGGCGGGTCGGTGGAGACCGAGGCGGTCGCCCTGGCCCGGCACGCCGACGGCACCCGTTCGACGATCTCCGTCACCGGCACCGGCCTGCCGTTCACCGACGAGGCGGAGATCGTGTGCGGCGAGGGCGCGGTGCGCATCAGCCGCGGCGAGGGCGTCTGGTCCTTCCGGGGCGGCGTCGCCACCCAGGTCGCCGCGCCCGGCATCGGCGAGATGGCCACCGCGTTCGCCGCGCAGCTCGCCGACTTCGCGCGGGCCTGCGCCGGCCGGACCGCCCCCGAGGTCACCCCCGAGTACGCCCTGTCGGTCCTCGACGTCGCCCTGGCCGTCTACGAGTCCGCCCGCCGGGGTTCCACCGTCACAGTGAAGGGACAGCCATGAACCCGCTCGCGTTCAGCACGCTCGGCATGCCGGGCGCACCGGCCGAGGAGGTCGTCGCCACCGCCGCCCGGTACGGCTGCGCCGCCGTCGAGCTGCGCTGCGCCGAAGGTGAGATCGTCGCGCCGGACACCCCCGACGCCGAGCTGCGCTCGATCGCCCGGACGTTCGCCGCAGCCGGGATCGGGATCGTCGCCGTGTGCTCCTACACCCGCGTGGCCCGGCCGGACGGCGACCCGGTGGCCGAGGTGCTGCGCCACGTCGAGATCGCCGAGGCGCTCGGCTCGCCGTACGTGCGGGTCTTCGGCGGCGTCGAAGGGCAGGACGACCCGGCCGCCACCGCGACTCGGAGGCTCGCGGACGTGGCCGGGCGGCTCCCCGACAACGGCGTGGACGTGCTGCTGGAGACGCACGACGTGTTCCTGACGGGCGAGGCGATCGCCGGGGTGCTGGCCGGGGTCGGCTCGCCGCGCGTCGGCGCGCTGTGGGACGTGGTCAACCCGTGGCGGGCGGGCGAGAGCGCCGCGGCCACGGCGGACGCGCTGGCGCCGTACCTGCGGCACGTGCAGATCAAGGACGCCGCCTCGCCCGCCGACCTCGCGCCCGTGCTGCCGGGCAAGGGCGCGGTGGGCGTGCCTGCCGTGCTGGCCGAGCTGGACCGGATCGGGTACGCGGGCTTCCTGGCGCTGGAGTGGGAACGCGCCTGGTACCCCGACGCGGCGCCCGTCGGCGAGGCCCTGGCCGCCTTCCGAACGGTGCTGGGACGATGATTCCCCTGGCCGCCTCGGCGCGTCCGGAGGAGGGAACGTTCCAGCCGGGCGTGCGCGCGCCCGTACGCGGGCCGCACGCCGCCCTGGCCAGGGAGCTGCTCGGCCCGGCCGCGGGCGGCGACGCCTCCGGCGGGATCGAGCTGCGCCTGGTGTCCGACCCGTCGCTCGGCGCGGAGGGCTACACCCTGGCCGTCACCCCGGAACGGGCCGTGATCTCCGCGGCGGACGTCGCCGGGCTGCGCTGGGGCGTGCAGACGTTGCGCCAGCTCGACGGCCCGGACGGCGTGCCCTGCGGGACCGTGCGCGACGTGCCCAGGTACGCCTGGCGCGGCGTGATGATCGACGTGGCCCGCTGGTGGCGCCCGGTGTCCTTCCTGCGCTCGTACGTCGACCTGCTGGCGCTGCACAAGTTCAACGTGCTGCACCTGCACCTGACCGACGACCAGGGCTGGCGGTTCGAGGTGCGCGGGCACCCGCGGCTGACCGAGGTCGGGTCCCGCCGCGCCGGGTCGCCCGCCGGGCACGCCCGCGAGGGCCGGTCCGACGGCACCCCGCACGGCGGCTTCTACACCCAGCGGGAGCTGCGCGACCTGGTGGAGTACGCGGCGGCGCGCGGGGTGACCGTGGTCCCCGAGATCGAGTTCCCCGGCCACTCGCAGGCCGCCATCGCCGCCCTCCCGTGGCTGGGCCACTCCTCCGGGACGCCCGTCCGGGTGCGTACGGAGTGGGGCATCTCCTCGCACGTGCTCAACGTGGGCGACCGGGCCGCCGGGTTCGCCCGCGACGTGCTCGACGAGCTGTGCGACGTGTTCCCGTCCAGGTACGTGCACATCGGCGGGGACGAGGTGCGCGGCGAGGAGTGGGCGGCCGACCCCGAGGCCGCGCGGCGGGTCGCCGAGGCCGGGCTCGACGGGCCGCGGGCCCTGCTCGGCTGGTGGGGCCGGCTGCTCGCCGATCACCTGCGCGGGCTCGGCCGCCGCGCGGTGGCCTGGGACGACATGCTCGACCACGACCCGCCCGAGGACATGGTGATCATGGCCTGGCGGGGCGTGGACCGGGTGGAGGCGGCCCTGCGCGCCGGTCACGACGTGGTCGCCGCGCCGCACACGCACACCTACCTCGACTACGCCGAGTCCGACGCCCCGGGCGAGCCGGTCAGCATCGCCGGGCCGCTCCCCCTGGAGACGGTCTACGGCTACGACGCCGGCGAGTCCGTCCTCGGCATGCAGGCCCAGCTGTGGGGCGAGTACCTGCCCACCAGGGAACGCTTCGACTACAACGCCTTCCCGCGCCTGTGCGCCGTGGCCGAGGCGGCCTGGTCGGCGGGCCGCGACCTGGACGGCTTCACCCGGCGGCTGGCCGACCACCTACCTCTGCTGGACCGGCTGGGCGTGGCCTACCGGCGACCCGAAGGAGCCGCCCGTGTTCACCTCTGAGCGGGAGCTGGAGGACCGGCTGTCCACCCCGTCGGCCGCGCTGACCGCCGACGTCGCCGGGCTGGACGGCGACCTCGTCGTGCTCGGCGCGGGCGGCAAGATGGGGCCGAGCCTGGTCCGGCTGGCCCGGCGCGCCCTGGAGGCGGCGGGCCGCGGCTCGGCCCGCGTGTACGCGGTGTCCCGCTGGTCGGACGCCCGGGCGGCGCGCGCGCTGGCCGACGAGGGGGTCGAGGTGGTGGCCCACGACCTGATGTCGGGCGGCGACCTGGCCGGGCTGCCCGACGCGGCCAACGTCGTGTTCATGGCGGGCGCCAAGTTCGGCACGTCGGCGGCGCCGTACCAGGCGTGGGCGGTCAACGCGGCGCTGCCGGCGGCCGTGGCCCGGCGCTACCGCGACTCCGCGATCGCGGTGTTCTCCACCGGCAACGTGTACCCGCTGGTGGACGTGGCCGGCGGCGGCAGCGCGGAGGAGGACCGGCCGGACCCGGTGGGCGAGTACGCGATGAGCTGCCTCGGCCGGGAACGCGTCTTCGAGCACGCCGCCGCCGCGTACGGCGCCAGGGTCGCGATCCTGCGCCTGAACTACGCCGTGGACCTGCGCTACGGCGTGCTGGCCGACCTCGCGGCCACCGTGGCGGCGGACGAGCCGGTCGACCTCACCACCGGGCACGTCAACGTCGTGTGGCAGGGGTACGCGAACGAGGTCGCGCTGCGGTCGTTGCGCCACGCGCGCGCCCCGGAGGCGTTCGTCCTGAACCTGACCGGCCCGGAGACCGCCTCGGTGCGCCGCACGGCGGCCCGGCTGGCCGCCGCGATGGGGACGCGGGCGTCCTTCACCGGCGTCGAGAGCGGCACCGCGCTGCTCAACGACGCCTCGCGCTGCCACGGCCTGTTCGGCTACCCGGACGTGCCGCTGGACACCCTGATCGCGTGGCAGGCCGCCTGGCTGTCGCGCGGGCTGCCCCTGTCGGGCAAGCCGACCAAGTTCGCGGTACGCGACGGGAGGTTCTGAGATGTCGATCGGCCTGCTGCGGGAGGGGACGGTCATCCCCGCCCATCCGCTGGCGCTGACCGCCGGGCGCGCCCTGGACGAGCGCCGCCAGCGCGCGCTCACCCGCTACTACCTGGCCTCGGGTGCGGGCGGCGCCGCCGTGGCGGTGCACACCACGCAGTTCGAGATCCGCCGGGCCGGGCTGCTGCGGCCGGTGCTGGAGCTCGCCGCCGAGGTCGTGGGCAAGGAGGCGGGGCGGCCGTTCGTCATGGTGGCGGGCGCGTGCGGCGACACCGCCCAGGCCGTGGCGGAGGCGGAGCTCGCGGCCTCGCTGGGCTACCACGCCGTGCTGCTGTCGCCCCAGGTGCCCGGCGCGGGCGAGCCGGAGCTGCTGGCGCGGGCCAGGGCGGTCGGCGAGGTGCTGCCGGTGATCGGCTTCTACCTGCAGGAGGCGGTGGGCGGGCGGCGGCTCGGCCCGTCGTTCTGGAGGTCGCTGAGCGAGCAGGAGTCGGTGGTGGCGATCAAGATGGCGCCCTTCGACCGGTATCGCACGGTGGACGTGGTCAGGGCGGTGGCGGCGTCGGGCCGCGACGACCTCGCGCTCTACACCGGCAACGACGACAACGTCCTGGCCGACCTGCTCGCCCCCGTCGCGGGCCGCCGGATCGTCGGCGGGCTGCTCGGCCAGTGGGCGGTGTGGACGCGGGCGGCGGTGCTCATGTTCGAGGAGGTCCGCCGGGCGTGGGCTGGGGACGACGAGGTCCTGCGTTCCCTGCTGGCCCGCGCCGGCGACCTCACCGACGCCAACGGCGCGGTGTTCGACGTGGCGGGCGGGTTCCACGGCTGCATCGCCGGGGTGCACGAGGTGCTGCGCCGCCAGGGCCTGCTGGCCGGGACCTGGTGCCTGGACCCGGGTGAGGGGCTGTCGCCGGGGCAGGCGGCGGAGATCGCGCGGGTGAGCGCGGCCTATCCGTGGCTGGTGGACGACGAGTTCGTCGCCGCGCACCTGGACGACTGGCTGCGCTGAGACGCCGTCCGGGGCCGGGACACGCGTCCCGGCCCCGGATTCCGTGCGTCAGACGGACCAGTGGGCCGTGGACAGGGCGCGGACGGCGTCCTCGTCCACCTCGACGCCGAGGCCGGGGCCGGTGGGCACCAGGGCCGTCCCGTCCGAGACCTCCACCGTCCGGCCGCCGACGTAGGCCGAGCGCACGAACTGACGGCCGTTGAGGTCGACCGGGGTGTCCACGCCGAAGGCCGCGAACAGGTGCAGCGAGGCGGCGAACCCCAGGTCGGTGTCCGTCAGCCCCGAGCCCATGATGCGCAGCCCGGCGTCCTCGGCGAGCTGGCAGAGCCGGCGCGACAACGTCAGCCCGCCCGACCGCTGCACCTTGGCGATGGCGATGTCGACGGCGTCGAGCTTGACGAAGGTGGCCAGGTCGGAGGGGTGGCGCAGGCTCTCGTCCAGCGCGACCGGGAGCGGGCTGTGGTCGCGCAGGCGGCGCAGCCCGGTGACGTCGTTGGCGGGCAACGGCTGCTCGAACGCCGTCACGTCGAGGTCGGCGAGCCGTCGGGCCATGCGCAGCGCGCCGTCCACGGTGTAGCCCTGGTTGGCGTCGACCCACAGGGGCGCGTCGGGGGCCGCCTCCCTGACGGCCGCGACGACGGCCAGGTCCGTCGCCTCGTCATGTAGGCCGACCTTGACCTTGAACGCCCGGTAGCCCTCCGCCCGCCCCTCCTCGACCGCCTGCCGCACCTCGCCGGGTGTCTGACCGGCCACGATCCAGCCCAGCGTGATCCGGTCGAGACGGCGCTGGCCCCACAGCACGCCGACGGGCACGCCGAGGGCCCGGCCGAGCAGGTCGTGCAGCGCGATGTCGAGCGCGGACTTGGCGATGGGCGACCCGATCGTCAGCCCGCGGTTGATCACCTTCTCGTAGGCCGCGCAGGCGCCGTCCAGGTCCCAGGCGGGGCGGCCGAGAAGGGCGGGGGCCAGGTAGCCGGCGATCGTCGTCGAGATCGTCTCCACGGTCTCGTACGTCCACGCGGGCGTCGGGGTGGCCTCGCCCCAGCCGGTCACCCCGCCCGCCGTCACCTTGACGAGAACCCGCTCGGCGGGCCGCCCCTCGGTGGTGACGTTTCCTCCTGAAATGCTGAACGAACGGATGGACGGCAATTCCACGACGAATATATCGATACGTTCGACGACCAGCGATTTCATCATTCTCCAATGGGCAGGAATTCATGCTTACCCGAGCATTTAAGCCTCCCGAATCTAGCACGCCGGAAATGATTCACGAATCAATGGCAGGAATTCATGCGGCAAATGCGAGGGCCCCTTCCCCCGGGCCCGTGGCCGCATCCGGACGTTGACCGGCGCCCGGCGCGGGCGCAGGCTTCGGTGGTCCCCACTTCTCCCGTTCACGACGAGGTGATCGAGATGGCCGGAACCCGTCCCGCCCTTCCGGACGCGACCAGCGACAGCTTCCTGGCCGAGGCACTGAACGAGGCCAACGCCTACCGCGCCAAGCACCACGCGCCCCCCATGGAGATGGACGCCAAGCTCGTCGCGTACGCCAAGGAGCGCGCGTCCTCCCGCTCCGAGTACGCGAAGCTGTCGGCCGGCCACGACGGCCTGCGCGACACCACGGGCGAGAACATCTTCTGGGGCATGACCTCCGGCACCACGCCGAAGACCGCCGCCGACGCCGTGACCGCCTGGTACGACGAGATCGCGGACTACAACTGGGCCAACCCGCCCGGCGACCCGGCCAGGACCGGCCACTTCAGCCAGCTCGTCTGGAAGGACACCAGGAGGGTCGGCGCGGCCCGCGTCGCGGGCCAGGGCCCCGACGGGTTCGAGACCTACATCGTGTTCGTCTTCGAGAACCCGGGCAACTACGAGGGCGAGTTCCCCCAGAACGTCCTGCCCGCCTGACGACGCGCCCCAACCGGTCAGGGGGCGGCGAGGGCCCCCTGACCACGGGCCGCCGGCCGTGGCGGGCGGCCGGCGGTCACGGGTCGGTGCCCTGGTAGGCGACGTGGTCCTCGTCGAAGATGTCCCCCGCCGAGATCACGATGCGCGGGTCGGGCACGCCGACGACCTCGGCGTCCTTCTCGTCGTAGTCGAAGAGACTGAGCACGTGGCGCATGGCCTCCAGCCGGGCGCGTTTCTTGTCGTTGCTCTTGATGACCGTCCAGGGCGCCGACTCGGTGTCGGTGTGCAGGAACATGTCCTCCTTGGCCTGGGTGTACTCGTCCCATTTGCGGAGGGAGGCCAGGTCCATCGGCGACAACTTCCACTGCCGTACGGGGTCCACCTGGCGGATGATGAACCGGGTGCGCTGCTCGGCCCGCGAGACCGAGAACCAGAGCTTGACCAGGTGCAGCCCCGAGTCCACCAGCAGGTTCTCCAGCCGGGGCACCTGTTCCATGAACTCCAGGTACTCGTGCACGTCGCAGAAGCCCATGACCCGCTCGACCCCCGCCCGGTTGTACCAGGAGCGGTCGAACAGCACGATCTCCCCGTTGGCCGGCAGGTGGGCGATGTACCGCTGGAAGTACCACTGGCCGCGCTCGCGCTCGCTCGGCTTCTCCAGCGCGACCACCGTGGCCCCGCGCGGGTTGAGGTGCTCCATGAAACGTTTGATCGTGCCGCCCTTGCCGGCCGCGTCACGCCCCTCGAACAGCACCACCAGCCGGCGGCCGGTGCCCTTGATCCAGTACTGGAGCTTGAGCAGCTCGATCTGCAGCAGCCGCTTGTCCCGCTCGTACGTCTCCCGGGACAGGCGCTCGTCGTAGGGATAGTGCTGCCGCCAGGTGTCGACCGGACGGCCGTCGGCGCGCACCAGCACCGGATCGTCGTCGTCGCTGTCGTCCACCCACAACCCGGGGGTGGTGTCGAGCAGTTCGCTGTGCTCCGCGGCCGCCAGGGGGGCGAGGACCGTGGGATGCTCGTCGTCCGGACCGGTCATGCGGCCCGCGACCGGATGTTCGCGTTCATGGCATCCTCTCTTCACCGGACGCGGGCGGGCTAATCGTGCCGGCGCCCGCCACTCCTGGAATTCGCCCCGAGGCGGCGGCCCGTTCAGCTCGTGGCCCCCAGGCGTCCGCGCACCTGGGCGAGCAGGTCGTGCGGCAGGGGGGCGTAGCCGTACAGGGCCAGGTAGGACTGGCCGGCGTCGCCGGCGGTGTAGTCGAGGAAGGTGCGCACCAGCGGGTCCGCCCGGCCCGCGCAGATGATCTCGTACGTGACCTGGACGATCGGGTAGGCGCCGGGGACCGCCCGCCGGTGGTCGAAGGACAGCACCAGCCCGTTCGGGAGGTTCGCGACCGTGGCGCCCTGAAGGGCCTTGCTGGCGCTCTCGGGCGACAGGGTGACGAACTGGCCGGCGGCGTTGCGCACGTCCGCGGTGTTCAGCAGGGCGCTGCTGGCGAAGCCGTACTCGACGTACCCGATCGAGTCCCCGGTGTGCTGGAGGACCTGCGTCATCCCGCTGGAGCTGGTCACGCCCTGGCCGGCGCCGGTCCACGTCCTGGACGGCTGGTGCGGCCAGCCGCCGGTCGCCCGCAGGAACTCGGTGAGGTTCTGCGTGGTGCCGGACTGGCCGGAGCGGTGGAAGACGTGGATGCGGGTGCCCGGCAGGCCCTCGCCGGGGTTGTCGGCGGCGATCTCGCGGGCGTTCCACTTGGTGATGCGCCCGGTGAAGATGCCGGTCAGGGTCGCGGGCGACAGGCGCAGGGCGGGCACGGTGGCCACGTTGTAGGCCACCGCGACCGGGGAGACGACCATCGGCAGGTGCTCGGCCGGGCCGCCGCAGTGCCGGTCGGCGTGCGCCTGCTCCTCCGGGGTCATCGGCACGTCCGAGCCGGCGAACGCGCTGCGTCCCGCGATGAAGTCCTCGATGCCGCGGTCGGAGCCGTTGGGCTCGTAGGTGACGCGCAGTTCGGGGTGGATGCGGTGGAACTCGCCGATCCAGGCGTCCATGGCGCCCTTCTGCGCGGTCGAGCCCGAGCCGCGCAGCCACGCGACGACCGGCTCGGGGGCGGAACCGTCCTCGCTGCTCATGCTCAGGAACACGGCCCCGGCCGCGGCGGCGGCCCCGGCGACCAGCACGAGCACGGTGACCAGGACCGACTTGGCCGTCCATGTCAGCCTTGCCATTGCACCAGGCTATGAACTGGTCGCGTCCGGACGCGTCATCCCGAGGTCAAGCCCTCGGACATGAACGGTTACCGTGTCGCCAAGCCGGCCGGCCGTCCCGTACGGCTCGGACATGTTCACCGTATGGACATCACTTGGACGGAAAGATGTCCGGCGAGAAGTACAGGATCGTGTCCCGCAAAGTACTTCTCTGCCCGATTCGTTCCATATGGGGGCGTCATGCATTCCTCGTCCAAGCGGCGCCTGACCGCCTCGGCAACCACCGCGCTCGCCGCCGCTCTCGCGGTCGTCGCCGTCAGCCCGGTCCTGTCCGCCGACGCGTCCAGCAGCGGCAAGGGCCGCGCCCGTAGCGTGATCTTCATCAACGGCGACGGGATGGCGGCCGCCCACCGCGAGGCCGCCCGCCTCTACCTGGCCGGCCTCGACGGCCAGCTCACCATGGACCAGCTCCCGGTCTCCGGCCAGCTCACCACCAGCCCGCACGACCCCAAGACGGCCATCACCGACTCCGCCGCGGCCGCCACCGCCTGGGCCACCGGCGTCAAGACCTACAACGGCGCCATCAGCGTCGACGTGGACGGCAAGCCGCTGCCCACCCTCGGGCAGCAGGCCAAGCAGGCCGGCAAGTCCACCGGGCTGGTCACCACCGCCCAGGTCACCGACGCCAGCCCCGCCGCGTTCTTCGCCCAGACCGCCAACCGCTCGGCCCAGGACGAGATCGCCCGCCAGTACCTGGCCGTGAGCAAGCCGGACGTCATCCTGGGCGGCGGCGAGGACTGGTGGCTGCCCGCCGGCACCCCCGGCGCCTGGCCCGACAAGCCCGCCGAGGACCCGACCGAGGCCAGCAAGGGCACCAAGGGCAACCTCGTCGACCAGGCGAAAGCCGACGGCTACCAGTACGTCTCCAACGCCCAGCAGCTCGACTCCGCCCGTCACGGCAAGCTGCTCGGCCTGTTCAGCAACGAGGAGATGTTCCAGCAGCGCGCCGAGGGCGAGGGCGACGTCTACTCCCCCGCCGTCGACCTGGCCACCATGACCAAGAAGGCGCTCGACACCCTCTCCACCAACAAGAAGGGCTTCTTCCTGCTGGTCGAGGAGGAGGGCATCGACGAGTTCGCGCACGAGAACAACGCCCCGCGCACCCTTCAGGCGCTGGAGTCGCTGGAGAACGCCGTCAAGGTCGCCCGCGCCTACGTGGACGCCAACCCCGACACGCTGCTGGTCGTCACCGGCGACCACGAGTGCGGCGGCCTGACCGTCGAGGACACCTCCGCCGGCGACGAGAGCGGCACCGCCCCCTCGACCGAGGACGGCCCGTTCCCCGTCAAGGGCAGCAAGCTGCAGTTCGTCATGGACTGGACCACCGGCGGCCACACCGGCGCCGACGTCCCCGTGACCGCCGTGGGCCCGCTGGCCGAGCAGTTCACCGGCAAGCACCCCAACACCCACGTGCACGAGGTCCTCTCCCAGATCCTCACCTCACGCCACTGACCCTCGGCGAGAGTTCAGCCGGCCGCCTCGGTCAGGAGCCGGGCCAGGGCGGCCGGCTCGGTGATCATGGGCCAGTGCCCCGAGTCGAGGTCGACGAGGTCGAGGTGCTTGACCCGGGCCAGCTCGGGGACGTCGCCCCCGTCGATCCACTCCCGCGCCTGGGCGGGGGTGAACTCCGGGCACACGACAACGGCCGGCACCTCGAACCGCCGCTCGTCCGTCAGCCGCACCACGCCCTTGGCCACCCCCTCCGGGACGGGGAGCGCGGCGGCGGCGAAGCTCCGCCGAGCCTCCTCGTCGAGGTCGGCCGCGTCCGGCCCCTCGAACGGCTCCCACCCGGGGAACGGCATGACGCCGTCCGCGATCTCGAAGAAGTCGGCGTAGGCGGCGCCGTCGGCGGCGGGGAAACCACCGATGAAGGCGACCTTGCCCACCTTGTCCGGCCGCGCGTCGGCGGCCAGCCAGGCCAGGGTGCAGGCCGCGGAATGACCGGCCACCAGGGGCCTGCCGTGCGCCGCGTCCACGGCGGCGAGCACCGCGGCCACCTGGTCGGCGAGCGTGGCCGAGGTGGTTCCGTCCCCCTGGCCGGGGAGCGCGACCGGCACGGGACGGTGGCCGAGCGCCTCGATCGCGGACGCCACCTCGTCCCAGGCGGAGGCGTCGAGCCACAGGCCGCCGATGAGCAGGATGTCCATGTCAGTCCTCTTTCTGTAGTGCGTTCAGGTCGCGTTCCGCGTAGAGCCGGTGTTCCCATTCCTCGTGCAGGACGATGTGCAGGCATTCCTTGAGGGGGAAGCCGGTCAGCCGCGGCCAGCCGGGCTCGTCGCGGGTGACGTCCGCGGCGAGCCGCTCGGCCGTGAGCGAGGCGACGACCCGGCCGACCATCGCCTGACGGGCGCGGCGGACCGCCAGCACCTCCTCCAGCGAGGGCTGCGCCTCGCGGTCCCACGGGACGCCGTCCCAGCCGGGCGCCTCGTCCCAGGGCAGGTCGAGCGGGTGCCACGGCGAGACGTCGCCCACGATCATCCGGCCGACCCAGGCGGCCGAGGCGAAGTTGAGGTGCCGCAGCGTCTGGATGAAGGACCATTCGCCGTCGACGCTCCGGTGCAGCCGCGCCTCCGGGAACGTCGCGGCGCGGGCGAGGGTGCCCGCCCACAGCCGTCGCAGGATCGCCCACGCCTCGGCGAACCCCTCGGGGTCCTCGGGGCGCATCTGGGCGCGCTCGGGCATGCGGCGATTCAGCTCGGCCTCGACGAGGGGGACGATGTCCACGCCGTTCACCACGACGTTCCGCAGCTCGCCGCTGATCTCCACGTCGACGAGCTCGACGCCGCTCAGCCGCAGGCCGGACAGGTCGGCCGCGCGTACGCGGGCGTCATGGAGGCCCATCCGCGCGAACGTGGCCTTCCGCAGGTGCACGCCTTCGACGTGCACGTCTTCCTGGAAGTCGGTCATGGCGGCCCACGTTAGGGGGTGTTCCGGACGTTCTACTTCCGGATCTCGCCCTGACCGTTCTAGTCTGCTCGGATGCCGGCCGAACTCAGCCCCACCGCGCGGGCCCTGCGCGCCCTGGAGGTCCTTCAGCGGCGTCCGGGCGTGACGGCCGGCGAGCTGGCCGCGTCCCTGGGCGTGACCGAACGCGCCGCCCGCCGGTACGTCGGGATCCTGCGGGAGGCGGGCATCCCCGTCGAGTCGGCCAGAGGCCCCTACGGCGGCTACCGGCTCGGGCGCGGCACCAGACTGCCGCCGGTCGCCTTCACCGAGCCCGAGGCGCTCGGCCTGGTCATGGCGGTGCTCGACGGCCAGCCGGCCGCCGCCGGCGCCGACGACGCCGACGACCTGGTGGGCGCCGCCCTGTCCAAGGTCATCCGGGCCCTGCCGGAAGGCGTCGGACGGCAGGCCGCCGCGCTGCGCGAGCACGCCTCCGCCGCCCCCGACCGGTACGCGGCCCGTCCCGGCGTCGCCGTGACCAGCGCGCTCGTCGCCGCGTCCGCGGCCCGGCGGCGGGTGCGCATCACCTATCGCAGCGGGTCGGGCAAGGAGTGGGAGGCCGAGGTCGATCCCTGGGCGGTCGTCGTCCGGTACGGGCGCTGGTACCTGCTGTGCCATTCCCACCGCGCCGGCGCGATCCGCACCTACCGGGTGGACCGCGTCCGAACCGTACGTCAGGGCACCCTCGGCTTCCGGCCGCCCGACGGCCTCGACCCGGTGGCGGCGCTGGAGGAGAACCTGGGCACCGGATGGGCGTACTCCACCCGCGTGGTCTTCGACGCGCCCCTGGCCGAGGTCGCGCCCTGGGTCCGCCCGCCCATGGGGCGGCTCGAACCGTACGGGGAGGGCTGCGTGCTGGTCGGGAGCACGGGCAACCCGGCCATGTACGCCCAGGAGTGGTTGCCGGCCGTGCCGTTCGCCTTCCGCGTCGAGGGCGGCCCCGAACTGCGCGCGGCGGTCGCGACCCTGGTGGCCCGCCTCACCGCCGCGCTGTCCGGTTAACCCGTTCCGTCCTGCCCGGGTCAGCCCGCCTCCGGCCTATCCGGTCAACGCGCCTCCGGCCTGTCCGGTCAGCCCGCCCGCGACCGCCCGACGTCGGCGGCCGCGGGCGCCGAGGATCAGGGCGGCCAGCACGGACGCCGCCGCCGAGGCCAGCAGGATCGCGCCCTTGGCCTGGGTCAGGTGCGCCGGGCCGGTGTAGGAGAGCTCGGCGATCAGCAGCGAGACGGTGAACCCGATCCCGCCCAGGACGCCCACACCGGCGATGTCGCTCCAGCTCAGCCGCGGGTTGAGGTGGGCGCTGGTGAGGCGCGCGGTGAGCCACGCCGCGCCGACGATGCCCAGCGGCTTCCCCGCCACCAGCCCGGCCAGCACGCCCCAGGTCACGGTCCCCGCCCAGAACCCGTCCGCCCCCGACAGGGAGATCCCGGCCGACAGCAGCGCGAACACCGGCAGCACCACCCCCGCGCAGAACGGCCGCAGCGCGTGCTCGGCGCGCTGGGAGGGCGGCTCCTGCTCGCCGGCGCGCGGCCGGGTGCGCATCAGCAGGCCCATCGCCACGCCGGCGATGGTCGCGTGCACCCCGCAGGCGTGCGTCAGCGCCCAGATCAGCACGGCGAGCGGCCCGTACAGCAGCCACGCGGGCAGCGCGCGGCGCACGGCGGTGACCGCGCGGCCCCGCCCGTGCTGCAGGTACGCCCACACGCACAGCCCGGCGGCGGCCCCGGCCAGGGCGGCGAGATTGAGGCCCGAGGTGTAGCCGACGGCGATGACGACGACCGCGCACACGTCGTCCACGGTCGCCAGCGTCAGCAGGAACGTCCGCAGCGGCGTGGGCAGGCCGCGGCCCACGACGGCCAGGACGGCGAGCGCGAAGGCGATGTCGGTGGCCATCGGCACGCCCCAGCCGTTGACCGCCTCTCCCGGCGCGGCGACGTTCACCGCCAGGAACAACAGCGCGGGGATCACCACACCGCCGAGCGCGGCCACGACGGGCAGCGCGGCGCGGCGCGGGTCGCGCAGCTCGCCGTGCACGAGCTCCTGCTTGAGCTCGTTGCCGACGATGAAGAAGAACACCGCCAGCAGCCCGTCGGCGGCCCACGCCTGCGCGCTCAGTCGCAGGTCCAGCCCGGACGGGCCGAACGACCACGTGCGCAGGGCCTCGTAGGAGTCGGCGAGAGGCGAGTTGGCCCAGGCCAGCGCGGCCAGGGCGGCGACGATGAGCAGCACGCCGCCGACCGCGTCGGAGCGGAGAGCGGTGATGATCCGCGACATGAAGGAAGAACTCCAGAACAATAAGAACAATTCGGGCCAACGACTACACCGCCCCCAGCCATGCGGAACCTTCACGAGACCTTCAGCCGCACGGCGAAGCCTCCGCACGGCGCAGCACTTCCGGCCGCTGTGCGGCGTTTCGCTTGATGGAGGGCTTGCAGGGCGCCGCGCAGGCCTTTGCGTGGTGCGCGGCTTTCAGCGGTCTCCGGCTGTGCGGGCCGCCGCCTGGCGGAGGGCTCTCAGTGGGCCTGCGGCGGGCGGATGCCCGGGATCACGCCCCACGTGCTGACATAGCCGTTCGTGCCGACCGGACGGAACTCCAGCGGACGCAGTGGGCGGGCGTGCCACTCGCGGGCGAGGTGAAGGCAGGAGCGGAACTCACGCACTCTTGCCTCCCATTTGTCCGGCCCTATCCCCTACCACCCTACAAGTTCCCGCCGCCCCTTGAATCCGGTACCCAGGTACAGGGTTACCGTCATGACATGACCACAGGCCTCCCCCTTCACCAGGGTTCCCAGGACCGGACGCCGTCCACATGCACGCGGCACACCGACGTCCTGGACGCTCTCCAGCCCAGAGCCGCCGGGCGGCACGCGTGAGCCCCGAGCCGGAGGAGCCGTACCTGCGCAGCGGGCAGGTCGCCGAGCAGGCCGGGGTCAACATCCAGACCCTGCGGTACTACGAGCGCCGCGGCCTGCTCGCCGAGCCGCGGCGCAGCCCGGGCGGGCACCGCGCGTACCCGCCCGGGACCGTCGCCCTGCTCACCGTGATCAAGGCCGCCCAGCGGCTCGGCTTCACCCTGGACGAGGTCGCCGCCCTGATCGACACCGGCCGCCGCCACCCCACGCCCGACCTGCGCGCCCACGCCCAGGCCAAGATCGACGAGATCGACGCGAAGATCGCGGACCTGACCACCGTCCGGGAGTCGCTGACCCAGGTGGTCGCCGCCGGCTGCGACAGCCTGACCGGCTGCACCTGCCCCGACTGCCCCCTCCCCTCCGCCGCCCTCGCGGATACGATGTACTGACCGTCATGACGATGATCCGCTCACTGCTGCTGTTCGCCTTGGCCGCGCTCGCCGAGATCGGCGGCGCGTGGCTGATCTGGCAGGGTGTGCGCGAGCAACGCGGCCTGCTGTGGATCGGCGGCGGCGTCGTCGCCCTCGGCCTCTACGGCTTCGTCGCCACCCTCCAGCCGGACGCCAACTTCGGCCGCATCCTGGCCGCGTACGGCGGCGTCTTCGTCGCCGGGTCCCTGGTGTGGGGCATGGTCGCCGACGGCTTCCGCCCCGACCGCTGGGACGTCATCGGCGCCCTGATCTGCCTGGTCGGCGTCCTCGTCATCATGTACGCCCCTCGCACCTGACCCCCGCCCCGCCCCCGGGCCGTCGCCCGAGACCGTGCCCAGCCCAGCCCGTCGCCCCCGGAGAGCCCGTGTTCGCCGGTGTGATGGCCGCCGCGCTCGCTGGTGCGGGCCTCCTGGGCCGCTTTCACGACATCGGCGTCAGCGCCACCGTCTGACCGGCCCCCGACGCGCCTGGAGGCGGCACCGGTGTCGATGCCGCCTCCAGACTCGCGCGCCCCCTGACGGCCCCCTGGGCGGGGGGCTACCGCCAGGCGGGTGTCCCTCAGTCGTCGTCGCCCTGGTCGCTGCCCTGGTCGCTGCCCTGGTCGTCGCTCTTGGCGCCGGCCTTGTCGCCGCCGTGGTCGTCGTTCTGGTCGCCCGCCTGGTCGTCCGCCTGGTCGTCCTCGGCGTCGTCGTCGCTGTCGGCGGTCTGGGCGTTCTTCTGGTCGCCCTGCTGGGCGTCCGTGCGGTCATCGGCGTGGTCGTCGGCGTCGTCGTCCGTTTCCTCGGCGAGGACGGTGCCCTTGGTAGCGTCCACGGTGATCTCGTGCTCGATGCCGTCGGCGGCGTCGATGTCGATCTCCCAGACCTGGCCCTCGTCCTCGTTCTCCAGCTCGGCCGAGGTGACCTTGCCGCCCGGCACCTTCTCCAGCGCCGTCTTCTCGGCCTGCTCCTGGGGGACCGCCGGGGCGGGGGCCGACGTGGCGGCGGACGTGGGGCCGGATGTGGGGCCGGATGTGGGGCCGGATGTGGGGGTGGAGGCGGTGGCGAAGGCCGTGCCGGCGCCCGCGGCGAGCACGGTGGCCGTGGCCAGTCCAGCGATGATCATAGGCTTGCGCATGCGGAAAACCCTCCGTTGCGTGGTCGTCGTCCTGACGCCTCCCACAGTGGCCGCCGGCGCGATAGCGACGAACTGCGAGAACCCTAACGTCCGGTTAAGGCCCGCATCGGAGCCTCACGACCGCCACGCCCGGCTGAGATGGGCCTACTCGTAGCGGGCGCGGCGAGCGATCTTCTCGAACCCGAGACCTTGGAAGAGGGCGGCAGAGGCCGGGTTGTTGACGTTGACGTCCAGGAAGACCTGGACCGCCCCGCCGTCACGCATACGGCCGAGCGCCGCGACGGCCAGCGCCCGCGCCAGCCCGCGCCGCCGCCACCCGGGCACGGCGCCCACCTGGACCAGGAACTCGTCCGCGCACGTCACGAAGCCGACGGCGACGCCCGCCTCGCGCGCCACCAGCGAGCACCCCGGCAGGAACCCGTCGTCCACCAGCCAGTCGACCCACTGCTCCCGCGACCACCCGGGAAAGCCGGGACGATCCGCGAAGGACGCCGCGTACGCCTGGTAGAAGGCCCCTTCGCTGTCCGGGGACCACTCCTCGACCGCCACCTCTGGCGGCATCGGCACGGACGGCAACGGCACGGTCAGGTCGCGCCGGAAGACGTCCTCGGCGAACGCCTGACGGAACCCGCGCGCCAGGAACAGCGCGTGCGCCTGCGGGGTCAGCGACTCGGTCTCCAGCCGCCCGGCCCCCGGCTTCACGGCCAGCCGGTCGAGCAGGCCGGACCCGAGCCCGCGGCCGCGGTGGCCGGGGTCGACCAGGCCGGTCGCCGCCGTCGTCTCGCCCACCGGCCGCACCGCCCCGCAGGCCACCAGCTCGCCTTCCGCGAAGGCGCCCACCGCCGGGCCGCCGGTGTACCTGCGTTCCAGGAAGGACGGCGACGCGGTCGCCGGGAGCCCACCGTCGCGCGCCCCCCCCCAGCCGGGCCCGGCGGCGGTAGCCCGGCGGGGGGGCGGGGGCCGGGCGGGCCCGACCGGGGGGGTGCCAGCGGGCTC